>JBBTST010000001.1:0-168372 GCA_038064575.1 Patescibacteria group bacterium
CAGAAGAAATTATGTTAAAAGAGGTTGGGTGGGGAAATTCGTATTGAATTCAGCTTGCCCTCAAAAAACTCATAAATTCTATTAAAAATGTTATACTCCGACACCGCATCAATAGATGAGGTTGGCTCGTCAAAAATTACCAATGACGGGTTTCTGTAAAAAAGTCTCGCAATGGCAATTTTCTGCCACTGGCCGGTGCTTGGCCTGATTCCTCCTTTGTAGCGTTCACTTAAAACCTGGTCAAACTTTCCCTGAAAGTCGTTTATAAACGAAAGAGCATCTGCCCCCTGCGCTGCAAGATGAATCGCCGTTTCGTCGGAGTCTTCGTCTGGCCTTCCGATAAGAATATTCTCTCTTACAGTCAAATGCCCATAAGCATTGTAATCCTGAAGCAGAACTCCCATGTTTTGATACCAATCTTTAATGCGAAGTGAACTAATATCTGTACCATTGATCAAAATTGCTCCACCTCCGACTTTATAAAACCGACAGATCAGCTTAAGAAGAGTTGTTTTTCCGGCCCCGTTATGGCCTACAATTGCAATCTTTTCTTTAGGCCGAACTAAAAGATTAATGTTATTAAACACATTAGTTTTTGCTCTAGGATATGCAAACGACACATCCTTAAACTCAATTTGAGGACCCTGTACAAGGCGGGGCATGGCAACAGCGCCATCTTCAAATGGTTCAATCTTTGTGAAAATGAAATATAAGTCCTTAAGCCTCAACACATTAGAATTCAGGGCATTCATTTGATTCATAATTGTTTGAATTCCTTCCGAGACCTCGTTCAGCATTCTGAAGTAAAAAGTCAACTGTCCTACGCTAAGTAATCCCGAGATTGCTTGCTTGAAAATATTTACAAGCCCAATCAGCACAGCCAGTTCAGGCAGAAATAAAGCAGAGAAATTAAAAACGTACCATTTCTTTTGAATCTCAAGATTTGCTTTTTTGTACCACTCGGCAAATTGAAGGTACTTTCGGCTTAAAAACTCAAAGGCATTATTTACATATACCTCATGAAGCTCCCTAGGGGTTGTCAAATATGCAATGTTTGAGCTATTCCTCCTATTATTTTCAGTATTTTTGATAATAAACTTCCAAATTAAGAGTCTGTATTTTCTATCAATAAAAAAGTAGGGAATGTTTGCCACAACCACAAGTAGAAGAAAGAGAGGAAATATTGCAAAAACAGTGAGAATCACCGAAATCAATCTAACTGTCATTGAAATAAAGGATATTATTAGCAAAAAATAATCAAAAAGCGATTCAATGGTGGGAGAGGCTCTGTGTGTTTTATTAACAATTTCGGGGTCCTCCAGCTTTTCGATTCCCAATTTATACAAGTGAGAATAATATTCTTTTTGCAATTTTGGATAAGAGGAGATTCTTAATGATAGTTGAAAATAGCTTCTGAAATGACTCATTCCCATTGATACAATGTTATATACAAACAAGGCAGACAAATAAAAGTAGAGAGACCTGTAATCAAGGTTTTTCTGAATCAACCCCGTAGCTACAGTATCAATGAGCTTTGCAACTATAAAGGTGTTTAGAATAAATCGAACTTCGTAAACCACATTAAAAAGAAGGTATGTAATGGCATGTGCCTTCTGTAGTCTGAAAATAGTTTTAAGAACCCACTGGGAAATATGGGCCACTTCAGTAAACGATAAGCCTGAATCCTCATCCGTATCTTTGTTTATTTCAGGGGCAGACATAGTGCAATTTTACTCCCGGGAAAACCTAAAAGCACTAACAAAGCGCTTTCACACGGTATTAAATACAATTAGTTTATCACAGGCAAGGTTATCTAAGTTATCAACAAAAGAAGGTATAATCTTGGCACCTGTAAAAGCCTTGTAGTAATCAAGCATCCCACCTACCCACTCCAAATCTCTTGCAAGCTCCTTATAAAAAAGCATTGGTGAAATAACATCCACCAAACCGGACAGAGTATAAAGATCAAGACCCAAAAGCCTTGTAATACCGCTTCCATACTCTTTGTCGTTCCATGGCGGAACAAAAATTCCAAGCTTTACAGTCCTCCCACAAACACCAATCAATTTTTTAACATCCTCAACAAATGACGTGATGGTTTTACACTTAAACTCAAGCCACTCAATATAATACTGACCTTCAATAGCTTCAACCAACTCATTTTTTGCTGTTGGTAAGGACTCCCCACCCAAATAAGCTGAAAAATTAGTGATACAGTGTTTGCAATAACAGGTATCTAAGAGCGTAGGTTCTGGAGCATTCCAAACGGTTGGAAAATGAAGATTGTACAACCAAATAGAAGTGACAAGATTGGTGTTAAGTGTTTCCTCTACCTCTTTGAGCCTCTTTTCTCTAACTAAAACATTATTAGGACATATGGGTTTGTAACTACCTGCCGGTGGAACTACACCCAAAGCTTCAACAAACGGTTCGGTTAACACCTCAACTCCCAAAGAAAAAACATCTATAACTTTCTCATTTGGATCCTTTAATAAATAGTGAATTTTCATCTCAAATCTTAATTAAGTCTCTTTGGGCCAAATCTTCTCTCCTGTATCCGCATCCTCAATAAGTATTGCAACCGTTGGACAGGATTTAGCTGCGGCAATAATGGCTGAGGCCGTATCCCCTACCGGGTCTTTGATTATTGCTATATTATCACCATCTAAGTCAAAGGTGTTTGGGGCATGAATCAAACAAGTCCCAGCTGCAATGCAAAGTTCCCTAATAACTGTGATTTTCAAGTTCCTCATAAACTAACCTCCCAAATACTTTTTAGTTTTCCCATCAATATCCCTCAAGTTTAATTTGGGTTTAACAAAAAGTCCATATAAAATACAAACTCCATAAACAAGATGTGTCAGAAAAGTGCCAACTATAAAATAAGGTATCATTTTTAAAACTCCTGTCCTTTTATAAGTCTTAAAAGCTTCTGAAAGCAGTAAAAGAATATATAAATAAACGCAGAAAAAATAAGGAAGGATAAAAAACTTTGAAACCAAAAAACTAAATGGCCCTAATGAAAGCCCCAAAACAAACAATGAAGGCACAAAATAGGCCAGCTTAAGTGATGTTTCAGGGAATATTCGTGCAAATTGTCCTCTATGCATACCATATCTAGAAACCTGCTTCAAATGCGGTAAAAATACGGCTCTTCTATGATGAAAAACTAAAACAGATGGGTCATACAAAATCTTCTTTCCGGTTTTAATCAAATCAAGACATAACTTTGTATCCTCTCCAGGCCAAAACTCTTTATCAAAACCGCCAACGTTCTTAAAATCTTCTTTTCTCACAAGCAGATTAACCGTTGGGTAATCATCCACAAATTCCTTCTTATTACCCTGAATGTGCCTAATAGTTGTTCCGCCGCTTGCCAAAAAAGAAGCCAAAATCTCCCCAGATACTCTTTCCAAAAAGCCTTCGTTGACAGGTATCAGACTAGGTCCTCCAACAGCACAAATTGATAAATCCTCAAAATTACTAAGGGCCTTTTTAAGCCAATCTTCTTTGGGATAAGCATCATCATCAAGAAAAGCCAGTATCTCCCCCTTAGCAAAGCTTAATGCCAAATTCCTTTTTTCTGCAGGTCCTACTTTTCCGGAAGGATATATTTTAAAACGATAATCAATAATCTCACACTCTTCAGGAAAATCCGTAAATATTAGTACTTCAAACAGTCCGTAATCAAGCTTTTTGAGATATTCTATTGACTCTTTCAAGTAATTTGTTATTGTTCTGACCGGTATAATGATAGAAACAAAGAGATGAGTCTCTTTCATACAGCCTTAAGACGGGCAGATGAAATTTTTAATTCTGGGCTTACCTTCCATTTGGGCCTATTGGAGCTGTGATAATAGTTAAGAATATACATTCTGTAAAAGACTGCAAGTGTATCAAGAATAATACCTCTAATCTGCGGATCAAGAAAAAAGGCCTTCTTAATACTTGTGTCCTCAAATTTCCAGGATATTTCAACAGGTGCCTCAAAGATTCTTTTAAAGCCAAGATAACGAGCAACGGCTAAAAGCTCAATATCAAAAGCAAATTGTTTAACAACAAGTCTTGGCAAAGTTTTTTCTAAGACCTCCCTTCTAAAAACTTTCAGGCCTGTCTGAGTATCCTTAACTTTTAAAAAAAACAAACAGAAAACCAGCATCTGATAGATAAAACTGTAAACTCTCCTCAGAGGAGGATAATCTACCTTAGACGCTGGATGCCTTTTACTCCCTATCATAATATCTGCCTTATACCATTGCATATGCTCAAGAAGCATTGAAATACCATTAGCATCAATATCCATGCCGGCATCAATAAAGGCTACCAAATCTCCTTTTGATTTTGCCATTCCAAATCTTACGGCATACCCTTTACCTTTATTTGTCTGATATGCAAAAACCTTGAGTTCCTTTTCTTTCAAAGAGAGCGCCCTTTCATATGTTGCATCCAAAACCCCATCAACAATAACTATAATCTCAAACTTATAACGGGTGCTTCTCATTACACAAAGAATATTTTGAATATCTTTCTTAATTGTTTTCTCTTTTTTGTAAGCCGGAACTATTACTGAAACTAACATAATTAACAAAATATAAGAGCATAATAACAAAAAGCGCAAGGCTACTCACTATGTTTGCCACAATCACCGCTTTTAAACTGGAATGAAACACTGTTATTAACACATATTGAAACAGGGCGGTACCCAAAACAAGCAGTGACACCCTTTTTTTGTTCACTGCCAAAAAAAACATAACAAAGAACTGATCCAGTACAAAAAAAAGCACAAAAATTGTGAATAGAGGTAACAAAGTGCTGGCCTCAATAAATCTAAGCCCAAATAAAGTTCTGATCAAAACAGATGGAAAAAGAAAGAAAACCGGTAAAAGTAGTAAACTTACTAGTATAATAATAGAGAGAAAACTCATAAACACTTTTTTAACATCTCCTTTTTTTGTATATATATCTGTAACTTGAGGGAACATAACGACTGATATGGTCCCCGCCCCAAAGAGAAATACTTTCCCAACAACCACAACTGATGCATACAAACCTGACAGTTCAGATGAAAAGTAATGTTTTACTAATACAACATCAGAATTACTCAACAAAACAAGGCCTAAGGAAGATAAAACTGATGCCAAAAAAAGTTTACCAAATTGTTTCATATAGGGTTTAAGTGAAAGGGCTTTAAAACTTACAAAAAACTTTTTTAAAAGAAAAAAAGAAAAGAAAATAACAAAAAGACTTGATGCAGAAAGACCAATATATGCCCCACTCACTTTAAAACCAAGTAAAACAAAAATAATTGGCAGAAGAAGTCTTAAAAGAGCGTTAATAAGATTTAAAAATGAGAACTCCTTAAATAAAGAAAACCCCTGAAGGTAAGAAACCGGCGCAACAGTAAAAAGAGTGAGTGCCACATAAATTGAGAAAAATAACAGAGAATAAAAATTGTTCAGATTAAGATAACTTAAAATAAATTTATTGAAAAATAAAGTTAAGATAACAAAAATCAAGCCAAATACAATTTCATACTTTATCACCATACTAAAAAGCGAGGTATATTCTTCTTTTTTTCCGGCCGCATTGAACTCCGAAGATTGTTTTGTGAGTGTGGTGGAAAGAGCTGTGGCGGGAACTGAAAAAATGTTAAACAGGGAGAGTAGAACAGAAAACTCAGCATATTCTGAAACACTAAGTCCTCTCCCTAAAAAAATGTGCAGAAGATAGCTAAAAACATTGCCAACAAAAAAACTTAAAGTAACAAGAAAAGTATTAGTTAAAATCTTTTTCATTCAAGTCTTTTATAAACATTATAAATAGCATTTCCTCTAAATCTTATTGAGTCATAAAAGTACAAGTTAAAGTCTGTATTTTGCAAAGCCACATCATCCCAAGTGGGATACACAAAAAAAGTGGCCCTCCCTGCATCTTTTTTTATGTCCATAATCACAGGTTTTGCACCATCAACTTCTTCAATAAATGGGTATAGCTGAATGTAATATTTTTCAGGGAAAGCTATTAACTGATTACTACCAGTTTGCCTTGTTATTGTACTCGTGAAAAACTCCTTAACTGCCATTCCTGCAAATGCCCATTTTGGCTCAACCATAAACTTAGCTTTGTCAAACCCAACAAGCGGATTATAGTAGAAAAGATAATTCGGATGTACAAAACCTAATTGCGCTACCCTTAAAAACACAATTACCAGAAATATATAAAAAGGTTTTTCAATTTTTATATGGATTTTGGAGGATAAAATCCTAAAAATACTAGAAAGTGCCAAAGAAGCAGACAGAACCAGAAAAGGAAACATAGGGAGTATGTACCTATCAAGTTTTTTTGTTGGAATTGATAAAAATAGCAGAAAAAAGACTACAAACAAAAACGAATTTAAAAAGGCAAAACTAGAAACAAAATCATTCCGCAGCAACTTGCTAAAATAAAACTGTTTATCTCTGCCAAAACAAAACACTAAACCACTAAGTACAAAAATAAGTAAAACTAAAGGTGTCACTCTTAGAAAGATATTCAGAGGATAAAATGAAACACCAGGGTCTGCAACAAGTTTGCCAAAGTAGAGCTGCAAATGATCCCCTTCTAACCCCACTTCTGTGGCACCCCTAAAATAAGAAGAAAGAGTTTCAACGGGAGAAACCCACATAGCCGGCCACAAAATCACAAAACAAGCTGCTACTAATAATGTAAAAATCAAGAACTCTTTAAGCACTGTCAAAGAATTCTGCTCTTTTTTTAAAAGTTTATGAACAAAAAGCATAAGTCCTACAAAGGGGAATAAAAAAAACGCTGAACTTTTAGTTAGTAAAGCAAGAGACGCAAACACTGAAGAAAAAACAAAGTATTTTCTTCTGTTTTCTATCAAAAACCCAAAAAATAACAGAACTGTTACAAACATAAATAAGCTCATTAGACCTTCCAAATGAAACTCCCTGGTATGAAACAAAAAGAAAGGCTCTGTATCAAGCAGTAACAAGAAAATTAGTGCTAAAAGCAGACCAAAATATTTTTTTAAGTAATAAAACGAGATAGTTAAAAGCAAACTTATGGCTATCACAACCCAGAGCTTTTGGAAAAAGTGAAGAGAAAAAATGAGATCGTTTTGGACAAGCTTCCTTCCTAGCACATATTTTTGATAAAAACTTTCACTTTTTACCCCCAGGGACCCGAGTACAGTCAGGCTCACCCCCGGGTGGTAGGACTGTATAGTTCCCTTCAAATCTACAGAAGTAACCGAATTTAAAAAGTTGTATGTTCTTTGCTTCCACTTCCAAACATCTGTATTAAAGTTTTCCCTCCCTAAGTCAGGAAGTCTTAAAAACACCATGCTGAGAAAAACCACTATCTCTAAGATGGGAAATCTAAAATGTGATAAAAACTTTTTCATACATTAAGTGACTTCAAAAACATAAACAAACGGACCCTGAGTTCCCACACCAGATTCAAAAAAGATTAAATTCAATCTGACTTTGTTCTTAAGATACTGATTTTCATCCTCTAATACTTTGTTTTCAGTAATAATCACTAAAGCTCCGACGGGTACTTTATTAATTTCTAGATCCGATTTTAATTTTTTGGGCTTAACCGGTAGATCCAACAAAGGTTGCTCCATATCCTGACCCTGGTAGTATATTGGCTGTCCAGGCTTCATATTTTTCAAAAGCCATTCGTAGGCCACATTCCTGGAATCTTTTCGTGCCAAGACCACCGATCTATCAATAGCTAAATAAAAAGGCAAAGCAAAAACTAACAAAAAAAACAAGCTTTTTGTGATCAAAATCAGCCTTTTATCAAGTCTTAAACTTTGAATGTGCCTTTCAGCTTTAAAATAAGCTATAGCAACTCCAGCACAAATAAAAGGGTAAGAAACCATGTAGTAATGAATTCTATTCTTATCAAAAGTGCTTATGTACAAAAAAATGATTACCCCTGGTATTGAAAAGAGTAAGTTATTAAAATCCTTAAACCTGGCTAAGGAATATATCACAAAAACAAAAAACAAAAATGTATAAGTAACCCCAAAATCAAAAAGATATTTATTAGTTACCGCATTGTAAAGTTGTGGCAAATATTCTTCAATTGTCACCTTTCCAACATTTTTAAATTGCCAAAAAGCCCCCTTTGGGCTATCAGTTCTGACAAATGTTTTAAAGTCAAGCAAAGCATATGGAGTCCCTATAAAAAAACCAACAACCAAAAAGACTATTGAAACTATGGGTAGAGCAAGATTCTTCCTAATAAAATAACCACTGAAATCTTTAATTTTGAATAAATAAAAAATAAAAGCAAGAATAACACTTAAAAAGGCTAACCCCCCATTATATTTAGTAGAA
Source organism: Patescibacteria group bacterium (assembly GCA_038064575.1). Lineage (GTDB taxonomy): Bacteria > Patescibacteriota > WWE3 > UBA101185 > 2-01-FULL-41-18 > JBBTST01. The sequence continues at coordinate 8,352 of JBBTST010000001.1, forward strand.
GCCGCAAAACCGCTGAAAAGGGAAGCCAAAACAAAATATTTTTTGTCAAAAGTTTTATATATCTTAGTACTAAAGTATAGCACCCAAGTTAAAAAGAAGGTTGCCGGCACGTCTATTAGCGCAAAATGACTGGCATGAACATGGTGAGGAAATACAGCCAACGCAAAAGCTGCCAGAAGCGCCGTATTCTTGTTAAACAGCTCTTTCACAGCCATATACAAGGGAATTAGGGTTAACGCACCAATAAAAGCGCTCAGAATTCTGGACAAAAAATAAAAAATGAGCGGGTCCTTGTAAAGAAGCGGAAAACTGCCTTCTACTAAAAGTCTAATCCCAAGAGTGTTAACTACAACTCTTAGTACATAAACTACTGCGTATAAAAGAAAATTTAGATAAAAATATAAATGTGGCCAATCAAAATGGTGAGGGTTGGGATCAAATCTTATATTGTAAGCAGATCTAACAAGCGCTGGCTCATCTACGTGGTAGATGAAAGGGAAACCGTGTGTTATTCCATACAGTCTCAAGAAGAGAGCAAAAGCAAAAATCAGAAAAATTTTATTCTTGAGGAATCTTAACATAAAAGTTCCAAAAATTAACTCCGCCTATTTTAATACTTTTATCTAACACAAATTTACCCAGGGCTTTCTTTGGCATGGATTCATCGCTATCTAAAACTAGAATATCATAATTTGTTGGACCATAAGCTCTCACATCAAAAACCAGTGAGTTTGGGTAAATTGCAGCTATAGGTTTCCTATCCACAAACCCTACTTTAACCATTCCATAATTATTTACTATAAAGTCTTTAACTTCAAAAACGCCTATTCCAAATGACTTCTGACCTATAAGCTTACCTGCTCTTTCAGCCCCACCAAAAAGATAGCTATTGTAAACAAAATAGTACGGAAAGTATTTTCTTAAGTCCCACGCTGAAAACAAAGCAAATGCAAAAAAAACTGTTATATATAAATACGTTTTATTAGTCCTGGCCAAAAGATCAAAAATAAAAACTGATACAAACACATAAAATAGTGGGAAAAGGGGTAAAAGATATCTGTCTATTTTCTTATTTGCCACTTCAATCGCCACAAAATAACCAAGGGCAAATAACACAAGATAATAAACAAACAAATGTTGGGAGGATAAAAACTTCTTTTCTCTAATAAGAATCAAAGTAAAATAGACCAAAGAACCAATAGATAAGATAAGTACAAACGGTGATAACTTAAAAAGCAACACCAGAGGATAATAAAAAGGTCCAGGGTCGTTTGTGATCTCCCCTAAAAACACCTCCTCATGGCCCTCATTTACCACCAGAGCACTCCCATTGATAATTTTGGTGAAAACACGTTTTGGATTAACCCATAACGCAGGTAGAATAGAATAACCTGCTAGAAAAAAACCTAAAACTATTAAAACAATGCCTTTTAACAAAAACCTTCTCCCAAGTTTTTGAAAGAGAGTAACAAGCAAAATCCAACCCAAAGCGTATAAAACAGCAAGAATTGCAATGTTTTTGGTCCAAAAAGAAAACCCTAACAAGACTGACCCAAACATAAGATACAAGATACTCTTTCTTTTAACTCCTAAATAAAACGCTGTTAATGCGTTTGCAAGAAAAACAGACAGAAGTGCATCCATATGCAAAAGTCTTGTATTACCAAGGAAAAAAGGATCAATTACTAATAAAACTCCCACAAAAAAAGCTTTGTTAAATCCCACAATTTTAGTCAGATTAAAGATAAGATAAATGATAAGCACTAAAATCACACTATTTATTGACAGCTTAGCAACAGTATGAAAGGCCTCATAAGAAAAACGACTATACTCAACTCTTTCCGGTTGAGCTCTTTTTAACAATTCCACAGGAACTCCGGTCAAAAACATCAATGTCACTCCCGGATGATAATGCTGATAGGTTCTTAAAAAGTCTTTACTTTTTATAGCATCAACATACTGTTCCGATCTTTGATGCCAATTTATTGCATCCGGATTTATTTCATCACTTCCCAGTTTTGGTATATGGGTTATAAAAAATAACAAAACCAAACCCACCAGAAGGAACACTCTTTTTTTGGAAACGACTTTAAAAGCGGAAGTATCAGCGATCAATGGCATAAAACAACCCTCCTAGCATACTCACAATAAGCCTTATTACATGATAGATTACGGAAGCTGAAAGTGATACTTCTACAGAAATACCCGCATTCAAAAAAAAAGCCGCATATAAGGCGTCCTGGACACCAAATGAATTCTGGGAAGGAATAATAAAACTTGCCAATATGATAACAGGAAAGGCAAAAAACGCGTAAAAAAGCGAGACGTCTGCTTGCAAAGACCTAAAAATAAAATACTGGGTTAGTACTGAACAAACTTGCACAAAAACTGACGTGAAAACGGCATAAAAAAGCACGTCCTTATGGTGTTTATATTTTGCCAAAGACTCATTAAAGCTTTTAATCTTTGAAAACCTCTTGCCAAAAGCCTTAAGCAAATAAAAAACAAAAAAACCTCCAAAAGTTATCAAGGCTACTACAAAAAAACCCATTTTCCCAAAGGTAGATACCAACCCAAAAACAGACAGCAGACCCAATACTACTACACCGCTAAACCTTTCCATAAACGTACTGGCAAAAGCATTAGCTTTGTTTCCAATAATCCTTCCCAAACTTATTGCCTTATAGACGTCGCCCCCCACGCTCGTGGGTAAAAAGTTATTAAAAAACGCTCCTATAAAATACAGTTTTACAAGAGTAAACAAAGAAGCTTTATGATTGTTTTCAAAAATTGATATTATTTTTTTCCATCTGACAGAGCTAATAAAGTAATTTATTACAACAAGTGAGAAAATCAAAGGAAAATATGAAATATTCATTGAAGCAAGGTTTTTGAGAAATGCCTCCTTGTCTATTGAGTTAAACAAGTAAATAATAAGGAAGCCACTGATACAAACTTTGATAATGGTTTTTCTATAATCTTTTTTCACAAATTTTTGTTAACTTACCCTTTTTAGTTTTTTAAACAACCTTGCAATATTCACAAGTTTTAACCTGTCTACAAAGTATAAGTATATAAAACTCATGAATACAAAAAAAGTAAGCCTCAGATAAATAGCCTCAATAATAAGATGTCCTGCAAGTATAAGTATTAGAAGGCTTGAAATCAGAAAGGCACCATAATCATTAATTAGTATCTTAAGTTTTAAATAGATCAGCAAAGCTAAGACAAAATAGCCTAGGATACCTCCAATTAACATTGAGAAAGACATAGCATTTAACCCATCCATTCGGGTATTTAAGACAAAATAAGACCCAACGGTCCCAATTAACATTAAAAAATATCCCAGAATCATTTCTTTTAACATTTTAGCTGGAATTAAAACACTGGACTTTAAAATATTAATGTATGAGTAAAAAACAAAAGACAACACTAAAGGGAGAATAATAAATAATGAGGCGTTGTACTTGGTGCCCACGGCAATCAAAATTACCTCTTTTGAAAAAAAGATTCCTCCAACCCCTGCAAAAAAAATCAGTGCGTAAAGTTTGTTAAAGTTTTCATGAAATGTCTTTTTAAAATCTTCGTAGTTTGTTGCAAAAACCTTTGAAAAATAAGGGAGATTAACATCCGTCAGTGCATCAGATATGGTCTGGAGTTTAGAAGCATAAAGCATTGCAAAACTAAAAATGCCAACGGATGTTAGGTTACTAAAATAAGGAAGCGTAAGCTGGCCAAACCTAACCCAAAGCGTATATAATACCTTGACAAGATAAATACCCATACTTAACACAAAAATATTTTTAAAAAAGCCCCCAAACTCTTTTGTAGTAGGTAGCTTGATGTGGTTTCTTATGGGATACAATGCCAGCATTCCTAGTACAATTGAACCTATAAGGTTAAAAAAAGCCAACGCAATGAAGAAACCATTTACTCTAAATAAAAACACCAAAGGCACATATAAAAAAACGCTGACAAAAGCAATTGCAGCCTGATAAATAAAAAGCACTTTAAATTTCTGAAGTCCGGCAATAATTGAATTGAAAATACTTTGAACACCCTGAACAATCAATACAAAACAGTAAATCTTCAGAGGAAACAGTAACTCACTATACTTATATATATTTCTGGCAATATAAGGAGCTATAACAAAGAGACCAACAGCCACAGGAACAGTAATAAGGTACTTAAGAACAAGAGAAGACAAAAATATTTTAAAAATGTCCTCATTTTTTGAAGCTGAAGATATCTGATGCGTAGTGCCTGATGCTAATCCCAAGTGCTGTGCAATTCCTGCTAGAGCTCCAATGGAAGTAACTATTCCAACAAGCCCAAACTCGGAGACGGATAATATTCTTGCAATAACAACACTCTGAACAAGACCTAAAAAAAGCGCAGAAAACCTGGATATTAAACTAACAATTTGCCATTTACCTAAACTACTTGCTTGCATTCTGATCTTTAATAAAAAATACTTCAGACAATGGAACAGATCCCCTATAAAAAACCGCGTCCGGATTCTGTTTAGAAACAATGCTTTTTTTTGTCTTCATCAAACTTTGGGCACCATACACATAAACATATGCGGTCTGATTGGGAGTAAGACTAGGTAAGGGCTGAACATAAAATCTTACTATCTTAGAGTTCTCATTGGACTGTATATCTCTGACATTAGGATTATTCCAAACTAACCAATTTACAAGTTTTAAACTTCTGTTATAAGGGAAACCAAAAAGGCTCAGATGATATTTATCATCCGGAAGTTTAGCTGTAAACACTAAGATTTTCTTTTCAAACCAAGGATATTCTACAGTATGGTCAATAAAGATTACATAAGATTGATAAAACAAAAATCCAAGAGCTAAGCTTACTGTTAGAGCTACAACATAAGAAAAGGCTTTATTTTTACTTGCTTGCTTTGCAATAAAATCAAGCCCAAAGGCGGAAAGTATACTTGCAGGAAGCACATAATTAAATATATGTGTGCCGGGAACAGAAACCATAAAATTAAGTATCAAAAAGGGGAAGGCAAACCACACAACCACAGGTAAAACTTTCCTAAAACAAAACAACAAGGCTACCATTAAGGAAAGCGCAAGTAGATAAACACTAAGTAGCGGGTTATATACACTATAAGTAATTAATGTACTTGTAGTCTTTCCTTCTTCACCCTTTAATCGGGTTTCAAAATAGCTTGTTGTACCGGAAGAAAAGGAGGGATTCAGTACAAACGGAACATAAAAAGAGCAAGTGAGAAGTAAAAATACCACTAGAGAAGAAAAGGTCCATACCAATTTATATTTTAAGGTCCTTGCTCCTCTTTTTACCCATAAGTACAAGAAATATAACGCAAAGACAACCGTAAAAGCGGCATCATAATGGGAAAGAAAAGCAACTGCATAAGAAAGGGCTGACAGCACAAGAAATACAGGATTATTTCTTTTAACAAGTTTTGATAAGCAAAAAAGCCCTAAAAGGGAAAAAAGAAGGGTAAAAGACTGGTACTGAACAATTCTGGAGAAAGCTACAAAAAACCCGTTAAAAGAAAACAGGAGAGAACTTATAAAAGCTATTCTTCTTCCATATAGCTCCTTTATAAAAAAATAAAATACAAACACGCTCAAAAGCCCGGCAAGGGCAAATGGAAAGCGCGTCAGCAATTCATCATAGTCGGCTGAAGCCAAGCTTACAAAATATGTTGCTAAAAATTGAATGGGGCCTTTCTTTTGCGCTATAAGAAAATCCCACAAGGGGGTTCCTCTATCATACAGTGCTCGTATTTCATCCCCTTGAAATTCCGAATAAGAAAGATTGTAAAACCTAAGGACAAATGATGTGACAAAAAGAAAAGCTAGAGCCAAAAGTTCTTTTCTCTTATTTAATACTGTGCCTAAATTACCAACTTTCATAATCACTTAACAAACACTTCAGTTAAATAAATGTTATAAGATTTAATGGAATTTGTTATCCCAACAAAAACCTTATATCTTCCAGGAAATAATTTTTCCGGAAGCACAAAGTTATTCTCTTCAAGATAATAAGTTCCTTCTTCCCAGGTGGCTGCAGGTATTATTCCAAATGATGGCAGATTTGCAATCTGATAGGAACCTTCGCCAGAATCTGCCTTGAAGGTAGTATATATAACATAACCGTTTAATCCTCCCATGCCTTCTTTCTTATAAACATACTTCAAGTTAAATTCTTTAGATCTTTCTAAAGCTTTAGGAATTTCAAAATCAACAAGTTTCAGGCTTTGTCCTATATCATAGTTAAACTTTTCATTATAGGTAAACTGATTTTGAAGCGGAAGTAATTGATTTTGTTTATTTTCTTCCGATTTTTTAAAAACAAATACATTAGAGCAGGAAAAAATAAGTTCATAATTTGGGTTTTTAAGGACTTCCCCAACCACTCTGCTTACCAGACTTTCATTCACTCCAAGAATTGTTGAAACTTTTTTTGAAAACAGATCTACTACAATATAGTCAGATGTATTGAAATTTGACGGAAAAAGAGCGTTAATTCTTCTTGTTGAAAAGTGCGCTCCAAGATAGTCAGGTGCAGAAACACTAACTTCTGGAGGTACAAGTGAAACTACATCATCAAGACATTTAGTATCTTTCATTTCAAGCATTTTCAATCTTATCTTTGAGCCTTCATCAAATACCATTTTCTCACTGTCTTGAGGCTTTTCCAAAGAGGCAGCAAAAGCCAATGGGATCATAGCAAATCGCCTTTCAATAGATTGGACAAACCAAAGGACTATGGGATTTTGGTATTTTCTTGAGTAGTAATAATTGGCAAATAACAAAGCAAAGGCAACAATCAGGCCAGCAATAAAAACAAACTTTTGACTCCTCTTCAAAAACAAGCGTAAAAAATCCTGAAGTAACTTGATTGAAAAAAAGACAGAAATAAAAAGGATAGGAATGATCATACTTATTCTATGGTTGTAAATTTCAGAGGTTCCTATACCACCAGAAGTAGTAAGGTAATTAATCACAAACTCGGGAACGGAAATTAGAAATGTTGGAAGATATATAAAGGGGAGGTACAAAACGGGGTTAAAGGTCATAGTAAAGTTCTCTTTCTTATCACCGGAAAAAAACACCTCACCCACCAATTTTGGATTTGTAGCAATAGATAAAAGCACTTCAGAGTAAGAGTCACCAAACCTGTCATACCTGCTTAAAAAGTAATTCGGCTTTAACACATCTCTTTCAGGATCTAGTTCAATGCCAACAGACCTTACAAAAGTTTGATACGAGTCAATTCTATATTTGGCAGCAGAAGGGATTAGCACAAAAAAAGCTATACTAAACCAGATTAACCCAAAAATAAAAAGCAACCCACCAATTCTTTTATCTTTTCTCATAAAATAAATAAATAAGCCATAAAAAGCCAACACAAGTGACAGTTCTTCCTTACCCATCATTGTCAAAAACAAGGAAATACAAAAGATGCTAAGACCTCTCAAAGTAAACCTTTGGTTTTTATACATCTGTTCATAACTCAAAAATGCTAAAAGGAAGAAAGGTATAACAGCCGTCACACCATGAAAACCTGTCCAGGCCAAAAGATATCCTAAGGCCGGATATAAAAGGTAAGAGATTGCCACAAGAGCTGAAACAGCTTTTGAGTTGATCACAGTTAACCCAATAAAATAAAGCAAAACGGATGAGAATATCACAAGCACAAGCTGTCCAACAATCAAAACTCTAGCATCTGGGAAAAAAGCATAAAAGGGGACAAATATAAGCAAAAAAGGATCAACATGACTCATTCCCCACCTTGGCATGTTCCCACCAAAATAATCAGTCACTTCCATAAAGTTTCCGCGTGAACTGTTATATACCATTTGACTCATGTTTCCTAAATCAAATTTCCCAAATTCATAATTTGCGTATCTGAAGAGAGTGACTTTAAGTGAGACTAAGAGTATAAATAAACTAAACCCAATAACCACAATCAGAAAGGGATCTTTTTTTAAAGCACTCAAGTAATGCATATCTTAATCTTTGGAAAGAAGCTGTCTGTATATTTTATCAAGTTCTTTGCTTCTTACACCCCATGAAAAGTTGTTTTCAATCTGTTCAACGTCACAAACTTCTTTACTTGAGATGACCAACTCAATAGCATTAGCTATTTCTGAAGGAGTTATGGCCTTAAGTTCTGTTAAACCTCTAACTTTTGGCATTTTGAAGCCACTTGCAATAACCGGAATACCGCAAGCTAAGGCTTCTAGAACAACCTTTGGAAAACCTTCATATGATGAAGGGAGTACAAAAACATCGCTTCCCCTATAATACCATGGAGTATCAGGATAATTCTTTTCTCCCATAAAAACCACCCGATCTTTTAAAAATAATTCGTTAATTTTTTCATCCAGAATCTCTTGATACCCTGGCTCCACTTTTCCAACAAGCATCAGTTTGTAGTATTCCGGTAGAACAGAAAGAGCCTCTATTAAAAGGTGGATATTCTTTCGTTCCACTAGATACCCAATATTTGAAACAAGTATATCTTCCTCCTTAAACCCAAGTGACAACTTTATTTCTTTTTTTAGATCGTCAAAAGTAGGCTTAAAAAGGTCTGTGTTTACTGCAGTCTCTAAAACTCTGCATTTTGAATCGTCAATTCCATAATAGGTTTTTATCTCATCCTTAACATTATGAGAGACAAAAACACAAAAATCTGCAGCTTTCACAGCCAGTTTTTCCGCAAGTTGAGACAATGGCCAATCAAAAAACCTTGATATTAATGAGATTTTTTTTTCTTTGATTTGAGCATCAACCCATCTACCCTTTATGCTGTTGTGAAAGTGCACCACAAGCGGGGTTTTATCCAGGAAACCAAATAGCAATTTATAAATATATATATAAAAACCAAAAGCTCCATGTACATGATAAATCTCCACATCGTGAAAAAACCTCCAATACAAAAAGTAAAGGCTCATAATGGGTGCCGTGGTAACTAAAACAAGTCCTCTGATAGGCTCCCTCCAAAAAGAGATCAGATTAACACCATCAAGATGCTCTACCAAACCGGCTCTAGGCCATCTGCCACAAAAAAGTGTTATCTCATAGCCCAAAGTTGCCTGTGCTTTAGTAAGTTCATAAGGATGGGGAGTGAGACCAATCCATGGTGGAGGCCATTCATAAATTATTCTCAAAAGTTTCATATCTTTATTATGCTAGATAAGAGATTAAAAATCAGCTTCTCATATGAATCAACCATTTTTTCTTCAGTAAAGTTTGTGACTGCCAGACTAAAGGAGTTTTCCCCTAGCATGTTTCTTAGCTTCTCGTCATCAATTAAAGTTTTCAACCTATCCCTAAACAGGGGAAAATCCCCTTCCTTAACCAGAAAGCCTGTTTTAGTATCAATTACAGCCTCACCAACGCCTCCCTGCCTAAAAGAAATTATTGGCAGATGAGCCAACATAGCTTCAGGCAAGGTCACCGGAAAACCTTCAATTCTTTTTGTAGGAAGTACAAAAATTGAAGCTCTATTATAAAACTGGCCTAAGTTGTTATGATCAATCAAACCATAAATATTAAAATTCCTCTTAAATGTTTTTTTTGTATTAACATACTCTCTCAGGGCAGCCAAATCTTTTCCTCCACCCACAACATCTAGCACCAGCTTATGTTTTGAACCCTGTAACAGCTCACAAAAGACATCTACAAGTTCAAAAACTCCCTTCTCTCTATCAATCCTACCCACATACAAAACACGCGTAGTCATCAAGTCTCTCTTTGAGACATCAAAAGTGAATGCTTTTACTCCGTTGAAGATCACTAACACCCTACTTTCTGGAATTCCAGTCTCTTTTATTACGTTACTCCTGACAAAGTTGGAAACACATACCACTACATCACTTTTTGTTAAAAACTCTTTTTGGGTTGTTACAAAAGTTCTAACTGCATACTCAAAATCTTTAAGGATCAATATAACTTCCTTTAGGCTATTAAACTTTTTAGCTCTTGTTTTAAATTCAGAAAAGATTGTCCCATGAGCAATAGTCAACACCTTTAAATTTAATTTGTTTTTGTTTCTAATTATTCCAAGGCCTGCACTACTTTGACTTATAACAATGTCAAACTTCTTTTTAGTATGTTCTGTCAAAAATGCCTCTAAGCTTTTTTTATATGCCTGATTTTTTACACCAATGTTTAAAAGGCTTTCCAAAACCCCTCGATTTTCATATTTGGCATCATAGAATATGTACTTAACACCATTTAAGAGGTAAATTTCCTCTGAAAAATCTCTCTTGGGAGAAAATACGCAGACAGCGTGCCCTCTGTTAACAAGACCCTCACTCAAAATTTTGTTTTGCATTTCAAGACCTCCTGAGTTTTTGTGAAAGGTAGTTGCCTTAATAAAAACGGCTATATTTAGCGTGTGGTCCATAGCTTAATCCATCAAAAGAAATTCTTTAATTCTTAAAATAGTGTTCTCATAGCTAAAAAGGTTTTCCACTTTTTCTTTACCGGCCAACCCCATGTTTTCCCTAAGTTGCTTATCTGTGAGAAGAATTTCAATTCTATCGGCAAGCATTCTTTCATCTTTTTCAGATACCAAAAAACCAGTAATTCCATCCTCAACAACTTCCGGAATAGCAGAAATTCTTGATGCCACAACCGGAAGCCCTGCAAGCATAGCCTCTACAATAACATTTGGAATCCCGTCTATATCTCCTGTTTCACTTATCACACTCGGCGCTACAAATATATCTGATTCAAGGTAATTATGAGAATGCTCAGTGAAATCCACTTCATCTGAAAAAACTAGTATGTCATTCAAAGACAGTCGCATACATTCACTCACCAATTTTTCCTTTTCAGTTCCTGGATCACCCGCTATAACAGCTTTAAATAGCACTCCCCTGTCTTTTAATATTTTTGCAGCTTTCAAAAAATATATGAAACCTTTCTTTTCAATCATTCTGCCAACCAGGTAAATTTGAGGAACCGGTCCTCTTTTTTTATAAACCCTGCCAAAAAGCTTGTTTGTAGCATAGTGACGCACAACATGAATTCTACCCTCACAATGCCTGGCACAAATTTTTTTAAGGTATAGGGCATTGTAATCAGTACAGGTCAAAACAAACTTTGCATCCAAAATCCTGGCTCTTAAAATGGAGGGTTTTGTTAACCATATATCTTCTGCATGGCATTCTACAGCAAATGGAATTGAGGTTAGATCTCTTAACATATTGGCAATAAGAGCGCCTTCAGTTATCCAGTTTGCAAAAATTATGTCTGGCTTTAGGCTTTTAATTACAGACAACATAGAAACTGCCGTTCCAAAGCTTAATACCCTATCTTCATATTTAAGAAGCACAGTCAGGAATTTAATTGGATTTTTCAAGAAAAAGAGCAGGCAGTCCATAATTCTTCTTGGTTTGGATGTTGAAAAGTAAAGTACTTTCCTTCTTAGCGAATCAGGGATGGTTCCTCTTTTTCCCGGCATCAAAGACAAAATATAGATATCAAAGTCTTTTGTCTCGGTAAGAGCCTCTATTTCTCTGGCAATAAAATTTTGGGAAAAGGTGGGGAATGTTGGAATGTAAAATAATACTTTTTTCATTGAGTATATAAAAGGTCTTTGATTTTTCCATAGACATGTTCTTTATACCAAAGAACCTCCCTCCTTAAACCATCTTTTGGCAAAACCTTTGGTTCATATCCCAAAAGTTTTCTTGCCTTATTAATGTTGGCTTTAGTCTTTTCTTGATCACCTAGCCTTTTTGGTTTAAGAACTATTTTTGCTTTTCTACCCAGAATATTCTCAACTATTTTTATATTATCTCCAGTTATAGTTGCCGTATCACAACCTAAATTTAATATTTCTCCAATACATTTATCTTTATTTTTAAGAACTAACTCCAACCCATCAATGATGTCTGACACATATGTATAGCTTCTTTGGTGTTTTTCAGATCCTTCAAATAATGGAAACTCGCTCCCCTCTAAAATGCTTTTAATAAGTTTTGGATATAGCTTTTCTGGTCTTTCTCTTTCTCCATAAACTGAAAAAAGGCGAACCGAGGTGGCAGGGAAACCCTTATCCCTGTTATATGCCAAAACCAGCTGTTCAGCAGCCAATTTTGTCACCCCATAAAAGGAAGTAGGTTTGGGAGAAGCTTCTTCTGATTCGGTGGCAATCTTGCCATAAATTGAAGAAGTAGCTATATTTACAAAGCATTTGAGATCTGAAGCGCTTTGACAGGCTTCTAAGAGTTTAAAAGTTGCTATCACATTATTTCTCTCATAAGACTCAAAGGCTGTTGAGGAAGAAATTCCGGGCTGCGCTGCCAGATGATAAACAACATCAACCCTAAATGTAGCATCAGACAGGTTATCAATAGTCAAATCGCATTCTAAAAACCTGCAACCTTTTTCTTTTATACTTTTTACGTTAAGTTCTTTCAGATCCCGCGAATAATAAGGGGTAAAACAGTCTAACCCTACTACTTCATGACCCTTTTCACTCAATCTCTCTGCTAAATGAGACCCCACAAAACCTGCCGCCCCTGTTACAAGAATTTTCATAAGATGCTTCTTTAATCAAAATTAATTCTGTCGCTGACAGTGTATATTTTCCTCCCACCGGATTCAAAATAAATCCTCATCAAAAGCTCGCCTAAAAAACCGGTCATTATAAGCTGCACTCCCAGTACTACAAAAAGGAAGGAAAATATCAAAAGCGGACGGGAGCCAATTGGATTACCAAAAAAAAACTTGTCTATTAGAAGATAAAAAGTAAGGACCGAACCTAAAAAACTCATACCTATTCCAACCGAACCAAAAAGCCTTCCTGGCATAAGGTGGTACGGTTTGGTAGATAAAGAAACTAAAAATTTAAGTGAAAAAAGATCTAAAAAAACCTTAAATGTTCTTGTTATAGACCCATAATCCGATTTACCATAAATCCTCTCCTTATAGATAACATCAATCTCAGTAATTTTTTTTGTAAAAACACTGCAGTAAGATACAAAGTATCTATGCATCTCCCCATACATTTTAAGATTATCAACCACAAATCTTTTAAAGCCTTTCAATCCTGAGCCGTTGTCTTTAAGTTTAACTCCCGTTATATTAGCAATAAGGGCATTGGCAACTTTGGAAGGAAAAGTTCTTAAAATGGATGTAGATTTTTTATTCTGCCATCTTGAAACTCTGTTGGTATTTACAACATCATAACCCTCTTCAAGCTTTTGTATCACCCTCAAAATCTCTTTGGCATCATTTTCCAAGTCTGAAGCCATTATCAAAACATATTCAAAAGAGCAGTGATCAAAACCATCCTGATAACCCTGAGTCAACCCCATATTACGACCATGCCTAAGGAGTTTTACTTTTTTATCACTCGCTGAAATCTTTAGAAGTTCCTGCCAGGATGCATCTTTTGAGCCGTCATCCACCATAATAAGCTCATATTCCAACCCTAGAGACTCCATAACAGGCTTAACATCCAAGTAAAGAAGAGGGATATTTTTTTCTTCGTTATATATTGGAATAACAAGCGAAACACCCTTTTTCACGCCTTAAGTTTCTCACAAAAAAAGGCTAAAATCAATTTAAGCCTTCCGGGTGTTTTGCCCAAAAATATACGGAAGTCTCAATAAGATCTTTAATAGAATACTTGGGTGACCAGGAGAGCATATCATAAGCTTTTGAGTTTGAGGTAACAATTTTGGGCGGATCTATTCTTTTACTGTTTAAGGGTACAAGATTTAAAGCCTTCCCCGTCTGCTCCTCCGCCAAGGCACATAGTTCCTTTACAGAGTAGCCTTTACCTCCTCCAATGTTGAAAACATCACTTTTTGGACTGGTTGTTAAAAACTTCAAGGCCTTAATAAAAGCCTCGGCAACATCCTCAACATGAATATAGTCCCTTATGAAGGTTCCATCATTAGTTTCAAAATCCACACCCGGAATCCTAAAAACACCATCCGTCATGGAAGCCTTAGAAATCTGAGAAACAATTCCCAAACAATCTTTCTTATCTTCTCCCATATTTCCGTCAAGAGAAGCCCCACCAACACTCGCTAATCTTAAAACAACGCTTCTAACTCCATATAGCAGATCATACCAACCAAGCAACCTTTCACATGAGATCTTTGTTTCAGCATAAACACTCCTAAGGTCAACCGGATAATCCTCATAAACAGGGTCATTTACAGGAAACCCATAAATATTATAGGAAGAAGCATAAATAAATTTCTTAACACGGGCTTCCCTTGCACAGTCAAGTAAATTAAGCGTTGTTAAAAAATTATCCCTGAAATAAGCATATGGTTTTTTAAAGGAATCATAAGGATCTGAAAAGTTAGCCAAGTGTAATATGGCAAGAATACTATTGGTAGAAAAAACTTCTTTTAAGGCTTCTTGATTTGTGACATCAAGAACTTCCAACATTGAAGCAGGAACAGACTCTTTGTGGCCTGTAGAAAGATTATCAACCACTAAAACTTCAAAGTTCCCCTCAATAAGTTTTCTAACAACAAAAGAACCAATGTAACCGGCTCCGCCAACAACTAACACTTTCATATTTGTTATGCAGTGGGGTATAACCCGCGCAAATCGTTAATTTTAACTTTGAGCACATCACCCAAATTTACAAAAGAATCTCTAAAACTTCTGACTCTGGTATCAGACCTATATTCCCATGTTACTGGGACAGCTTTTATGGATTTTCCCATTTTCCTGGCAAGATATAAAATCTCAACATCAAAAGCAGTCACTTTTGGAACCCTGGTCTCTTTTGTTAAGTCCCCATAAAGGCGGCTTTTACCAAAAACTGTCCTGGCAATATCTCCCTTGAAAAGCTTAAAACCACATTGGGTATCCATAATTCCTGGAAGCAAAAGCACTCTCACAATAGTATTAAAAACTCTTCCCATAATGTGCCTAAACAAAGGTTCATTCTTTCTTTTTGCTCCAATACCTTCTCTGGAGGCAATTGCAATATCAAAACTATTATCGGTTATCCATACCATCAGCCTTTTAAGCTCTTCAATAGGTGTGGAGGAATCTGCATCAAACATTAGCACAAAATCTCCTTTACTCTTCAAAACACCAGTTCTGACAGCAAACCCTTTACCCTTATGGGAGTTTTTAACAAGACTAATTTTTTGCTCTTTTGCAGAGAACTCTTCAACAATTAATGATGTATCATCCAAACTTCCATCATCAACAACAATAATTTCATAATCGGGATTGAAATCGTTAAGATAAGTAACAACTTTTGTAAGAGTTATTCCTATAATACTTTTTTCGTTATATACCGGTATAACAACAGAAATCTTTGACATATCAAACCTTTTTTCTCCAAATGATTCTACTATAAAAAAAATAATTCCACACAAGGCCTAAAAGTATCCCCATAGGATAACCAAACAGAACTGTTATTAAGACGTTTTTTGAAAAGTTCTCCCATACCAAAATGCTTCCCTTTTGAATAAAGTAACCTCCCACATTCACAACCAAAAACTGAAACCCCTTAGCCATAATATTAGACTTTCCAGTGATTTTCTTATCCTTAAAAGACCACACATTGTTAAGTGTAAAAGTAGTAAACACCGCAGCCATAAATGCTGGTAGCAGGGCTATGGAAGGCTTTATGGAAAGCACAAAAGTCTGGAATAGAAAAATTGAAGTTTGTACAACAAGCCCAGCAATACCCACAAGTAAAAATTTAAAAAGGGTTTCATTTTCCTTGTACCTGAGACTTAAAACCAAACTTAAAGAACCTAAAATATTGTCTTTTCCCATCTTTGATTCTCCCCTATCTCTTAGTCCAAATTTTATGGGAATTTCAACTATTTTTGCGCCTTTCTTCTTCATTTCATACAAAAGCTGGATTTTGTAAGCGTAAACCCTTCTATCCAGATTCTGAAGTGAAACTTTTTTTAAAACAGAGGTCCTTGATATCCTATAACCTGAAGTAATGTCATGAATTGAAGGGATTCCCAAAACAAATCTAGTAAAAATGTTCCCGGCAAAACTTAACAGTTTTCTATAAAACTCCCACTCTTTTGGAATAGAACCGCCCTTCATATATCTTGACCCAATAACATAGTCATAACCTTCTTCTATTTTTGATACAAACCTAACCAAATCCTTAGGGTCGTGTTGAAAATCAGCGTCCATTTCAACCAATGCTTCAGATTTTAAGTTTTCAAGAGCATAGGTCATTCCATATATATATGCCATCCCAAGTCCGGCTTTCTCCTTTTCAGATATGAGAATAATTCTCTTGTCATTTTTTGATAGCTCTCTTACACATTCCGCGGTACCATCGGGTGAATTTCCATCAACTACAACAACAAAAAAAGTGTGTTTGGGCATTTTATTAAACTCTTCCTGTAACACAGTTATAAGTTTAGAAATGTTGTCTTTTTCATTATACGTAGGGATTATTATTGCTATATTCATATCATCGGGTAAGATTACACGATACCTACCATAAGAGCAAACATAAGGATTATAAAGCTTCCAATCAGTATATATTCCAAAATAATAGAAGATGACAATCGACCTTCAAAGTAGTGATGAGTTACACCCCATAAAATGTAATAAACCACCCCAAATGCCAGAGAGAAAAATTGACCTGAAGGACTAAATCTCAAATAATAAGCACTGAGCAAACTTACTAAAAGACCAAGCGCCAAGTACAAAAAATGAGTCAAATGTTTCCAATCTAGCATACTACCCAACCTTTCCCGGAATCATAATTAAAGCAAGAGAAATAACAGCAGTAAGAAGCATAAAAATATGTGCCAGCGTATGCCCACTAAATTTGGCAAGTCCTAATTTTGATGAGTACCAAAAGTCTAGCCCAAACATAAAAGAAATAAAAAGCGCAAAAACAATCAGAAATGTTCTTGAAAAAGCATAAATGTCAACAAATGGCTTTGAAGCTTCCCCTGTCAAACGGGCGGATGGGTTTTGTCCTTCAATGGTAAAAATCTCTTCCTTGTTTGCCCCGGCTACGGACTCAACTTTCTGTGTAGCTTTGGGAGCCGCAGAATCTATTACTGCAGGCTTTTCAGAAAGTCCTCTTGGCTTTCCAAAAAACTGAACTACCAAAGTTGTCTTATAACCGTTTAATTCACCATTTACAACAGCAAAGCCTATTTGTGTATAATTTTGGTTTAGAATATTGTCTCTGTGGGAAGTTGAGTTCATCCATGCATTAACAACCCCTTTAGAGTCAGTGAAGTTTTTGGCCAAATTTTCACCTGCATATACATAGTCATACCCAACAGAATTAAAAAAATACCAAGGCTCAGTCCCTTTGGGAGAAACGTGCGCCCAGTAATCATTTTTGAACATATCCCTAGCCTTTGCTTCAGCAGCCCTACTCAAATCGCTATTCAACTCAAGTACTGGTTTGTTATTCTTTCTTCTCTCCTCATTAGTAAATTTTAATAAATCAGAAGATTTAATATCTGACGCGTAACCTAAAACTCCAGGAAAAGCAACATTTACAGACCTGGAGATCAACAGAAATACTAACAGTATAAAAATATAGTGAGCAAACGCTTTGTGTCTTATTAATTTTGCTCTTCTCCCCGTTTTAGAATGCGGTAGAAATGCTTCAGCAATTATGGAAGCTATAAAATACATACAAAAATATTATCATATACAAAAAGTATTGACTAAAATTTTAGGCATCTGTATTATTGTTCTAATGCCTGTCAAATCAAAAAAGACTAAAACCTCAAGAAAGCAAACTATCCGCATTGCTCCTGTCCATTTTTTTGCAGGTACAAGACTTAAGTTGGAAGTCATAATAATTGGTTTTCTAGCAGTTAGTGCCCTTCTTATGCTTCACATCACGGCACAAAGGGAAGAATTAGTTGTATATAAACAGGCCGTTGCAGGGTCAACATCCAATAAGTAAACAATCCCCTTTACACTAAATTAAAAACTAGAACTTAACATAGTTATAAAGTATCATTGGTGTATATGCCCCCTAAAAGGCTTCCTTTAAAAGAAAAGTTTCTCTTATCATTTATTGTGGTAATCCTTACGTCCCTTCTTCTCTCAATCACTTTTTCATACACCCTTTTTATATACAACATCAATAAAAGACTTGATCCACAAGTAATTGAAAGCTCACAAATCATACTTGATAGGATAAACGATGTTAAAAACACCACTTTAATTTATGGGGATATTATTGCCAGAAATGCAGATCTAATTGATTTTCTGAGAGCACAAAAAGAGGCAGGTACAACATTAGAAACTCTCACTTGGATTAATGGGAAGATGGAACTTGATATACTACAGGTAATAGACACTAATGGACAGGTAGTACTAAGCGTTGACAACCCATCAAAAATAGGTCAAAACAAAAAAACTAACGGCCTTGTGAAAAGAGCCTTAACAGGCATTAAAACCATCTCTCTTGAGAAAATGGATGATAAATATGTATTTATTGCTGGAATACCGGTGTTTTATGACAACGTGGTAATAGGAACCATCCTCTCAGGTTTTACCTCAGATGACGTTCTCCTAGGCAAGCTTGAAAGCTCTCTGGATGAGAAAATAACAATTTTTGATGAACAGGGACAAATAATTGCTACTAACCTTAAAGATAAAGCAGGCATTATTGTAAAAGAACAAAAAATTCCAAAGGAAGTTTATGAAAAAGTAGCTGTGGAAGGCAAAGGAATAACGGGGCAAATTGAGTATGATTATCAAAAATTCAAGGTTTTATACACACCTCTTAGCAATTTTGAGGGAAAAACGTCCGGAATTCTGATGACTGCCATTTCCCTAAACCCCATAGTCTCAAATAATACCTCAACAATAGTCACAATCCTTTTTTCAAATTTGATAACAGTTGCCATAGCCTATTTAATTGCCAATATCAGCTCAAAGAGAATAGTAGATCCCATTTTAACTATCAAAAAGGGAACGGAGATAATAGGCTCAGGCAATCTGGACTATAAGATTGTTGTTGATACAAACGACGAGTCTTTAGACCTTGCCAATTCTTTCAATGACATGACCACTAAACTTAAAGACCTATTAAGAGAAGTATCTGATGAAAACAATAAGTTGCTAACAGAGAGAAATAAATTCTCAATAGTGTTAGAGGGTGTCCAGGATGGCATTCTCACACTGGATTATGACAGGAGAGTTTCTCTTTTTAACAAAGCTGCTGAAGAAATAACAGGGCTAAAAGAAGGAGAAGTACTTGGAAAAAAATGTGATGAAATCTTTATAATCTTCAGAAACAAAGTAAGGCTTTCCGCGTCCGATTTTTGCCCACTTATACCAGTAGTAAAGGATCAGATCATTTTTACTGAAAAAAACCTTAAATTTGTTAGCTCAAAAAAAGAGCTTTATGTCAACATGAATAGTGCTGTTCTTAAAAATGGGAAATTAAGTAACCTCGGCTGCATAGTAACTTTCAGAGATTCTACAAAGGAGCGTGAATTAGAAGACATGAAGCTTGATTTTGTCTCAATGGCTGCTCATGAGTTAAGAACGCCTTTAACCTCCATTAGAGGCTATTTATCACTTCTTGAAGAGGCTGCAAAAGGCAGAATGAATGAGGAAGACAAGAAATATTTGCAAAGGGTGGGTATTGCATCAAACCAACTTGCAAGTTTGGTAGAAAACCTTCTTGATGTAGCCAAAATTGAGCATAATACTTTGGAGCTTGATTTGAAAAAGGAGGAATGGATTGACGTTGTAAAATCCACACTGGAAAATTTTAGAAATCTTGCTGAGCAAAAGGAAATCAACCTAAATTTTGTTGAACCTATTGAAACTATTCCCCAGGTGGATGTTGATAAATTTAGAATTTCAGAAGTTTTATCAAACTTGCTTGCGAATGCCCTCAATTATACTGAAAAGGGAGGTCTTGTTGAGGTCAAGATCAAACCACGCGGTGATTTTGTAGAAACGTTGGTAAGAGACACGGGTTGTGGGATTCCAGAAAAATCCCTTCCTCACTTATTTACTAAGTTTTATAGAGTCTCAGGAGTTTTGGAACAAGGCTCAAAGGGAACAGGTCTTGGCCTTTTTATTAGCAAATCCATAATAAACATGCACAAAGGAGACATTTGGGTTGAAAGCAGACTTGGGGTTGGAAGCACCTTCACCTTCAGCGTGCCTGCCTATAAAGAAGATTCTAAAGAAATAGTTTGAGTTTTGTGAGAGGCCAAAACCTTAAAAACACCCTCCCGCCAATTCTTTCTTTTTTTAAAAAACTGAATACTCTTGAATCTGCGGACTGCTGCCTGTTGTCACCCAAAACAAAAAAACTATCCCCCGGTACTTTTATGAGTTTCTCACTGGAGTATGTAGTACATACTTTGCTTGAGTTAATATAAGGCTCCTCAATTACTTTCTCAACTGAGCCCTCAACCAGATAAACTCTACAGTTTTTAATAACTAGTGTCTCACCTGAAACCCCTACAATTCTTTTTACAAAATCAATTCCATCACTTCCAGGCGGATTAAAAATAATAATATCTCCTCTTTTTAACTTATTAAATCTAACTGAAAGCCTTTCTACTAAAAGCCTGTGACCGTTGTTCAGGGTTGGATCCATACTGGCGCCTACTACTATCTCAGGAAAAGCCAAAAAGGCATATACAAAGAGAAATAAAAGAACTGAAACCGTAAAAGTTTCGGCTACATCGGCAATAGAATCCACTATTTTCACAAAAAAAGTTTCTTTCTTTTCAGGCATTGCTAAATTATAGCCTACTATCCTTTCCCATGGCAGTTTTTGTATTTTACAGAAGTTCCGTCAGGCTTTGTTGCTCCACACGGACAGGGATCATTACGGCCTACTTTAGTAATACCGCTTTTCACAGGTTCAACTTTAAAACGCTTATGTTCCTCCTCTTCTGCAGAAACGCCTGTCTCTACTTCCCCATACTTATACTGCAACCGTTTAGCACTTTGGGCTTCAAGTTTGACAGGTTTAACAGCTTCCTCTATCTTTTCAACAGCATCATCTTCTAAAGACTTTGCAAGATTTACAAATCTCTCTGCAATATTTGCATAGATTCTTTCTGCAAGGTGAGCAAACCTATCATGTCCCTCCTTCCTATACTCAACAAGCGGGTCTTTCTGTGCATAACCCCTTAAATGAATGCCTTCCATAACATCATCCATTTCATCAAGATATTCAATCCACAGAGCATCGATAACCTCAAGGCTATAAAAGGAAACAGCCCTGTGCCACTCAACTAGGCCAAAAGCTTTTTCCCACTTATCCCAAAGCACATTCAAATCCTCTTCAGTAAAGGCTGTTATTTTCCCAACAAACCACTCCTTATTAAAACCCCCATCTTCCAAACCTAAAATCTTTCTTCTAAGCTTGTAAATTACATTTCTTTGCTGATTCATTACATCATCAAACTCAACAACCCTCTTTCTAATATCAAAATTATGCCCCTCCACTCTTTTCTGAGCATTTTCTATGGCAGTACTCACAAGTCTTGACTCGAGCGGTACTGATTCATCAAGCCCAAATTTATCCATTAACCGCTCCACCATTTCTCCACCAAAAACCCTCATCAGATCATCCTGCAAAGACACAAAAAATCTTGAAGATCCGGCATCTCCCTGTCTTCCTGCCCTTCCCCTTAACTGATTATCAATTCTTCTGGATTCGTGTCTCTCAGTTCCAATAACATGCAACCCACCAAGCTTTCTCACATCCTCTTGTTCAGTCTGTGTAGCATTGGCACCTCCAAGCAAAATATCAACTCCTCTACCCGCCATATTGGTAGATACTGTCACAGCATCCCTTTTGCCGGCATTTTCTATTATCAGAGCCTCTCTCTCATGATTTTTGGCATTTAAAATTTCATGTGGCACACCCTTTCTTTTTAAGAATTCGTGCAATAGTTCACTTTTTTCAACCGATGTTGTACCAACAAGAATTGGCTGACCCGTCTTATGTTTTGCTTCTATTTCTTCTGCAGCAGCCTGAAACTTTCCCCGCTCCGTTTTATAAACTACATCTGAGTGATCCTTTCTAATCATAGGCATGTGCGTTGGAATAACAATAACCTCAAGCTTATATATCTTATTTAGCTCTTCAGCCTCAGTTTCAGCAGTTCCAGTCATACCCGCAAGTTTATTGTAAAGCCTAAAATAATTTTGATAGGAGATTTCAGCTAGTGTTCTTGATTCTCTTTGAATTTCTACTCCTTCCTTAGCCTCAATGGCCTGATGAAGCCCTTCACCATATCTATTGCTTGGTAGCAGTCTTCCTGTAAACTTATCTACTATTACAATTTTCCCATCTTTTAAAATATAATCTTTGTCTTTTGCAAAAAGCGCCTTAGCACGAAGAGCCTGCTCAACATGGTGTACTGTTTCAAAATCCTTTTCATAAAGGTTATCAACATTGAGCATACGTTCAAGCTTTTTTATCCCCAGATCTGTTAGGGTAGCACTATTTCTCTTTTCATCTACATCATAGTCGGTTCCCTTCTCAAGAGCTTTTACAAGCTTTGCTATTTCATAATATTTTTGTGTGGACTGCTCAGCCGGCTCTGAAATAATAAGAGGTGTCCTGGCAACGTCAATTAGCAAAGAGTCAGCCTCATCAACAATAGCAAAATAATGTTTTCCTAAATTTTTATTTGGGTTTGTTTGGGAAACACCTTCTGAAAATCTAACCATATTGTCTCTCAAGTAGTCAAAACCAAAGTTGTGATTAGTTCCATATGTAATATGACAGGAATATGCTTGGCTTTTGGTAACGGGTTTGAGCCTTTTGGCAATAGGATCCACAAACTCTGGATTATCAAAAGCAGAATCAAAAATATAGCCTTGATCTTCAGTAATAAAACCAACAGTTAAACCAAGATAAGCATAAACAGGACCCATCCAGGCAGCGTGGTGGGAGGCAAGATAGTCGTTTTGGGTTACAAGATGAGTACCGTCTCCTGTAAGAGCGTTTAAATATAAAGGCGCAGTAGCCGTAAGTGTTTTTCCCTCCCCTGTTTTTTGTTCCGCTACTTTCCCCTGGTGAAGTGCAATCCCAGCCATAAGTTGGACATCATAATGACGCATTTTCACCGCCCTTTTGGAAGCCTCCCTAACAAGCGCAAAAGCTTCTGGCAAAATCTTATTCAAATAATCCTGTTTCTCTTCATAACTTAGATTTTTAAGCTCTTCCTGCCAAGTTTTGGTTTTAGTTGTGAAGTCTGCCTCTTTTATCTTTTGAACTTCTACCTCAAATCCATTAATATTAGCAACCAGTTGTCTTAGTAGGGCTAATTCCTTTTCATTTGAATTGAAAAACTTTGCAAAAAATGACATAACACTGGCTATTTTACTACAAAAGAGTGGCCTGTACTTAAACCCTCCAACAAGCATCTCCTTCTTTGACTTTAGGCCTTTTTATTGATTTTTAAAATCTTTGCTCGGGGTATTTTTTTGTCCAAGTTGAGAAATAGCAGCCCTATACTGCTTTGAAAAAAAGAGAAAGTATAAGAAGCACAAGAAATAATCTGTAATAAACATAAATCATCAACCCGTTTTGCTTCAGAGAATTAATCAAAAAATTTATAACCAAAAGTCCTGTTATAAATGAGCTTACTATTCCAATTATCCATGACACATAACCTATCTGAAAACCAATCAGCTGATAGGTTTTTGACAACTGATAAAACCCGGCACCAACAACTGCAGGCATAGAAAGCATAAAGGAAAATCTAGCGGCCTGCTCTCTTGAAAAGCCCCTTAAAATTCCTGCAGAAATTGTAACACCTGATCTTGATATACCAGGTAATAAAGCAAACATCTGGGCCACGCCAATCACTATAGAATCTGTAACAGAGACATTCTTGATCCTTAAGTCCTTGCGTTTTAAGGCCTTTCTTTCAGCTGCAAGCATAATTAAAGACCCCACTAACAAAAATATTATGACGCCGCCTACCCCGCCTAAAACATTTTCAATAACATCTCCAAACAAAAAACCCACCACAACAACCGGAACAGAACCAAGTACAAGCTTTAGTAGCATATTTCTGTCCATTTTCAAAAAGTCTTTGGCAAAGTAGATTAATACGGCCAAGGCAGTGCCAAGATGTAAAGAAGTATCAAATACCAAAGGAAACTCCGGCCAACCCAAAATGTAGGGTACCAAAATTAAATGAGCGGAAGAGGATACCGGTAAAAACTCGGTGAGCCCCTGAACTACACCAAGTAGAATGGCCTGAAAGATACTCATGAGTACCCATAAATTACAACATTATCCGAATTTGTAATGCCAGCAACTATTACAGACTTAACATCCGTATAAAACTGGGATACATTGTCTATAAAATTATTTACCTCGTCCTGATGATGCTTCAAATAAATTCTGTTAAAAATTGCAAGCCCTCCGGGCCTTAAAAGTTTTTTTATACCTGCAAAAAAACCTCCGGAATTTCCAAGATCCGGATATTTTTCTCCAACATAAATATTAACTATTATTACATCAAACTCATTGGGAGAAATGCCAAATTCTTCAGGACTTGTTACAAGTCTACAAGCATCGTCAACTATAATTCTGTGATTTGGAATACCGTCCAGATCAAAATATTTTCTACCAACATCAACCATAATGGGATCCAGGTCAACACTCACAATTGAAACACCAGGACATTTGTTTGCTACCAGGTGAGGGATTGTTCCTCCGCCAAGTCCAAGCAAAAGCATATTGCCGGGACAGCCTATATTGTTCTGAATTATATCAACCACCTTCCCCCAACACATTCGCTCTGCAAGAGGCGAGTCGCAATTTACAGATTGCAAAGTGTCCCCAGCGTAAAGCTTACGGGTGCGCCCTTTCTCAAGGACACGTATATGACCGTTTAATGGGGAATCCGTTTCAAAAACTACTACTGGCATCACCAGATTTGCAAAGGCATTCACAAAGCTTATTCCTTATTTAATCTCTTTCTTGCCAAGATACTCTTGCAGGGCCTCAGGCACCTCTATAGTACCATTTTCTCTCTGATAATTGTCAAGGATAGCTATAAGCACCCTGCCCATAGGACAACCTGTATTGTTTACCGTATGAACATACCTTAGTTCACCACCCTCTCTGTACTTGATGTTAAGCCGTCTAGCCTGAAAGTCTGTGGTGTTGGTATTTGACCCAAGTTCTATAAATTCCCTCTGATGCGGTAACCAGCCCTCAACATCATATTGTTTATGAGTTGCGTTATAACCACAGTCCCCGGCACACTTGTAAATAATTCTGTATGGGAGCTGAAGTGCTTGATAGAACCACTCGTTTATAGAACGCAAATACTCCATTACTTCATTTGACTCTTGAGGCGCGCAAACAATGTCAATTTCAAGCTTATCAAACTGATGAACCCTTTTAATGCCTTTTACATCTTTACCCCAGCTGCCAACTTCACTTCTAAAACAACTGGTCAACGCATACATTTTGTGTGGAAGTTTTTCTTTTGGCAAAACCTTGTCCATGTGATAAGCAAAAAGGGGCGGTTCTGAGGAACCTACCAAAAATAACTCCTGGCTTTCTTCCACAAATTCATTATTTATTCTGTAAACTTGGTCTCTACCCTCAGGAAAGTGGCTGGTACCATACAACACTCTGTCTTTGACCAAAAGAGGAACTACCATAGGCACAAACTTCTCTTCCAGAAGCTTCTTTTTCAAAAGGCTTGCAAGGGCATCCTGCAACAAAACCGCGTCGTTTTTAAGATAGCAAAACCGAGAACCGGAAGTTATGGCACTCTGTTCTACATCAATCATGTCAAACATTTTCCCAAGCTCAAGGTGATCCTTTCCCTTAAACTGAGGCTTTGGCATAAACTGCCTACTGGAGTCATTCTCATAGCCTTTGCCTAATTTTTCCTGTGGTAAATAGCCAACACCAGGAATCCAAACAGCAAGCTCAATGTGATCGGGATCCCCCTCTCCAAGCGGGACATCCCAAGCAAGAATATTTGGCAGTTTTAAAAGACCTTCATTTAATTTTCCTTCCAATAATCTGAGGTCTTCATCAAATTTCTTCAGTTCCTCTTTGAGTCTTGAACCTTCTTCTATAAGTTTGTCTCTTGTCTGTTGGTTCTTTTCTTTTGAAACTTTATCAGACAGGACGTTTCTCAAACCCCTGTGCTCCTCCACCCTCCTTTGTAAATCAATACGAATCTTATCCAAATCCAAAAGCTCCTCTACATCAACATCCTTAATTCTTTTAAGTTTTACCGCATCCTTTACTTTTCCCGGAAATGTTCTTATAAACTTTATGTCAAGCATAAAAGCTCTTTCTAAGCATTAATATTACACAAAAAATGCCATTAAACCAGTCAAGTCTTTACCCGAATAGTAATTTTTAACAGTTTTCTTAACAACCGCCCTTTCTACCACACCCCCAAAACCTATGAACAAGTCACAAGCATTTGCAGCTTCAAGATCATTAAAGCCATCTCCTACAAAAACTGTAGGTCCCGTTGCAGCTATTTTTTTTAAAATGGCAGCCTTGCCAAAAAGGAAAAGTCCGTTTTCCACCAAACCTCCAAACTCTCCGTTTTGTAGAAAAGAAAGCTCACACCCAAAAATATTCTTGTCAGGCACACCAATATGTCTGCCAAATATATCTAGCACCGTTTTAATACCTCCGCTTAATATAAAGACGTTTCCTCCTCTTTTTTTGATGAGCGTTACTAAGGTTCCTACACCCCTTACTTTTTTTTGCATATATTTTAAAGCTAAATCTTCCAACTCTTTTTGTGTAGGCTTAATCAAATCAACTCTTTGAACAAAGGACTCATTAAAAGTTAAGAACCCATCCATTGCAAATTTTGTAAGTGCACAGACCTGACCATTCAGTCCTTTGATGGAAGCAAGTTCGTCCAGCCCCTCAACCTGTGTAAGAGTACTATCGCAATCAAAGACAAAGTTCTTAAATTTTAGTTTCTGGGCTCCAACTTTGGTTTTTGGACGCCAAGCCTTAATTTTAAGCATAAAAAAACCTCCGGTTTGTCCGGAGGGGTCAAATACACTGACGGTGCCACCCTATCTTTAACTTTTGGACTGCTATAACGGGCTTACCCGGAATCGGTTAGTCATTTGAGTCTTTACTTTCAAGGGTAAAAATTCAGCAAAAGTTTTCCCGATCAGCTAAGATGGTGGAAAGCCATCCTAAAAACGCCTTTTAAGCTTTGCCAAGCTTAACACTTCCAAAAAACTAATTCAATATGATGGTTATTTGGTATGGTTTATCTATGACTATTTCTGATTTTCTATGGACTCTAGCATACCTGTCAAGTTGCGCAGAAAAAAATAAAGACTTAGAATTGCAATCAACCAAAATCTAGCCTACGGGCTTAAAAAATGAGGGAGATTTATGTTTACTTTCATAGCAGTAGCTGGTGGAGTGATTGTTGCAACTTTCGGCACGTGGTACGTCAGGAGAGACAAGATAGGCGCTTTATGGCCCTGGGGGAAAAGTCAAACTGATGCTGAAGTTTTCCCAAGTAAGGCTGAAGCAAAAAAAGCCGTCCAGGACATGGATCCTAACCCCAGCGACTAGAGACATACAGCCCTCTTAAGTTTAAAAACTTAGGAGGGTTGGTTTTATTTACTTAAACTCACAATCCCAACTTCTCAGCCTCATCCTGCATAGCTTTTAATGAAACCCTCACAAAATCATCAAAAGGTATCCCAAGTTTTTGCTGACACTGTTCTGTCTGTTCCCTGTTAACCGCTCTTGCAAATTCTTTAGCCCTCCATTTCTTTTTAACAGACTCCAAGGTAACTGAAGAGAGTTTCCTGTCAGGCTGAACAAGAGTTACTGCAACAATAAATCCTGTAAGTTCATCACAACATTCAAGACACCATTCAAGATAAGTTTGAGGCTCCCTCAGATTTGTAACCTTTGTATTATGAGAAGAAAAAGCTTCAAGTATATGTTGATGTACATCATGCTCCATAAGCCAATCCATAAGCATCACTGTGTGTTTTTCAGGACACTCCTTTGTTAGCTCATAGTCTGCATCGTGCAAAACTCCAACCACACCCCAATCCTCTTCAGACAAGTTCTCAAGTGAGCTATCAAGCTTGCCGTTTTCCTTAAGATGTCTGTACAGCCCCCGCATTACCACAGAAACAGCATAACAGTGCCTTCGCAAATTGATGTTTTGCATATTTTTATGGAGTAAGTTATGGGCACCATCTAAATCAAGTTTTTGTTTCATACTACTTTACAGTTTATAAATCTCTTTTGTAGTAGGGTCTATTTCTGCCTTTAACTGTGGAAAAGGAACACCCTCTTTTGCCGTAACATCTTCTAAAAACCAAAATGTTCTTTCTGCGTGCCCATAACCAAATGTAGGCGGCATTCCATATTCAAGCATTTCTACATAATCAATGTCCAACCACTGTGCCTCCTTATCTCCCAAGTCTCTAAGCTTCTGTTGTTCTGAGAATCTTTCAAACTGGTCAATCGGATCATTAACCTCGCTCCACCCATTGCCTAGCTCACTTCCTGCAATAATAGGCTGAAACCTCTCAACCATATTTAAGTTTAGAATGCTGGGCTTTTGAAGCGGAGAAAGCACCTTTGGATGATTAATCAAAAATGTAGGACCGGCAACTTTCTTTCTTATGCTTTTCCACAAAACATCTATGCCTCTTGGAACATTAAGTATTCCTTCCGGTTTGAGATTATGCTTTGTCATAGCATCCTGAAGCTGCTTAACGGAAGTATCATAAACATTCACTCCATAAGTTTTATTTATAATCTCACCAAAATCCATAATCTCCCAACTTTTGGAAAAATCCACAGTGAACCCCCTGATATTAAAAATTTTCTTATCCCCATAGACATAATCAATAACGTAATTCATCAAATTTTCCACAAACCTCATCCCTTTTTGCCAGTCGGCATACGCCCAATAAAACTCCATTGCAACATGTTCCGGTAAATGCTCATCAGACAACCCTTCATTTCTAAATCTTGGCCCTATATCATAAACCTTGTCATAACCGCCTCCAATAAGCCTTTTAAGAGGCAGCTCGTGGGATATTCTTAAGAAGAAATCCTGATCTATAGCGTCCATGTGTGTAGTAAAAGGATTTGCATCCCCTCCACCTGGGATGAGTTCCAAAACGGGTATATTTATTTCTATAAAACCTTCTTTCTTGAAAAAATCTCTGTGAGCTTCCCAAAATCTTGCACGCCTGATAAATCTTTGGTAGACCTCAGGATTAATATTTAAATCCAGATATCTTCTTCTGTATCTGGTCTCTTTGTCTTTAAGCCCATCCCATGTATCAGGCAAAGGTCTAAGGGTCTTTGCAAGAATTCTTAATTTTTTGACCTCAATTGAAATTTCTCCTCTGCTTGTTTTTGTAACCGTTCCCAAAGCTTCTACAAAATCCCCATTGTCTAAAAGATGAAGTTCGGAAAAATTAAGTTGGCTTTTTGTGTGATTGGCATCTTTGAGATTTTCTTCTTTAATATAAAACTGGATTTTGCCTGTAGAATCCTTAACATCAAAAAAAGTCAGTTTTCCGTGTGCTCTGATAGCTATAATTCTTCCTGCTGTTGTAACCTCTTTGCCCTCAAAATCACTGAAGCCCGCTAAAACCGAGCCTATCTCAACATCTTTAAGGCTCTCAGCCGGAAAAGGGTCAACCTCAAGCGCTTTAAGGTTATCAAGTTTACCAATTCTGATGTTTCTTAGATCTTTTAAGGTTGACATTTACAGTTAAAACTTATATGAAGCAAGCTTATCAGAAAACTTTTGGTACATATACTCTGAAGTATATTTGTCAAAAAATCTTTTTGCCTCCGCTTCCGACTCCTCTGCAAACATATGCATCACAACATTTGCAAGCTGGTCCGCACACATATACATTCTGCTAGGATTTGGGAGAATTGTGTCCTTCTGCAAAACAATAGCCCCGTTTTCAACACAATAATTAAAAAATACTCTGTAGCCTGTTAAATAGTTTTCAACCTGAGGTGTTTTCAATCGTACAAAATAATCTGAGAAAGTTCTCATCAGCATTATATAAAGAATTGCCTCTAAATCCTTCTGGGTTATAACTCCTTTTACAAGCTGAAACCCACAAGCTTTGATCCCAACTATGCTTGAATGAAGCTCCATAACATAGTTAAACATGCCTTTTAGTCTTTCCCAACCACCTCTGTACTGAAATAAGGCCTCTGTAACTTCATGTGCCATCACTAACCTTACTGCATTGGTCATCAAAAAGTCATCTTTAAAGGTTCTCTGAACGTCATTATCTATAAAATCTCTAAAAAGGGGCAAAAGCATCTCTCCATCCCTTTTTTGTATATTGTTTGTATAAACTACAATCTTTGTCCCAACCTCCTTTATCATCTCAATGTTTTCAGGATAATTGGTGGCTCTTGCCGGAAGGCCTGCATTTCTTCCTCCTATTGCAATGACATCATCAACCCTCACTTTAATTTTTTCAGGGGGAACGTTTTGTCTTGCCTTAGAACCAAAAGGCGGAAGCATGTTTCTAATAACCTCAACGTAATTGAATGGGTTAAATGTTTCCTTTTTACTGGTAAAAGTGAAATTGAAGTTATACGCTTTTTTAAGACTAAACAATTGGTCCGCGTAGGAACCAAAGGGACCAATCATCAAATGCAAAAAGCTCCCATTCTCAACCCTAACCCAGGCTTTCTCAAGTTCTATATAATCCCCATGAACAAGCGCATAGGAAGTTGTTTCAAGAAAAGCCTTAAAGCTCTCATTTAGTGTGAGTGAGGCAGCCTTTTGCAATAACTCTATTACCGGTTTTAAATCATTGGCATACTCTTCATGGTAGGGAACAGCATACAAAAAACCTGAAGAGTCTCTTTTAACAACCGTATAAGGATCAAGGATTTTGGGGTTTTTCTTGTTAGCTTCTTCAAGTTCTTTTTTTGTTGCATCTACGGGATAAAATGAGGCTCCCGGAAGACTGTCATCTTCTACCTGCTTTTCAAAAAGATTTCCAATCTTCTTACCAGCTTCTTTTAAAATTTCAACAATTTGCAAATCTTCTGCTGAAAACCTGCTTTTATCAAAATCGTACTCAAGGTAATACTTAGTCATGCTTAATTTCTAAAATTTTATATTTTAATTTTACTACGGGAGTAGAGACTTCCACCACATCTCCAGCCTTGGTCCCAAGAATAGCTTGCCCTACAGGGGACTCATTAGAAATCAGGTTTTTAACGGGGTCTGCTTCAAAACTACCTACAATTTTAAAGGAGTCTACCTCACCATCAACCTCTACAATTACAATAGAACCAACTCTGACAAATTTAGAATCTTCGTTTTCATCAATTACTTGGCTGCTTCTTAACAAATCCTCAAGTTCAGCTATTTTTTGTTCAATTTGATCACGTTTCTCAAGTTCAATATCATATTGAGTATTATCCTCATACCCACCCGAATCTATAGCTGTCTTAATATCCTGAGCAATCTGAGGCCTTGCCTTGTTCACCAGAAAGTCATGCTCTTCCCTGAGTTTCTTAAGACCTTCTTTTGTCAAATAAGATTTTGACATAACCTAGCCTTTCTAGTCTTTCTCCCCTATCTAACTTAGAAAGGGCAGTACATTACTCAATACTTAATACTGTATATGTAATTACACCCATAGGTGCTTCCACTTTGACCTTATCACCAATCTTTCTGCCAAGCAGGGCCAAACCCAAAGGCGACTCGTGAGAAATCTTTCTATCAAGAGGGTTAGCCTCAGGAGCTCCAACTATTTCAAAATACTCTTCACCCCCATCTACATGTACTCTTACCTTATTACCAACATTGATTTCACTTTTAACGGTATTAGAAATAACCTCAACATTTTTCACTATTTCCTCTATTTCTCTGATCCTGCTTTCAATAAAACCCTGTTCATCTCTTGCAGCATCATATTCAGCATTTTCTGAGATATCCCCCATTTCTCTGGCCGACTTTATACGCTCCGCTATAAGAGGTCTTTTAACCTCCACAAGCTCTTTATATTCTTTTTTCAAGGACTCAAGTCCTTCTTTTGTAACGTAAACTTTGTCTTTTTTTATCATAAGCAACAAAAAAATTCCCCGTGCCAAACATTAAAAGAAATCTATCTTTTTTTGCTTCAAGGGGGAATTTGCAATAGCCTTTACTAAACAACATGTGGAATCCTATCACTCACCAATCTATATGTCAAGCTCTATAAAGCTTGTCATGACAGCAAATATGCAGGGTGGAATCATGTTTAGGAGTATTATTTAAAAGCATTTATGACTTCAATTTACAATCAGATTATTTTTACACTTAGCTTCCTGGCAGTTTCATTTGTGCTCTACTTCAGATTTGGTTTTCAGATCTCCAAAATAATACGCAGACGTGTGTGTCCAGTATGTTTTGCCGTAGGAAGCACCTGGCTGTTTCTGCTGATTTTAAGTTTTACTGGAATTTATGAGGTTAATAGATTATTAATAGCTATGCTTCTTTCAGAAAGTGTTGTTGGTGTATCTTATCTTGTAGAGGAATTCCTACTTGTTTACAACTTAAAATTTGACGACTATTTACTCAAATTTGGCATAATTTTGTATGGAACAACCTCTACTTTAACTTTTGCCTTCATTCATGAACTTATTGGGCTCTTACTTTTTTTACCGGTTATTGTTTTTGGTTTCCTTTCACTAACACCCATTAAAAAACCCAGTTAAACTTGGTAATATAACCACATAAAGGCTTTGATTTATTCCTCTAACAAACAAAACACCCATACAGGCCAGTAACTATTAACTCAAGTTATAACAGCCTATATAAGGAGAAACAATGCATGTCTTATAGAAATAACTAATAAAGAATCTATTTACTACAGGTTTTATACTTGCTACTATTAAAAATAAAAATGTTCCCTGATGACGGTTACTATATCCATCTTGAGCAAACACTATCCTTGTGATATTATAGGATACCTTAAAACGTTTATATTTTAGGTATAGCAAAAAGTGGTTGGAAAACCGCACATTAGAATAAGTTTGTTTTATGGAAAAAATCGATTTATCTATAATAATTCCCTCAAGAAACGAAGAAGGAAATGTAAAACCCTTATATGAAAGGTTGAATAAAGCTTTTAGAAACTCAAAAATTGAGTATGAAGTTTTGTATATTGTCGACAAATCTGTAGACAATACTTATGAGGAGGCCTCCAAATACGAACAGGATGAGAGGTTTATTGTTCACAAAAAGAGGGGGAAACCGGGTAAAGGCTACTCCATTGTTGAAGGCTGTGAATATGCAAAAGGCGAATATGTAGCTTTCATTGATGCCGATCTTCAATATCCTCCTGAAGCCCTTCCTGAAATGTACAAGATTGCAAAAGAGCATGGAGTTGTAGTAGCCAAGAGA
This sequence comes from Patescibacteria group bacterium, assembly GCA_038064575.1. GTDB lineage: Bacteria > Patescibacteriota > WWE3 > UBA101185 > 2-01-FULL-41-18 > JBBTST01. The sequence goes on from JBBTST010000001.1 coordinate 41,743, forward strand.
ATAACCTACAAATCAACATTTTTAAGAAGGTTGGGATCAAGATTTAACGCTTTTTTCTTTGGAAAAGTCTTACTGGGACTTGATTGTGATATCCAATCCGGATTGAAAGTGTTTAAAAGAGATGTTTTGCAACACCTTGACCTTTCTACCGTTGGTCCCTGGACTTTTGACATTCCTCTCTTACACACCTCTTCTGAACTTGGCTACAAAATAGCAACTTATGAAATAGACTTTGTTGACAGGTACACCGGAAATTCAAAGGTGAGCTTTATTAAAACCGGTTTTGGTATAGCTTCCTGCGCACTAAAAACAAGACTTAAAAAAAGAGCGGTGTATGAAATAAAACCCCTAAACGGAGGGTCAATCGGGGCTGGCATGGTATTTAAAAAACATAGATTTGTAATCCATTCAAAGCGTCCGCATCACAATTCCGCACTTCACACTTTTGTTTTCTGGCAAAAGCTTTTCATTTACTGTGTCATCACGGGAGCTTCAGTTGGTCTATACATTGACGCAAGAGTCACCGCTATCATGGTTTTTGCGGTTCTTAACACCTTATATTTTTGTGATGTCATATTTAACCTAATAGTCATTCTTAAAAGTCTGCACTTCCCTCCCGAATTAGCCTTTTCAGCAGAAGAGATTAAAAATATAGATGAAAGTAAACTTCCAAAATATACTATTTTATGCCCTTTGTATAAAGAGGTTGAAATTCTTCCTCACTTTGTAGAAAACGTTTCAAAGCTTGATTATCCAAAAAACAAACTGGAGGTACTTTTGCTTCTTGAGGAGGATGACAAGGACACTCAGGAAATTGCAAGACTAATGCATCTTCCTAACTATTTTAGAATTGTAGTTGTTCCTCACTCCCAACCAAAGACCAAACCCAAGGCATGCAACTATGGTCTTCATGTTGCCTCAGGAGAGCTAACAGTAATTTATGACGCAGAAGATCAACCTGAACCATCACAACTCAAAAAGGCTTATCTGGGCTTTAAAAACCTTCCTGAAAAGGTTGTCTGCTTGCAGGCTAAGCTTAATTACTACAACCCAAGCCACAACTTATTGACTCGCCTTTTCACAGCAGAATACTCTTTATGGTTTGACGTGGTGTTACCCGGATATCAATCCATAAACACTGCTATTCCTCTTGGCGGAACTTCCAACCACTTCAAAACCGAAATGTTAAAAAAACTGCATGGGTGGGATGCTTTTAATGTAACAGAGGATTGCGATCTTGGTGTAAACCTTTTTAAGCAAGGATACAAAACTGCAATCATAGACTCAACCACCTTGGAAGAAGCAAATAGTGATATCAAAAATTGGATTAGGCAAAGATCAAGGTGGATCAAGGGGTATATGCAAACCTACCTGGTTCACATGAGAAACCCGTTAGAACTCATAAAAACTTATGGCTGGCACTCTTTCATCTTTCACCTGGTCATTGGCGCACGAATGTATTTCATGCTTATTAACCCAATCTTGTGGCTAATGACCTTTGCTTACTTTGCTTTGTATGCTCATGTAGGACCCACCATAGAAAGCCTATACCCACCGGCAGTTTTTTACATGGGGGCTTTTTCCTTGGTTGTTGGGAATTTTGTGGCTCTTTATAACTACATGATAGGCTGTGCCAAGAGAGGGCATTGGAATCTTATCAAATTTGTCTATTTAGTTCCCCTTTATTGGCTTTTGGCAAGCATAGGAGCAGTAATGGCCTTCTATCAGCTTTTGTTTAAACCTCATTTTTGGGAGAAGACCCATCATGGATTACACCTTAAAAAAGCCAGACAACTAATAAATCTAAGAGAAGTGCTAATCAACATGCAAGGAGTTTCCATCAGGGCTGCTAAATCCGGAAGTTTTCTGGTAGCGGCCGGTTTAATTACCAATTTTTTAAATTATGTATATAATGCTTTTCTCAGTAGAAGGGTTGAAGTTGAAGATTTTGGGTTGATTAGTCTTGTAGGAAGCCTCTTCTTTATTGCAAGCATTCCTTTAAGTGCTCTTTCCAGAACTATAACATATAAGACCGCTTTCCTGCTTGGAAAGTTCAATCTAGCCCCAAAAACCTTCTGGTCTAACATTAGAAAAATAGCGTTTGTTTTTGGTATTGCCACAACAATAAGTTGGGTATTGTTAATACCTTACCTCATGAGATATTTTAATACAACCACACCGCTTCCTTTCTTATACTTCACTCCGGTCTGGGCAATAGGAATTTTGGCTGCCGTAGATAGCGGGTTTATAAGCGGAAATCAAAAATTTAACATTTCAGCAATCCTGATTATTTCAGAAGCTATTGCAAAACTTGCTTTCACCTTTTTAAGCTTATATCTTAACAACAACGATTTAATCTATGCAGCAATACCCGTTTCACTTGTGGTTCCTTTTGCAATCGGATGGCTGTACATAGTTAGACAAAAAGTGGACCAGTCTAAAATAAAAGCACTTAATGAAGCTTTATATTTTCCAAAAGACTTTTTTCTTACCTCACTATTCATTAAATTTTCAACAGTTTCTTCACTAAGCCTTGATATTCTGATAGTAAAACATATTTTGGTTGCAAAAGACGCCGGATATTATGCCCTGATAGCCTTGGTGGGGAAAATGATATTTTTCATAGGGGGGCTTTTCAGTCAATTTATAACTCCTGTAATCAGCAAAGAAGTAGGTGCTAAGGAAAAGACTTCAGGAACTTTTTTCAAAATACTAGTAAGTTCTGCATTCTTTTCAACAATCTTTTATATAGCACTTGGATTGTTTGGTTCAACAACAGCACCTATACTGCTTGGAAACAAGGTAATTCCCGTTACAAAATACCTTCCTCTTTATGGTCTTGCTATGCTTGCTTTTTCAGTTGCCAATAATATAACCGGTTACTATCAGATTAAAAAAATTAACGTTTTCCCAACCATGAGCCTAATTATAGCCGTAATAGAGCTTGTCCTTTTGAGTAAGTTTAGTAAAGACTTGCAAAGCGTAGTTAACGTTATACTTTTAACAAGTTTTCTCCAGCTTTTTTGGGCAGTGACCTTTAGCTTGATTATTGAAAACTCTTCATCTATTAGGAAAAACATTGCCTATCTTTATGGATTGTTTGATAAGAGAACCCCCTCACACAACCCACTTTCCTTAAATATTTTAATTTTTAACTGGAGGGATACAAAACATGTATGGGCGGGTGGCGCAGAGACCTATGTGTTTGATTTGGCAAAAAACTTAGTGAATAAAGGGCACAAAGTTACAATTTTTTGTGGGAACGACCATAATAATAAAGATTTTGAAGTAATGGAAGGTGTTGAGATTTATAGAAGAGGCGGATTTTACACAGTTTACCTATGGGCTGCTATTTACTATTTGACAAAATTTAGATCTAAATTTGACTTTGTAATAGACAGTGTGAACGGGATTCCCTTCTTTTCCCCGCTTTATGTGGAAGCACAGAAAGCTGTACTAATACACCATGTACACCAAGAGTATTTCAGAAGGTTTGTAAGATTTCCCGTAAATCATATAGCTTCATTTGTTGAAAAGTATTTGTTCTCACTAATGTATAGAGATGTTCAAGTGATCACTGTTTCCGAGTCTTCAAAAAAGGACATAGTCAATATTTTAAATTTTAATGAAGACTCTATAGACATAGTTAACCCCGGAATTAATATAGTAGTAAATAAAAGGTTAAAAAAAACTAAACAACCAACAATCACCTATGTTGGAAGGCTTAGACATTATAAAAACATAGATTTGCTTATAAGATCCTTTTCCCAAATTTTAAAAGAGTGGCCAAAAGCTACTCTAGAAATTGTGGGAGATGGAGAGGCATCAAAAAAATTAAAACTTCTCACAAAAGATTTGAATTTATCCAAAAAGGTGACCTTTCATGGAAAGGTTTCTGATGCTGACAGAAACAAGGTTTTGACAAAAGCGTGGGTAATGGTGCAACCTTCATCATTTGAAGGATGGGGAATAACCGTAATTGAAGCAAATGCCTGTGGAACTCCTGTTATTGCCTCTGATGTGGTTGGGCTTAGAGACTCGGTTATTGCCAATAGAACAGGTTTACTATTTAGATTAGAAGACCCAAATGGCCTTACAAATACCCTAAAAAAGATACTTAGGGATGAAGTATTAAGAAAAGTGCTTTCTGAGTCTGCCAGGCAGTGGTCAGAAAACTTTTCTTGGAGCCAAAAAGCTGACGCAGTGCAAAGCATCATTCTAAGAAAGATCAACACTAACTACCTACTTAAAACAGATAGTAATCTAGCAAAGATAAAAGTGGAGGTAACAGATGAACGTTAGAGCAAAAAAACTCAAAAATGAAAAGGCATTTGAAACCCTTGGTATCAAGGAGGTTTTTTTATACAAATTAAGAGATTTGATAAGTGGCCAAGCCGTCACAAAAGAACCCCCCCATATACCTGATTTTAACCTTTTAGAGACAGTTAAACCGTTTGGGTCTGTAGGCAGCTATTTTATGGGAATATTTAGTAACACCAAAGAAGAGAAAGTTTTTGTAAAAACTTGGCGAGGAAACCACAAGGATTTAAACTACCTAACATTAATAAATGAAATAAGCTTCTATAAATTCTTTGAGAAAATGAGCATTTCCCAAATAAAAACTCCAAAGATCAGGGCTATACATAATAAGTCATCAGAATTGTCAGTGGTATATGAATATATAGAAGGGAAAAAACTTGAAGAAAGCAGTACGGAACTAAAATTAAAAACTTATTGGGCAGTTATCAGCTTTCTTGACAACATTTCAGCAGATAAAAATTTGCTCATAAATTTTCCAAAAAGAACTTATTTTTCATATCTAGTTACTTTTTTACTAATACTTCCCTTAGCCCTAATAAATTATCCTTCAAAAGCGGCTAAGCTTATTAGTTCTGGAATTCTTTTTACAAAGCTTATTACTATTAAAAATAATTTTCTTCCCTTAAGCTTATGCCATAGGGACTTAAATATGAGAAACATCCTAATTTCAAATAACACATCCTACCTCATAGACTTTCAATACACTCTCTTAACACTAAAAGAGTTTGAAATAGCCTCCACCATTAGAAGCCACATCAGGGAAAAGGAGTTTTTAGAAAAAATGCTAGCCAAAGTTAGAAACTCAAACAGTTTCAACACACAAATCTTAAGGCAAATGCTTATTTATTATGCAATTATGGGTCTTTGTGACAAACGCTTTAGAAAAGAAAGGGTAGAAGATTTTTTTGACTGTTTAAATTTGGCTTCTAACATATGATTAAAACTGTAACAATAGGCATACCAGCCTATAATGAAGAAAAAAACATTAAAACCCTTCTGGAATCCCTTTTAAACCAAAAGCAGGAGGGTTGGGACCTTGATAAGATAATAATTTATTCCGATGCAAGTACTGATAACACCAACTCTATTGTTGGAGAATTCACAAATAAAAGCCTTGTCCTTATTAAAGGCGCAAAGAGAAAAGGGATGTGTTATGGCCAAAAAACAATAAGCAAAATCACAAATTCCGACTTTCTTGTTTTTATAAATGCTGATGTACTACCTCAAGATGAAAATCTCATTACTAATCTTATAAAAAATGCGGATGACAAAACAGGTGTAGTTGGAGGTAAAGTTGTCCCTGCCAAAGCAGAGGGCTTCATGGAAAAAGTTTATAAATTCAACCATGAACTCAAGACAGCCATTTATGAAGATCCAAAAATGAGCGGTTCAATTTATCTTTGCCATGGGAGAATCAAGTGCCTAACCAGACAAATGTATACCAAAACCAGATATGAAGATGTAACGGCAGAGGATGCCTTTTTATATTTGGAGTGCAAAAGACTAGGCTTAAAGTTTGTGTATGCCAAGAATGCCACTGTCATTTTTAGATCCCCTACCCATCTAGGTGACTACTTTAAACAAAGTTCAAGATTCATTGCGGGAAAGAAGGATCTTTATAAGTACTTTGATAAAATTAAGGTTGATAAAAACTACTTAATTCCAAAATCTATACTTGTGAAAAATATATTAAGAGGGTTTATCAGAAATCCAATTCTAACAAGCATTAATGCAGCAACGTTTGGATTAAGTAATTTAAAAGCTCTTTCTGGCAAAACCAGTAATAATAAAATTTTGTGGGATATGTCTTACTCGTCAAAAAGACTTATGCTTTCCAACTTGGAGTCGCCAAAAAAACTCAAGCTTGATGTTATAACCAAGTTTTTTTATCCGGTTAACGCTGGCATTGAAATGAACACTTTAGAAACCTACTCATTGTTAAATAAGAGGGAATTTGATGTAACAATTCACACAACTAAAGATTCTCTAACTAAAAAAAATGAGTTCAGAGAGAGCGATAATATAAAAGGTTTACCTATCAAAAGATATAAAAGCGGTAAGGTAGGCTTTCTTCCTGCAATAGATCTTAATAAAACAGATATTTTATGCTTACACAATTTTAATATTCACCCAATGGTTTATTACTTATTCCTATCCTGGGTTAAAAAAGTTATAAGAAGAAGAAACTACAAGGTAATTCTAACCCCTCATGGGGGTTTCACCCCTGAGTGGAGAGTTTTTCCTCTGCACATTAAAATCCCAAAATTGTTAATTCACCGGCTTATTGGTAACTATTTAATAAACAATGGGGCTGATGCAATCAGGGCTGTATCTGAATGGGAAAAAGAAGAGATGATAAAAGCGGGGGTGAGAAAAGATTTAATAGAGGTAATCTCAAACGGCCTAGAAAATGAGGCTTTTGAGGACATTGATCATCTTGCATCAACTAAAGTTAGAGAGGAAGTGGGAAGCCTTGGGAAATATATAATTCAGGTAGGCAGAATATTTCCAATCAAAAACTATCAAACCACTATCAAAGCTCTTAAGCTTTTACCTGAAGATTTAAGCTTTGCGATTTTGGGTCCTATTGGAGATGATAACTATTTCCAAAAGTTGAAAGACTTAACAAAAACTCTTGGAGTGGAACAAAGAGTAAAGTTTCTTGGAGAAGCAAGAGGAATTGATAAATACTATCTAATCAAAAAGTCCATAGCCATGGTACACATGGCAATTTGGGAAAGCTTTTGCAATGTAGTTCATGAAGCTATGAGTCAGGGTGTTATCTGTCTTGTAGCTAAAAACACAGCATTACCCTATCTTATAAAGGATAAAATTAATGGCTTTTGCATACCAACCCGGGACAGTAAAAAATTGGCAGACAGAATTAATTTCATCTTAGACAGCAAAAATACATTCGTTGTAGACAAAATTAAAAAAACAAACCTGGAAACTGCTAGAGATCATTCATGGTCAAACACCTCACATAAAATGGGTGAGCTCTATAATGATACTTTTCTTGGAAAAAGGACTCATCAGGGATCATTCCTATTCAGTTTTCTGTTTTTTTTGACTGTGGCTGTTATTCTAGCCTCCTCGGTTAGAGGTATTCATGGAAACCCTTCTATAAATGACCTGAATTCAAAAAAATGGACGGATAAGGGCCCTCTTGAACTGTCACCTGAAAGAGGAAGATTTGCCCTAACATATTCACTGGTGGAAGAAAAGTCCTTCACATTTTCAGTTCCGGTGGCAAGATTTGCGACTCCTGATCTAGGTTTCAAAAACGGTAAATATGTCTCTATTTTTGCCCCGGGTATATCAGCTCTTGTAATCCCAGGCTACCTTTTTGGAAGATATCTTGGTGCTTCTCAATATGGAACTTTTCTTATTATAGCTTTTTTTTCACTGCTTAATGCTGTCTTGATTAAAAAAATAACCAGAGAGTTGGGGGGTGGAGAAAGCGCTTCTTTTATAGCTGCACTAACTTACCTCTTTGCAACTCCGGCCTTTGCATATGCTGTAAGTTTATACCAACACCATGTATCAGTCTTTCTCATATTATCCTCAATTTATATTATCTTAACTAAAAAGAGCAACTGGTGGTTACTAGTAATTTGGTTTTTATTTACCTTATCAATACCTATAGATTATCCAAATCTATTTCTTATGCTTCCTATCATGCTTGTGGCAGCAGAAAGGATAATTTATATAAAAAAGGAAGAGAAAAAAATAAAGATTACTTTTAAGACACTTGCTTCTTTGACTTTAATTTCCGCGCTAATACCTGTGGTAATGTTTCTTTGGTACAACAAGATGACTTATGGAAACCCCTTCCAGTTGGCAGGGACCGTAAGCCACATTCAGGCTATAGATGCCTCAGGCAACCCAACACTTTCAAGCTCTTCAAATAGCCAACAAACTCTTGATCTTAACAGAAGAAGGTCAGCTCTTAATTTTTTTAAAACAAGACATGAATTAAATGGTTTTTATGTATTTTTCCTGAGTAAAGATAGGGGTTTACCTTATTACACACCTATCAGCCTGCTTGCTTTAATAGCTCTTCCTTTTTTTATAAAGCGCAACCAAAAGATTGGGGCTGTATTTTTTTCAATTGTGGCAATTAATATCCTTCTATACTCAATGAGAGGAGATGTATGGGGTGGCTGGGCATTTGGAGCAAGATATCTTATACCTTCTTATGCTATTCTTTCAATAGTTCTTGGTGTTTATCTTTCTGGGAACAGAAACAAATTTGTTCTACTTTTTGTAACTTGTCTTTTTGCTTATTCTTCCTATGTAAATACAATAGGCGCCTTAACTTCAAATGCTATTCCTCCTCAGGTTGAGGTTCTGGCACTGGAAAAACTTTCCGGCAGGGAAGAAAAATACACATTTCATAGAAGTCTGGATTTACTAAAGGCTAATTCATCAAAATCTTATATATATAATTCTTATTTGAAAGATAAACTTTCCGCCTTAGAGTATTTTAAGATTGTGCTTTTCTCAATTTACACACTATTTACAATTGTGATGCTAAAACAACTTTTTAAAAAGAAAGATGTATATGAGAGGCTTAATTGACAAAATCTTAACAATTGAACTATCACTAGATGCTTCCGTTCCAGAAAGATTTTTCAGACCTTTAGAGAAACATTTGTTTCTGCTAGTTTGTATTGTGCTGTCCCTAATTTCTATTTCAAGTTTTTATTATTTTCATGAAAATAACTTAACTCTTGCTTATAATGACGCCAGATCACATCTCAATATTGGAAGAAGAGTTGTAGAAGGGCTTAAGCCTGGTATTGCTCAATTAGGCTCTGTTTGGCTGCCATTACCTCATGTTCTAATGATTCCAACCATTTGGAATGACTTCATGTGGCACACTGGACTAGCAGGGGCATCCGTCAACATGATTGCCTTTGTAATAACGGGAATGTTTATTTTCTTATACCTTAAGGAACTCAAAGTTGGAACTTTGGGAAAAGTTAGTGCAGTACTAGTCTTTATTCTAAACATAAACATTTTATATCTTCAATCCACTGCAATGACTGAATTACTCCTTATTTTGACCATGACAGCCTCTTGCTATGAGATGATGCAATATTTTAAAAAAGATGACATCCTGCATCTTATAAGAGGCGCCTTTTGGATAATGCTCACCACACTTACCAGATACGACGGGTGGTTTTTACTTGCAGTTTCTTCCTTTTTGATTGCATTAAAAACTCTCAGAAAAAGAGACTATAAAACCACTGAGGGAACATTACTTCTTTTTTGTACTCTGGCAGGTCTTGGGGTTGTCATGTGGTTTGCATGGAACCTCCTGATTTTTAAGGATCCCTTTTATTTTGCTTTTGGCCCTTTCTCCGCAAAAGCCCAGCAGGATCAAATTGAAAGTTCAGGTATGCTAATAACAAAAGGGGATTGGTTTCAATCCTTCAAATTTTATCTGTACGCGCTAATGTTTAATTCCGGTGCCTTTCAAACCCTTTTAACATTTTTTGGCTTTTTTATTTTGTGGAAAGATAAAAAAGTTATAGCTGACATAAAAATGTCTTCAGTTCTGCTACTTTCACCCCTAATATTTAACATACTCGCTCTTTACTTAGGCCACTCAGTTCTTTTTATCCAAGGTTTATCAGGAAACACTTGGTTTAATGTAAGATATGGAGTTTTGTTAGCCCCTACAATTGCAATAATAATAGGCTTTACTATAGACAGGCTAAAGGCTGTAAGACTGCCTTTGATAGGATTATTGACCTTGGTTACATTCTTTTCATTTACAAGCTTTGATGCAGTTACCATTGATGATGCACGTGTAGGTTCTAGCCAAAAAAATGTGGCAGAAGTTAGTGGTTGGTTAAGTGAACACGCAAAAAATGAGAAGGGTTTTATTCTTATTTCCGCAGCGTCTCATGATGCCATAATTTTTTCTTCAGGGCTTCCTATGAAACGCTTTATACATGAAGGAACAGGCCTCTACTGGGAATCAGCAACAAGCCTACCTGACAGATGGGCAAGATGGATAATAATGCGTACTCATGATGATAACGATTTAACATTTAAACTTGTCAAATTAACCCCTGGTCTTGAGAGATATAATAAAGTGGGTTCCTTCCCTTTTGCGGACATCTATGAAATCAAACCTGAGTATGTATCACAACTAAACACTGAACCCATATTAGGAAAGCAAAAATAGATTTTACGGTATAATCATTTGATGAACAAAATTAAGACTATTATAAGAATATTTGTACTTTTGGCTTTCCTGTTTGGACAGGAAGCGGCCTTAGGATCACCGTGGTGGGACTTTCAATCTATAGATACTATGAAGTATTCAAGAGATCTTGCCAGAGAAAAAAAAGATAGTAAAGAGTTTGAGGAATCACTAGCACTTCAAATTAAGGACATAACAGCAACAGGCGCAACTCACGTAGCTATAGCAACTCCTTATGATGAGGAATTTATTCCGTTCTTAAAGATGTGGGTTAAGGCTGCCAGGGAGAATGAGTTAAAGATCTGGTTCAGGGGCAATTTTTCCGGTTGGGAGGGTTGGTTTGACTACCCAAAAATATCAAGGGAGGAGCACATTGAAAAAACCAAAAACTTCCTTAATAAAAATAAAGACTTATTTGAAGATGGAGATGTTTTTTCCGCTTGCCCCGAATGTGAAAATGGTGGCCCTGGGGACCCCAGAAGCAATGGTGATATAGAAGGACACAGAAAATTTTTGATAGAGGAATATAATATAACCTCAAAGTTCTTTCTTAATTCCAGAATAAAAGTCAAAACTACATATAACTCAATGAACGGAGATGTAGCAAGACTTATTATGAATCCTGAAACAACGCAAGCGCTAGGAGGAGTAGTTGTAGTTGATCATTATGTAAAAAACCCTGAACAGTTAGCAAAAGATGTTAAAGAGCTTGCAACTATCACTAAAGGCAAAGTAGTTTTAGGGGAATTTGGGGCTCCAATACCTGATATCCATGATTGGAGTGATGATGTAAGACAAGCCCGATGGCTTTCAGATACTCTCTCAAAACTTTCTACAATTCCAGAATTGGAGGGTCTTAGCTACTGGACTAATTTAGATGGGTCCACCCAAATCTGGAATAAACCGGGAAACCCAAGGAAAGCCGCTTTGACTCTTGAATCTTATTACAAACCTATGGAATACAAAGTGAGGTTTATTAATGAACTTGATGAACCAATTATGGGAGTTTTAATACAAAGCCAAAGAAAACAGTCCGTATCAAATTCAAAAGGAGAAACGGGAATTGCTTTTCTGGAATCGGACACAAAAGCCCATGCCCTTTCGGGAGAATACATTAGAAAAGAGTTGGACCTTAAGAAAAACACGGAGCAAGAAACGATTGTACTTAAAAAAAAGAACGAGGATTTAATTTTTATGTTCAAAAAGTTCTTCAAAAAATTTTGGGGTAACTTAAGCGAGTAAGTTTCTATCTAAATAAAGTTGGTTTGCACATGCCTATAATTGATGGTACATTACTATAAGATAATTGTTTCCTGCTCAACTCATATATTATGGAAAAAAGCAGGATTTTTTTGTCACTTGCTATAACTTTATACATAGCTTTCAACTCTCAACTAGTAGGGCTTAATGCTTATGCCTCAGAAAATAACTCGGAAAACACCTCTATAACTAAACCTAATTTCCCGTCATGTGAAGATCCGGAAGGCCAGCTTAAGGCTTCTTATCCCAATGGAACACATGGGGTTCCCGGGGATACAACCACATACACAGGAAGAGACACAGTTTACACCCTTTCTGACAACACTCTCATTCAATGTCTTTGTACCGACCAAGGAAAAGGAATCCAAACTAATTGGTGGAAAGTATCAAGCCTGACTGAAAATGAAATCAATCAGCTAAAAGCGGAAGGTTGGATTTTTGTCCCAAACGGTTCTGCTTGGGGCTTGGAAGAAACTACTTATATGGCTAAAAATGAAAGCTTTTCTTGCGGTGATCGGGAAGGAGATGATGAGGACAATGATGAAGACAAAAGCTCGCAAGATAAAAATGACAAATATGATAACTCTGACCAGGGTCAAATCCTTGCAACAGCTACCAAAGGAATTGGAGGGATATTAGGGCTTGCCGCCACAGGAAATGCTTCTGTTATTTACCTATTCATAACAGTCGGAGCATTAGCGCTTGTACTTTCAATTCTTCTAAATAGAAAAGATTCTTAGAGGTGAAAATCTATGAAAAAAGTATTCTCCAATATTTTCCTAGTAATAGCAGTCATTTGTTTTTTATCAGCCACCTTTCTCATCTACAAAAAATATCAAAATAAAAACGTGTATGTAGATCAAAAAACTGTTCAAGAGCTGTATTCAGGGCAAGCAATTTATAAAAAACCGGTTTTTATTAAAATTAGAACACTTGATATAAGCCTTCCCATCATTGAATCTTCAATTAAGAAAGGGGTTTGGGAAACAAATGACAAAGGCGTTTCTTACTTACTCAATTCGCCCCTACCCGGAGAATCAGGAAATAGCATACTATACGGACACAACTTTCCGGGCCTTTTGGGAAAGCTTAAAAATATTCAAAGAGACAATGAAATTGAAATTTTATTTAATAACGGAGAGGTAAAAAGATTTGTGGTTAAGGCTACCAGTACCACAGGATCAAAAAGTTTACACATACTAAAACAAACCCAGGACACAAGAATTACTATTTACACTTGTACAGGCTTTATGGATTCTAAAAGGTTTGTAGTAACAGCAGTTCCTAAAAAAGACACTCAAGTTTTGAATTGAACTTCCTTGTATTAACTTAAAATCTAACTTAGTATTTTCTTAACATGTTTAAAACTGCCAATCAATACGGATTTACTCTGGTAGAGCTTCTCACTGTCATGGGCATGTTGGTTATGCTTGCAACCATAATTCTTGTACTTATAAATCCTTCAAAAATGTTGGAACAAGCAAGAACTGCAGCAGCTTATGAGTCGCTAGCTGCAATTGCAAAGGCTGCTCACACATTCTCAAATGAAAACGGATACTTTCCCTCTGATGTGAATAGAAATCTCCCACAAGAGTTTATTGAGTATCTATCACCAGGGGCATGGCCAAATGGGCCTTTTCCGGGCTCAGTTTACGATTGGGACAACTGGGAAACCCAGACCTGCTGGGATGGCTCTACAGGCATAATTCAGGTCACCTTGAGGCAAATTAACGGCTACCAGGGCAAAAACAACTACACAATCTACTATGTGATACAGGGTATAGGAGTGCCCCACTGCAGTACCACTACCGTAAAAGGAAAATGTATCAACTGTGATAGTAGATACCCCTAAACCCTTCATCCAAAAGTAAAAGCAAAAATCAATGTGTTTTGATCCAGAAACTCCAATTCCAGAGTGTGTTCCCCGGGTTCACCAAGATTAATTAGAGTATAAAGTCTGTTTTCAGAAACAGAAACTAAACCATTTGACACATCATCTCCTGAATTCTGATTAGTAACCAAAACGCCATCAAGATAAACTTTAACCTCTCCTACCACCCCTTCAGCCTTTGGCTTCATCACAAGATACACATTCTTTGAATTAAAGTTTAATCTAAGACCCCCTTTTGCCGAATTTGAGTATTCAGCTTTAACCACATAACTTCCCTTAAAGGCAACAGTGTTCTTCTTTTGAGTTAACGGGTAGGTATAATTCTTTTCAATATTTTGCTCTATTTTCTCAGGAGAAGAAAAGTATTCTATTCTTTTAAAACCTAAATAAAGCTCAGGCGTATCAGCATACACTTGATATTCTTCATTCCTAACTGGCATATCAACAACACTTGGGTTTATCTCCCTCAATAGTTTTTGTATAAGCTTCTCAGAAACGTCATACTCGCCTTCACCAAAATGAGTTCCTCTGATTTTTCCCTCCTTATCAATAAAGTATTTGGCTGGCCAGTACCTATTGTTATATGCTCGCCATGTTGCAAAATTGTTGTCCTGAACAACAGGATAAGTAATACCAAAGTCAGAAACTGCCTTTTTTAGATTTGCCACGTTTTTTTCAAATTCAAATTCCGGAGAATGAACTCCAATAATAACAAGCCCTTTATCCTTATACTTTGAATGCCATTCTTTTAAGTACGGCAGCGTCCTAATACAATTTATACAGGAATAAGTCCAAAAATCTATGAGCACAACTTTACCTCTCAACTCAGAGAGCTTTAGCTCTTGAGAGTTTAACCAAACACCTCCGGGAATAATTTCCGGAGCCTGAAAATACTTTTCTTTTACTACTGTATCCAAAGACTTACCTAAATTGTTTGAATTTGGATTACCTTTAAGTTTGCCCAAAGCTTCATTGACTAACTTGTTCTCTTCAAATTTTGTTAATCCAACACCATAATTTGGAAACTTTTCCAATATGAAAGCCTGAAATTTCCTATCCTGATTGGTTAGTATTGCAATTCCGGTAACAATCATCAAAACTCCAAAAGTTTTTTGAATATTTACAGTGTTTTTAAGAAGCCACTGATTCCTATTCAAAAGTTCTTTTCCTCCATAAGTAATTGCAAACATTGGAATAGCAGTACCAAAGGAATATGAAAGGGTAATTAAGATTGTGGATCCGTTTACCAAGCCCGTCAGAGCAAGAGATATAACTGAAGCAAGAATAGGCCCTACACAAGGTGTCCATATAAGCCCAAGACTTACCCCCACCAAAAACCCTCCCATAAGACCGGAATTTGTATTTGACCTTGGAAGAAAAGCTGACAAGCGGGAAAAAATAAGTTCTATCAAAACCTGAGCTTTTGGGATCAAAAGACTTAATCCAAAACCTATTATCACAACTACAGACACCAGTCTAAGCGCTTCAGCAGGAATATTTGTAGCCCTAATTATTGAGGAGAGAGTCAGCGTAAAAAAAGTAAAGCTTGAAATAAACCCTAAGACTATCCCTATTGGCCTTCTTTTTCCACCGGCAACAGACCCTGATAAAACCACAGGCAGTATTGGTAAAATACAGGGAGATAATATAGTTACAAATCCGGCAATAAAAGCAAACAGTATTAAAAGAATCATCTTACCCTAAACCATTCTACCTAGTATTTTCAGTAAGCTCCTTAATTCCTCCGCCATTCCATTTTTTTATTTCTTTCCCACCCTCATCAACATAAACAAAAGTATGCTGATAAGTTATTGCATATTTAGCTTTAAGATCTGTCTCAGAATCATAATCGATCTTCAAAAGAACCACGTCCTGCGGAATCAAAGAGGCCTTTTCCATAAATTCCGAGTTTGCAGTTTTACAGGACGGACACCATTTTGCATGAAAGAAGTAAACTCTTTTAAATCCCTTTGCCGTATCTAGATTTTCTCTGGAATAATCAATATATCTTCCATTTTTTACTGAAGTTGCTTGATTATTTTCTAGTGGAGGCTGCTGTTTTAAGCTACTGGTACCTAAATTACCTGCATTTTGGTAGCTTAAAAAAACAAAAAATCCAACAAATACCAAACCTAACACACCAAGTGGCAAAAAAATTTTGTTATTCATTCTCAAAAATCTTATAGATAGGTACTTATATATAATATAAGCATGGCTAGGCCACCTTGGCAACTATTAAAGTTTAATTACAGAAAGAATATTACTAAAATTATCTGTAAACAAACTGCTATCTTTTATCACTTTTCTCCCTTGCGCTTTTTTAATTTCAGCACTTGAAATAAAATCTTCATCTTTGGTAAGCAATACCCAAGATCCAGAAGTGTGAGGAATATGTGGCAAACCTTCAATACCAGTTTCTACCTTACTTTCAAGGTAAACAAATTTAAAGTCTATAAACTCCGCTACTTTTTTGAGGGCTGGAGAAAGATCTAAATGTCTATTTGATATATGAGCAACAATTATCCCGTTACTTCCCAAATGTTTTTTATAAATAGTGAATGCTTCAGAGGTCAAAAGATGCATTGGAATAGCATCGTCATTAAAAGCATCCAAAACTAAAATATCAAAGTTTTCCTCTCCCAATACAAGCTCCTCTTCAAGGCTTTTTCTACCATCTCCCATTTTGATCTCAACTTTGGAATTACCAGCTTCACAATCTTTAATAAATGAAAAGTATTTATTAGAAACGTATTCCATCACAGGGTTTATTTCATAAAATTTTAAGAAATCGCCATTTTGACAAAACCTTGCTATACTCCCGGCTCCTAAACCTAATACGCCAATTCTTAGAGGTTTGCCTTTCAATCTTTTAGAGTGATACTTAGAAGCTAAACCTATCCCACTTGTATCGGTGTAATAATAAATTGCATTCTTCTTATAGTTTTGGTCCTCAATTTGTATCCCGTGTAAAGTAGCTCCGTGAACAACAGCTATAGCATGCAAATTTTTGTTAATTACTCTTTTTTCTACTCTTGTTACGCCATAAAAGTTTCTCTTAACAAATAAAAGTCCTGAAAAAACATCTCTTTTAATTCTGTAAGGAAGTATCAGAAAGACAGCCGCAATGGGATATAAAAGAAGGATTGCGAATCTTCTATGATTTGCAAAGGCCTTTCTTAACCAAGAGTTTTCATCTCTCAGTATATATAGCATATATAGATAAATCACAACAATTGCTATTGGAAATTCCCACAAACCTCTAAAGAGCAATGGGGCCACAACACTTGCAAACAAAGAGCCTAAAAAACTGCCAAAAGAAATATACAGATAAAAAGCACCAACTTGAGAATTATCTCTAGGTCTTTTTTCAAAAAGCTTAATATGAAGAACCATTAAAGATGACAGCAGAAGTAAACCTATAACTACTGTTTTAACTACTATATTTATACCAATTATCAAAAAATAAAAAGCTGCGGTTACATAAAGTATTTTTGTAAAAGCAGTCAAATAAATAAGGCTTTCTTTCCTGAAAGCAAAAGCAAAAGAAATAAGGTAAAGAGCAAGCGGAAAAAGCCACAAAAGAGGGAACGGTGCAATTTCAAGAGTTAAAACACTGGTAGTTGATAGAAGCATAAGTGAGGATAAAAAGGATATAGCCACCCATTTAAACTTCTGGTGCCCCTCCTCTTTTTTCACCCCATCCTGTTCAAACTCAAAAGATTGATGCATAAAATCTTCATTTTTATTCTTGAACTCAATACCAAGCAGAAATAACATGAGTAAAACAAAAAAAACTAACAAAACACCCCATATATTAATCTGGGAATTAAGGGTAACGAATGGTTCGATTAAAAAAGGGTAAGCAAGGATAGCTGCAAAAGAGCCAAAATTGGAGACACCATAAATCCAATAAAAATCCCTTTTTTTAAACTTATATAAATTTTGTAAAAATACGGACGTAGTTGACAGTAGAAAGAAAGGAATACCCACCCCAATAAGCAGGTATCTAACCATCTCAAAGACTTGTAAAATAAAGCTTTCATTTGTTGAAATGTCAGAGGGTCTTAACACCCCAGTCAGAGGAAAATAGGTTGAGAAGAAAGTTAAATAAAAAACACCAAGAATTAAACCAATGTGTACTATTTTTTGCTTATTTAAATTTATTTTTCCTAACATGAAAGAATAAAAGTAACCAATAAGTAAGATGGACTGGAAAAAAAGCATTGAAGTTGTCCAAACATGGTTACTACCTCCAAAACTTGGCAGTAACAGTTTATTAACTGCAGGTTCAATAAAAAATAATAAAAACGCACTTAAGAAAGCTATTAGTCCATAAAGAATGCTTATAAAATCAAGCCTCATCAAGTGGAAAGTCTAGCATATTTTTTATAAAAATAAGCTTCTACATTATTGAGAACGAGTAATCTAAAAGTTGAGGAAACAGGAAATTAATTTTTGTAAGCTTTAATATAACCCGTTTCTCCCCATGATATAGTAAAAAGGTTACGTTTGACATTGGTGATAAAACCTTCTGCCTGTAACTTTGCTACAAGTTTGGGAAAGCCAATCCCAATTTCTTTATTTGTATGATATTCAAGATAAATTTTCTCAACCTTTTTGAACACGCTGCTGGGGGAATTTAGAATGATATCGTATTCTGATCCCTCAACATCAATTTTTAGAAAATCAACTTTATGAAGATTGTTTTCTTTCAAAACGTTTTCAAGAGAAATCTTTGGCACTGTTATTTCTTTTTCAACAAATTTTGTTTTAAATGAAGAATTAAAGACAGGGCTCATTTCATTTACATAAAGATTCAGAAACCCATCACTGGAGGTTACAGCTTTATTAAAAGCAGAAACATTATGCAACTTGTTCAAGGACAGATTTTTTTGAAGTTGATCAAAACTTGGTTTAAAAGGTTCGTACACGAATACATGACCTAGTAGACATTGTTGAGCTGCCCACACTGCAAAAGAGCCTATGTTCCCACCTATATCAACTACTATATCTTTTGATTTAATTTTAAGTTCCTTGTCATAATAGGCTTTTAACTTGAATGCTTCCCACACTGTAACTTTGTCTGAAGTATTTTGTCTTACTTCAAATTTAGAAAGTCCATCCGGTGAATATATTGAAGTTTTTCCCCTCTCAAAAAGATAAGGAAATTTATTTAAAAAAGTGTCTAATTTTGGATTAAGTATCATTTGTTGGTGAACGTTTTTGAATGGTTGCGAGCACGCGACGTTTCTGAAATGCAGTATAATAAAATTACAACGAATTTTCAATTCATTTATGAAAACTCTTTTTCGTCTAAACACAAAAAAGTCTGTTGATCGAGGAATATTTATCAAAAGTAAAGTGAATCTGATATTAACGGCGGTTATTTTTGTGACTGTTGTTACAATCGTAGCGATTATTTACTTTTGGTGGGGAGGAAAAATAAATGATGAAAACCAAGATTATAAACAAGTAGCAAATGCATGCAAAAAGCCTAAACTAAAAGCAATAAGTGTTGCTACTGTCAAAGATGAACAACCTGATTATTTAAAATCAGATTGTCATTTTTCTTCTTATGAACCGATTGTAATATCAGGACTTGATAAAACAACTTGCACAAGAATTTCCAAATATTTTATAATCGATAAAAACCAAGTATATAAACAGCAGTATGATCCTGGCAGTTCGGACTATTCGAGCTATATAATCCTAAAAGAAGCCGACTCGAATTCATTTAGAGCTTTAAAATACGGTTACTATCAAGACAGTAGAAATTTATTTTATGATACTGGTGAAAATTACAAAATAGTCAACGGAATTGATCTAAAATCAATTCAAATATTATCTACCCATTTCATAAAGGATAAAAATAATATTTTCTTTTCCCAATTATACCGGCAATCAGAAATTAAACCACTTCAAGGATTTGACGTAGATAGTTTTTCAGTCGTCCAAAATAATACATATCATGAACAATATTTCAAAGATAAAAATGGCGTGTATTTTAGCGAAAGAGTCGGTGTTTTCTCTCCCAATAGTTCAAAGATTCATGAGGCTAATGTGGGTTCAATTAAAGTGATGCAAAGATCTCTGTTGGCAAAAGATAACAATTTCGTATATTACAACGGTAAAATAGTTTCGCATCTTGATGCGCTTACATTTGAAGAGTTAGACGGCGGTTATTATAGAGATGCTCGCAGTATTTACACACGAAATTTCAATGTACTTCCAAATAGCGACTCCTGCACGTTTGAATTGATTGGCTACAAAACCCAATACGAGTGGTCGGGGTATGCAAAAGATAAAAATCAAGTCTACTATCATGACTCTATAGTTGAAGGCGCTGATCCTTCAACTTTCCAAGCGAAAGAGCCTGAATCCGGTATTTACGGAGGCTTCGATAAGAACTTTCAATATGAAGGCAGATACAGAATTCAAAATAAATAAGTTCTTTAAAATTTTTGCGCTTTGGTCCGGGTGATCTGTATACGAATCTTATTCCTAACTTACTTGTTTCGGGAATGCAAGAAACAATTGTTGGGTAAAGCTAAAATAATTTATATTGTTAATCTCATGACTAAACGCGGACAAACGACCGGATACAAGGCCTCGAATCATATACTTGATATTGAGTATTATCTGGGAAGAAAAGTCGATTTTATAGTGATAAGTAATTCTGAACTTCCGGATTTTGCAAAAAAACATTATGAGCAGAGTCTTGAGAAAGTTGTTGAAAATGATTTGGAAAAGCTTGAGGCTCAAGGTAGAGTTCTTATACGGGGAGACTATGTTTTGGATGAAAAATTTGAGAAAAGCCAAGCTGATAAAAAGAAATAATCTTGCCTAGAGAAAGGAGATAAGCTAATGAACGCGCTAGTTCAGTTTGGGCTTCGTGCTGCGTGGGCCGCGTTTGATTTGTTTGGTAAAGTTACCAACTTGCAACCTCCGGGATCCAAGGCTCCTAAAGGAAAGATCCCACAGGCGAAGCGGCGACGACCAAAACCCAAGTCCACCTGACCCATGCTAAAGCCTCTTTTCTCTATACAAAGAATTGAGGCTTTTTTGCTTTATGAGTTCAGTAAGATTAAAGTAATTATTTACTAACTCGATTAAGGCTTCATTCACTTTTGGTGACCCCGGCGGGATTCGAACCCGCGATATCCACCCTGAGAAGGTGGCGTCCTGAACCGCTAGACGACGGGGCCAAAACCGGAAATCCTCAAAGTATAACGTGTTGAATTATAACAAAATAACCCATCCCCCGGAAAAACTAAGGGAAGCGCTCTCAAATTACCGTTTGTGCTATACTATTTTCACTTATGGTGGGGGCAATAAAGCTTAAAAACAACCTTTCTTCAATAGGCTTGGGAATCATGGCAGCCGGAGCTATTGCCTCTTACATAGTATTTGCCACCTTTGAACCACTAACTCTTCCAGAGCCAAATAAAAATGTAAAAGGTATCAAAACACTAAAATCTACCTTTGAAGTCCCAAGTTATCCTGATGCAAATGAAATGGGTCAAGATCAAAAGTATGACTCCAACCAGGTAACCCTCTCAACCAAAGACCCAATAGAAAAAGTTCATTCCTATTACAAAAATGTCTTTGAGTCCAAAGGTTTTAAGCAAACTAAAGAAATTAAATTTAGTCAGAACTACTTTGCAAAGTACAAGAAACTAGAGGAGGAGGTTTCAGTTTCCATCACCAAGGACAGCGCAACCAATGGTTCTATAATAAGCATAGAAAATACAAAAGATTAAAATTTCAAACATAAAAGTTATCATTATCTTGTACCCCTTTGATAGACCGCTTTCCAAGGCTGATACCTGCTCACAAATGTGTCACTAGATAAAACTTCATTGTTCCTTTTGACAGTTCTTTTAACGGTAACTGTTGCACCCCAAGCTGCATGATCAATCTGTATCAGGCTTCCTTTATTATATCTGTCTGTATCTTCATATAAAGGCTCAGGAGGGGGTGAAACATTTGTCACAACAGGCTTTGAAATTTCTATTGTTCTTCCATCCGGAGTTCCGTAAATCCTTACTTTTAACATGTGTTTTAAAAGATCATTCTCCGACTGAAGCAAGATATATCCCGGAGTATCATTTTTAAACTGCAAGTCAACTGAAGGGCTAAAAACCGTGGCATCAAGTCCCGGTTCTGAATTTTCTTCATAATAATAGACCCTATAGGCATGAGCCGTCCTTTTAACAATAGGCAGACCTGCATTAAGCGCTGCCCTAAAAACAGTTGTTGAAGACTGACACACTCCACCACCCTCCCCTAAAACAGTTCTCCCGTTTTGGATTATATAAGCAGCATCATAACCTGTTCTGAAACTTATTTCCCCAACTGTTTTGTTAAAAGAATAGGTATCTCCGGGAGCCACCAACACACCCGTTGCCCGCTCTACTGAAAGACCTAAGTTTTTTATTCTTCCCGGAATTGACCCCGAATAATAAGAAACACCCTCACCTAAAAGAGCGTATATACCATATTTTTTATCCCCCTCAGGAGCTTCAATTTTTGTCACATCTAGTTTAACCTCACTCCCTTCCTTTTCAGAAAGAAGCGCCTGTGAAAGGTCTTCCTTAAACCTCTCTTTCTCTAATTTCTCCCCATCAGATTGCGGCCTAAACTCAATTACTCTCTCCCCGTTAACCTCTAAAACTTCCCCCGTAGGATTATTGTCCACCTGCAAAGCAATAGAGTCCGTATATCTATCAAGTGCGTCTTTATCTAACATAAGCTGATTTTTTCCATTATTATTTTCCACGGATAAAAGCGAGAGGGCATCCTCTTTAGTTACTAGCCATTCTCTCTTATCATAAGTAATTTTTGGGAGATTTTCTAAAATAGTTTTTACCTCACCTATTTTTTCTTCATAAGCTGTTTGAGTACTCAAGGGGTTGATTTCTTTTACTGGCAGCTTAATGGTATTAAAATTAACTTTATTTAACGCCTCTTTTATTAAAAGCCTTAACTCTGACATTTTAACTTCTCTACCCTTAGCTTCTTTTGTTACTACAAGAGTACCGTCCTCCAAAAAAGAGAATTTTGGATTTATCACCTCTATATCAACCGAACTTTTAATGCCTGACAGCCTCTCTTCCAAAATTTCATTTTCATAATCATAATCAAAAGGCACATTAAGTCCCTTTACAAGTCCGGCAATCTTATCTTTTGTGTCTACCAAAATATTCTGAGTTCTTCCAAGTTTAAATACTTTTGAAACGCTGTCTTCTACATCATACAAAAGGCCAACTTCTAAAGGGTTAATATGATAAATTTTATCTTCAAAAGAAAACTCAAGTACATTGTTACTGCCAGTTAATTTAGCCTTTATTAAAGTCCTCACATCCCCAACCTTTAGACCTCCAACCTTTTCACTACCCAGCATTACCCCAGGAATAACTCTTTGCGCAAAAACCAGATGAAACAAAATAAAAAAAGCAAATGAAACTAAAATCAGAGTAAAAAGACCTTTTTTGATGATTCTCTGAAGATCCAAAGACTTAGAAAGTGAGGCAAGCGAAGAAATCTGCTTCATAGTGTTTTTCTATTTACCGAATCAAAAAAACCGATGGAACCTTGTCCATATCAGTAAAATCATCAGCCGTTTCTATAAGTTTTCCAGAAGTATTTCTACCAAAACCTATTACTTCAGCTCTCACACCTCTGCTTATTGCATAATCTAAAAGATCAACATAATCCCCATCACCCGAAACCAGAACCATCACGTCTATCTTATCAATAAGTCTTATAACATCCATACAAAGACCAACATCCCAATCGCCTTTTTTTGCCCCCCCATAAAAAGTTTGTAACTCTTTGGTCCTAACCTCAAACCCCTGCTTTGATAGTGCTTCAAAAAAATCTTTTTCAGAGCCTACGTCAGCTTTTATGACATAGGCAAAAGCCCTAACAAGTTTTCTTGCGGAAACTCCTTCTCTTAATACTTTGCTAAAATCAACCTTTGCGCTAAATAAATTCTTGGCGCTATAGTACATGTTTGAAACATCAACAAAAACACCAACTCTCTGCTCTTTATGATTGTGTGACTTCATGGAGTTATATTATCAGCTAAAAGAGGTTTTTGACAATCAAACCACCTACTTTATACCCTCCACGTGAGTTATATTGGCATTGACTTGCGCTGAAGGGACAGTTGTTACCGGAGTCAGTGGTTTTGGGATAAGCTTTTTGGGCTTTGGGTAAAAAAGATCTTTTCTAAAAATCCTTAGGGAAACCCATACCACCACCCAACAGGCAGAGGCTGTATAAATAAGCCTCATCCACAGCTCGTCGCTGTCTGTTCCTGCTAAAAAACCATGTACCAAAAACAAAACATAGGTCAAAAAGCTCAAATAATGAATGCTTCTCCAAAACTTGATATTTATAATTTTGTTTCTCAATTCAGATGTCACTATCAAACAAATAATCAAATAAAAGGCAGAAATGCCAAGTCCTACCGGAACAGATATATTTACTCCAAGACCCGAATAAAGACTTCTTTGAAATTTCCCCGGAAGAATAAGCTCAGGAAGAGTTAATTTTACATAATCATCCAGGAATAAAGACCCAATGTGTAGAAAAAGCATCAAAAAAGCTGCCCATGCCAGCGTTCTATGTATTTCAACGGTATTGAGCTTTGCCACTTTAACAAATTTAAGAACAATTTTAGAAGTCATCACAAGTCCAAAAGTGACTACAAAAGTGAACAAAATAAAAGAAACTATTCCTGCAATTCTTGAAATGTACCAGTAAATTGGGGGGTTATCAGGTAGAATTTTGCGCCCCTCTTTTTTAGCTTCTTCACTGGGTGAGCTTATTTTGTTTAGGGGATCAGTTCCATTGAGGGCTTCAACCCCATCTGAAAAGCTATCTTGATCTGTATCAAATTTTAGTGGGTCTGTTCTATATAATCCCGTTTCTGACTCATCAGACAACCCATCAGAATCGCTATCTTTAATTTCTGCATGAGCAAAGCCTGCAAAAAACAGAAACAATAAACCTAAGGCAAGAGTAACTTTAACTTTCATTGAAAACATATTTTTCCATTTGTGCCGTATTATAAACTTTCAGGGCTTTATCCACAAACAACGCTGCTATGTTATTCATTCTACTAAAGTTAGCCGCTATATCTAAGCCCATGATTAATAACGCTTTAGCGTAAATATCAGCCTCAACAGCAGAATTTGCTACAACAGTTACAGAAATAAGGCTATTTTCAACACTTTTGTTAACTTTAGGGTCAATAAGATGGTTTTTAAGCTCTCCTTTATACTGCCAAAATCTCTTATTTACTCCTGATGTGGCAATCCCTTTATCACTAACTGTTAAAATTTCAAGGTTTTCTTCAGCTTTTTTGGGATGTTCAACACCGATTGCCCAGAACTCATACTTCTCCTCAATATTTGTTCCTGAAACAAACATATCACCACCCGCATCAACCACAAAATTTGCATATTTTTGCTTTAAGTTATCTGAAACTTTCTGGACAATAAAACCTTTCCCTATTCCTCCAAGATCAATCTGCAAGTCTTTTGGCTTATAAACTACTTTTTGTGAAGAGTCCAGAATTTTTAAATCTTCAAGGTTTGAAAGGTATTTATTCTTAACTTTATCACTATTAAAGTTTGGGTCTACAAATCCTTGATTTTTACTTACCTGGTAACCTTCATCTTTAAGTGTGTTCAAAAGACTGATATTAAAAATGCCATTTGTTTTTTTGTAGTATGCTAAAGCCAGAAAAAGCACATCAAAAAGTTCGTTTGAAAGTGTAAGATCCCCTGAAGAATTATTAAAACTTTCAAGTTCGTTATGTTCAATAAACCTACTAAACCTTTTCTCAAAAGAGCGCATTTCATCAAATGCTTCTTCTATGTCTTTTGTAATTTCTTCTTTTGAAAAATGCCAGTCTGCAATTTTAATAAACACATCTGTAGCCATTATTTGGTTTAGTAGTTCCTTCTCAACAACAACTAGGTTTTGTGTCATAGATTATTCGTAGCTATCAAGAATGCCATTGTAGTTTGAATCCGAATCCTCCAAAAAATAGAAGTCATCATCCCCTGGGTGTTTATCAAAAGCATCAGCCATACTGTCATTGTCAGAATCAGTAAAAAAATGCTTCTCATGAACTGAAGGGTTTGGGTCAATGGCATCAACAAGCCCATCACCATCAGTATCAACATCAAAACCCAAATCAATCACCGTTTTGTAAACCACTCTTTTTTCTGGGTCTAACAGCTCCTCAACCTGAGAGCTTTCAATAGGAACATACACTGTTTCAGTAACAGTAATTACCTTTTCTTCATACTGAGCCGGGTCTTCTTGTACAATCTCCTCATACTGCTCTTCATCTTTTCTATCTTCCTTCTCGTGCTCTCTTTCTTCCTTTTCTTCTTCACGCTTTTGCTCATCTTCTTTCTTTTGTGCTTCTCTTTCACGCTCTGCTTGTTTTTTAGCATCCTCTCTTTGTTTTTCCTCAAGCTTTTTTTGCTCCTCTTCTTCTTTCTCTTGCTCTTCATCCTCTTCTGCGTATGCAACAAGGGGTTTTAGCGCAAAGCTATTATAGTTGGCATCCAAAACCAGTGACTTTGACAAGCCATAAAAAGCAAGAGTTAAAATAAATATTAAGTTAATATATTTCTTCATAACATTTTCACGCCTTAAGAAGCCTTAGTCTGTTTGGTAACTTTAGGTTTGGCTGCAACTTTTACTACCGTTGAGCCTGAGCTTGGCTTTGAAACTGTGCTTGTAGAACTGGATCTGCTGGTTGAACTAGCAGTTTTTGACCCTGAAGAAGAGGCGGAAGATTTTGATGAAGATTTATTTGACCCAGAAGCATCAACATAAATAATCTCTTCAATTTTCTTGGTGTGGTTTGCAATCAGCGTTTTTTGAGAGGCAAGTAATTTATTATATTCAGATTTGGACGCTTCCATTTGTTTAACACTTTTCTTTTTTGCATCTTTAATATACTTTTCACGCTCGATTCTATACCGCTCATATGTAGCAGCAATTGATTTATAATAGGAAGAATTTGCTTCTGCTTTGACTTCTCTTTTAGTTTTTTCATTTAATAAAACAGCATAAGAGGAAGGCACAGTTATACCCCCAATTATAAGCAGTGACACCAGTCTTATTTTAGCTCTAGATAACATGGCAGACATTATAACATAATTACCTAAATTTCTAAACTATAGGTCAATAAACTGGCTGCTTGGCAAAGACACTATATAGAAGGATTTATACCTGTTTAAAACAGTTAAAATTCGTCAATTTACAATTGAAGAGCTAAAAATGATAAAATCCCAATGTTTAGTTGTAGACTTTGATTATTGGTGTTATTGGGGGATCGTATAACGGTAGTACAACGCCCTCTGGAGGCGTTTATCTTGGTTCGAATCCAAGTCCCCCAGCCAGAGGTATGCAATGTAATCATACACATATTGATAAGGTAATACTTTATAAAGAAATACTTTCTAATTTTTTGATGACTGGGAAAAACTTATTCCCATCATCTTCGTTACCTGATACTAAAGATAATCTAAAAATATCTATTAAACTTTTGTTAACGGAGGAATTAAAAAAGGCAGAAAAAGATGTAGAGTGGAAAATTATAGATATGTACCAAACCATGTATATCAATATTCCAAGTTTCATTCCAGATATAGAGCTTGTTAAAGTGGATAGAACGGATTGTGAGAACCTTACACCAGAAAACTACGATCAGTTTAAAAGTTACTTAACAAAGTTTAATGTAGTAAACAAACAGATACTAGAACTAACCAAGGAACTTTGGAAATTCATGGAAACATTTGAGAATGGTAGAGAATTCGTACAGGACATTAGAAGAAGGCTTTAGGTTCTAGATCCTAGTGCTCAGCCAGAATGTATGAGATCCGAACTTTTTACCAAACGAATCCCAACGATTGAAGCCGCCCCGCCGCCTGCCTCTGAAACCTCAGGCATCTTTTCATGGTTTGTAAGTATCCCTTTAAAAATCTTAGACTCTAATCTTGTTCCATGAAGATAGTTCCTGTACAACTAATTAGTATGAAGAAAAACTCGAGATTCGCAGTTACTTATTTAATAGTCACTCTTTTACTTCTAATTTCAGCTTTATTATTCTTCATATACCAGTCCCAAAGAAATAAAGGAAATCTTTTATCTCCCACAAATAGTGTTACTAGTAACTGGTATGAAACTGATGTACAACCTACTATTAAGGAGACTACCGAATCGTTAAATACATACAATAGTGAAGCTTACAGTCTTATATCAATGTATTTGGATCAATATGTTTACCCAAAATCAAAAGATGGGAAAAGCATTTACGAATACAGAATAAATAAAATCAGTAATGTAAATAAATCCGAAGAACAGCTGACATTTAGTTTAGTTTTCTCAAAGGGGACATAAGCTACGTTCTATTCTTCCATAAGCCCTAAACATCCCAGAAAAAAACTGGGATGTTTTTTTACATGACACTAACTGATTTACACATTTTCGACCCCATGGTATGCTATAAGTCATGAATCAGTCAAAATACTTAGTTCATTTGAAAATTGTCCAGGCTAACACCTGTAAATCAGGTGAGGTCTTCATACCTCAATTAACACCATTTGAGGCAAGGTAGCGATTAAGTTTTGCTAAGCTTTAAGGCCTCTAAACGAGGTCTTTTTTATACCCCAATATTAATCACCAACTTTAGAGTCTTTCATAGCTTCACAAACTGAGGCTAAATTGAGGTTCTGCTAGAACTTTGACAACGAAAAATCTAAAAGGAGAAATAAAATGAATGCAAAATTTGTTTTCTACGTAATACAGTTGCTTGAGGGGTTTGGAATGGGATCGTTTTTTCCGATATATACTCCATGGTTGGAATTGCACGGATTAAACTTTCTCAAAATGGGTTCTGTAAATTTCTTTTACCACATATCCTCCACCATCTTAGATCCTTTTACAGGATTTATTGCGGACAAGTTTGGTAAAAGAAAAACTTTTGTTATTGGTCAGATTATGTGGACAGCTACACAGTATATCTACGGCGCGAGTACGCAAGTCTTTGGATTTCTTTTAGCTGAAGGCGTAGCAGCTGTTGGGAATTCTCTTAAAAGTGATGCACTTGAAAGCTGGCTGCAAAACAGGTTAGGAGAAAGAGAATCAAGTCAGGTAATGGGAAGATCAAAAATATTGTTCACCATAGGTCAGGTTTTCTCGTCAATCCTTGCAGGGTACATTTCTGTAACTTATAGCATGCAAAGCGCTTGGTTTGTTTCTGGCACATTCTTCCTGATAGCCACTATTTTAGGAAGTATAGCTTTGTTTAGGACCGGTGATGATGTACAGGAGCATGCAGACTCGGCAGATGTAAATTTGAAACAAATAGTTTCACTTACATTTGCAAATAAAAAGATTACGTCAGCTATGCTGTTGCTTTTTGTTTACAGTTTTGCAAGTAAGCCTGTGTTTATGTTTTGGCCACAAATTGTTGCTAGCTTAAATATGCCTGAAATATTACGGGGATTGTCCGTAATGGCAATGTCTATTCCAGCGTTAGTAGGAAGTTTGCTCGCGGGACACAGTATTGTTTTTACACCAAACAAAGACGGGCTCTACAAAGTTCTGATTGTACTTTGTATTGGCTTAACTATTGCAGGTTTTGCCAAAACTTTGGGCATGTTTTTTGTTGGACTGACAATACTAGAAGTAGCTTACGGTGCTGTGAGAATTGTTATGTATGGACATGTGTATAACGAAGTTCAGCAAGCACATAGATCTACCGTAAACTCATTGATTAGCGCGGTTCACACTCTGGGCGGTGCGGTCTCGTTGTTGATAATGGGAGAACTTGCAGATGTGTTTGCACCACAGGTCTCGTTGGCTATTGGAGGCATGCTTGTATTAGTTTCTCTGGCAGTTGTGCATCTGATCAAAAAAAACAGCTCTCGCAGCGAGTAATAGTACAGTTGGGAGCCGACTAAAAACCCCTCGCCACTTAGGTGGTTTGGGGTTTTTTTATCTGAGAAAGATCACTATGCCCAACCAAGAAAGACGTGCACTCGTGTTATCATTAGGTAAACAAGTTAACTTTATGATTACACTTGAAAGTAAACAACCATATGAAAAAAATTATTTATATTCTAATACCAATAATCTTAATATTAACAATTTTAAGCATTTCGCTATTTAGACAGGAAAAGCTTAGCCAAAGCGAAATTAGTAGTCTTACACCTGCAAAACAAACATCAGTTATTGAACTTGAAAATGGCGCCACCCTAAGTCTTACAGCATCAATCGTTAAGAAAAATATAAATGGCGTAGACGTCAAAATGCTTGCCTACAATGGAGAAATACCGGGTCCTTTAATTAAGACTAAAAAAGAATCTGAGATAACTATAAACTTTACAAATAATATTGATATGAAGTCTACAATTCACTCTCATGGGGTAAGACTTGATAATAAGTTTGATGGAGTTGCAGATCTAACCCAAGAGCCTGTTAAAATTGGGGACACTTTTGTATACAAAATCAAGTTTCCTGATGAAGGTATGTATTGGTACCATCCACACATAAGAGAAGATTATCAGCAAGAATTAGGGTTGTATGGCAATTATCTTGTTTCATCTGATGATGCCAGTTATTGGAACCCGGTAAACCAAGAGATACCGTTATTTTTAGATGACATTCAAATGGAAAATGGTCAAATCGCTTCATTTAGTAGTGAGAAGGTTGATCACGCTTTTATGGGTAGATTTGGAAACGTTATGTTAGTTAATGGAGAAACTAATTATTCTCTTAAAGCCAAGAGGGGTGAAGTTGTTAGATTTTATTTAACTAATTCAGCCAATACCCGAACTTTCCATTTTATGATCCTCGGCGTTAAATTAAAGCTTGTTGGCGGAGATAACGGAAGATTTGAAAAAGAAGAGTTAGTTGATGCAGTGATTGTTAGTCCATCAGAACGATATATTGTGGAAGCGTTGTTTGATAAATCAGGAAGCTTTGAGATACAAAATAAGACTCCGGAAAAAGCCTACAAACTAGGTTCTGTTACAGTTTTAGACCAAGTTACTGAATTGTCGTATGCGGATAAATTTAATAGCTTAAGGATTAATAGTGATTTACAAGCAGAAATTGCCGGAATAACAAGTAACTTGAGCGCTATTCCACAAAAAAACCTGACTATATCTATCAATCCCATGGGAATGGGCAGCGGGACGATGAATAATGGCAGTAATAATATGATGGGCGGAGATCACATGATGCATGGCGGTGCTATGATGCAAAATAACGATAATCAAAAAATAGAGTGGGATGATGACATGGGTATGATGAACAAAAATGCAACAGCAGATGCAATCAAATGGAAACTAATTGACCAAGCAACAGGCAAAGAAAATATGGATATAAACTGGACATTTAAGAAAGGTGATTTAGTTCGCATTAAGTTGTTTAATGATCCAAATTCCCTGCATCCAATGCAACATCCTGTGCATATTCACGGACAAAGATTCTTAGTTCTAAGTACAAATAACGTTGAAAATACAAATAAGGTATGGAAAGATACAGCCTTGATACAAACAGGGGATACGGTTGAGTTTTTGGTGCAAATGGATAACATAGGGGATTGGCTTATTCACTGCCACATACCAGAACACATGGAATCTGGTATGATGTCAAAATTTGAAGTTATTTAATCCCAACCAACTCAATTCTTTCTCCGCCTGTAAAGTTTGTTTCCAATACCATTGCACCAAGTTCCGCGCAATAATATTTGTACTCTCTTGCATCTTTATCAAGAGGAGTCCAATCGTACATTTTCACGCAATTTGTGTAAGAACCCATTTTTATCTTTAAGGGTTCAGACGTACTAATAACATCTCTCATATCCTCAGCCTTCCCTTTATAATATTCCTGTTTGTAAGAATCCCCTTTCACATGCTCAGCTTTAATCCAAAGACCGGGTTCAGCTCCATCAACACCCGCTAACCAAGCACCCTCATGATCCAAAAGTTTTCCGTCTTCATAATTATCAACGTCCTCACCAAAATACCAAACATTGCCCATGTCATCCTGAGCAAGATAATCTCTTGTATCTTCAACTAATTCCCCATCCAACCACACCTTATCCCTATATATTAGTGTCTTTACACCGGCAACAAGTTTAGTATCCCCATTTATAGATATAACTATTTTCTCCAAGCCATCTTCTGTTTTACCCTCATAGGTTAACTCCCTTCCAACAGGCAGGCTGAAATATTTATTATTAATAGTTGTTGTAAATCTTAACGGGTCAATTTTGGCAGGATCCATTAATACCGGCTTTTTCTCCTCTAAAGTAGCATCCTCAACAACATCTTTCTCCCTAACTTTTGCTGTTTCAGAGACATCTGTTGGAAGGGGTGTTTTTTGTGCAGTTTTACTTAAAAGACTTAAAGCAACATACCCCCCGAGACCAAGAATAATTACAAGTAAAACAATTGGTAGTTTTTTCATAAGCCTATACTAAGATTACAACACACCTTCCATATAAGTTCAAGTAGCCTCTGTAATACTGTAAAATGCACTGATGAACTTATCTTTAGACCAAAAAAAAGCCGTTAAAGCTCTTCTCGACTGGTTTCATAGCAAAAATAAAACTCCTGTAATCACACTTGGAGGATATGCAGGAACGGGTAAAACCACACTTATCTCATATTTTAGAAAAAAACTTTATGACAACAGTAAAAAAACAAAAGTGGCATTTTGTAGCTATACTGGAAGGGCAACCCAAAATTTAAAAAATAAGCTAGGTCAAAATGCTACAACCTACTGGCAGGATAAACTAAGTACTATTCATGGGCTAATGTACAATCCTATTGAAAATGCTCATCAGGAAATTGTAGGCTGGGAGAAAAAAGAGCAAATTGAAGCCGATTTAATAATAATTGATGAGGCATCTATGGTTGATGAGTTGATTTTCAAGGACTTGTTATCTTTCACTATCCCAATTATTGCTGTTGGAGACCATGGGCAACTTCCGCCAATCAACGGAAATTTCAACCTGATGCAAACGCCCAATATTACTCTAACCCAAATCCACAGACAGGCAAAAGACAACCCTATAATAAAGATCTCTATCCTGGCAAGAGAAAAGGGTAGCATCCCAGTTAAAAGCTTTGGGAAAAATATCTCCAAATATGCGCTATCCAATCCTGAAGCATCTGAAATAAGTTCACAACTCCTTAAAAACTATTCACCAGACACTCTCATCCTTTGCGGCTATAACTCAACAAGAACTAAAATTAATAGCTTCATCAGATCTGATTTAGGCTTTGACACTCCTACTCCCCAAGCTAATGATAGAGTAATTTGCTTAAGAAACAATCATGAGAAAAGCATTTACAATGGGATGTTAGGAACGGTGCTTAAGATCTCAAAGAAGGATGAGAACTGGTTTAACGCTGAAATAGAAATGGACGGCTCTGAAAAACTATATTCAGGGCTTATATTCGCTCCTCAATTTGGAGCTTTGCAACCTGTTAATTTTACACAAAACAGAAGGCTTGCCCTGGCTGGAGATTTGTTTGATTTTGGCTACGCACTGACAGTTCACAAAGCTCAGGGCAGTCAGGCAAAAAGAGTGATTTTGTTTGAAGAGAAATTTCAAAAAATGGATAAAACTATGTGGAAAAGATGGCTATACACAGGCATAACAAGGGCTGAAGAAGAGCTTTTCTTATTTGGAAACTAATATAATTTAGTTTTTATCCTTCCACAAAAGGTCAAACAACCACACAGCACTCTCAACCAGCGGAAGCTTATCAATCTCATGTTGTCTAAACCATTTGGCATCTTGAACCTTGCCTTCAATATCTTTGCCGAGTGTACTTTGCTTGGTTTTAGCAAGGTAAAAGAAAATAACAGTATGATAATTATAGTTTGGAAACAAAGCTTCTTTAAAACAAACAAACTCTAAATCTTTTACAACAAGCCCTGTTTCTTCCTGCAATTCCCTTTTAGCTGCTTCTTCTAAACTCTCGCCAAATTCCACCTTTCCCCCGGGAACTATCCATTTGCTCTTACCACCTTCTAAGACCTCATTAACTAACAAGTATTTATCTTTATTTTTAGCCAGAACCCCAACAATAACCTTTGGTTTTCTCTCCGCCATCTTTATTTTTATCTTGGGAGGAATCTCTCTACAACCGCATTCTCTTGCATGATTTACATGCCACTGAATTCTTTGAGCCTCTTTTGGTCTTTTAGGCAATGGGTTTTCTTTGTGCCACTCTTTATTTGTTTTCATTTTCCTATTATTTAATTTTTGTTAAAAATTCTCAACTAACAAAACTAAGACCATCTTTAGCTTCTAAAGTTCCAGCTTTTTTACTAGTCTCAGAAGGTGAGCAAAAACAGTATCAAAAAAAACTAGTCAATTAGCCCCTGTTTTTTAAGTCTTGGGATAACCTCATGCTCAAAAATGGATCCTACTTTAATGTCTTCCGGAATCTTTGAAGTTAGCCATAATATTTCTTCTATTACTTCCTCGCCGTTTGTTGGAACTGGATCCCCTTCCCATTTCTTAACTAAAAAACAGGTCATTTGAACATACTTTTCTTCATCCCCCGCTGCACGGGCCAGAAAAGTACCAAACTCCTCCAAATCACCCCCGTCTACAAAAACATTAACCTCTTCTTTTAGCTCTCTAATAATTGTTTCCTTAGGAGTTTCACCTTTCTCAATAGAACCACCGGGAGCAATGAAAGGTATTTTACCCTTCTCTCTTGTAACAAGAAGCTTCCTGCTTTTTATTAAAATTCCAGCAGCCTTGTTATAGTAAATTTCCATTGTGTTTATTTTAAACTCATCACTCTAAATGAGCAAAGCCAAACAGAATTTATAAATAAGTGAGCACTCCCTCCTTGAGGTTTAACATTTTTTTAACACCTATGCTTTCTACAAAGTACCTGTCGTGAGAAACTAGCAAAAGCGTACCACCAAACTCTCTTAAAGATTTTTCTAGCACCTCTTTTGTGTCTATATCCAAGTGATTGTCCGGCTCATCCAAAATCAAAAAATCATATTTCTTATTTGCAAAAATTGCCAGCTTAAATCTGGCTCTTTCTCCGGGACTTAACTGCCAGATTCTTTTTTTTACTGCCTCCTTATCAAACAGAAACTTAGCAAGTTGCCCATAAGCATCTCCAAAATAAACACCTGTTTCTTTGACAAAATAGTCAAAGAGGTTATCTTCAAAATCCAAATTGGTCTGGACTTGAGAAAAGTAACCGGTTGTTATATTTTCTCCAATCCTTACTTTACCGGCGGACTGCGCTTCCTCCCCTACAATTATTTTTACAAGTGTAGATTTACCACCTCCGTTTGGGCCAAAAAGCCAAACTTTTTCCCCGCTTCTTAGTTCAAAATTCAATTTTTCAAAAACACCTCTTCCTCCATAATTCTTACTAACATCTTCAAACCTGGTCATAAGCTTTCCTTCTCCAACCTCAGTTTTAAAACTAAGCCCTTTAAGCCTTTTAACAACGTACTTTTCTTTTTTATTCTCCCCTTCAACCTCCCTCTCTATTCTTTTTTTTGCAGCACTAACTGCATTACCTCTTTTTTTTCCTTTAATTTTTCTGGCGTTTTCTAACAGCTTTTCCAATTGGGCTTTTTTCTTTAGAAATCTAACATACTCCTCATCCCACTTGTTAATCTTTTTTAACTTTTCCTCTTTATAAGTGTCATAATCTCCAACAAATCTGAAAAGCTTGTGCTTTTCAATTTCCCAAATCTCGTCAACAACATGATTTAGAAACGACCTGTCATGAGAAATAAGTACAACTGTTATGGGAAGATGCTTTATATATTCCTCAAACCACATTATTCCCTCAATATCAAGGTGATTAGTAGGTTCATCAATTAATAGAATTGTTGGATCAGTAAGCATAACTTCAATTAATTTCACTTTCATTTTTTGGCCTTCTGAAAGTGTTGCAAGTTCCTGATAAGGATCAAAGTTGTGAAATTTAACTTTATCTACAAGCTGCTCAATTTTATAAAACTCCCAAGACTCATTAAGCTTTAATTCAAGGTACTCGCCTACCAAAGTGTTGTTAGAGAAAGAGAATTCCTGAGGAATATAGGCTAGCACTTCATTTTCCTTCTCAATATACCCCTCAGTTATTTCTTCCTCCCCCATAATCATTTTGAAAAAAGTAGTTTTTCCACACCCATTTCTGCCAACAACGGCAATTTTTGTACCGTTTCCAATCTTAAAATCAACTTTATCAAGGATGACTCTGTCAAGATATTTCTTTGTAAGGGCTTT
This sequence comes from Patescibacteria group bacterium, assembly GCA_038064575.1. Taxonomy (GTDB): domain Bacteria; phylum Patescibacteriota; class WWE3; order UBA101185; family 2-01-FULL-41-18; genus JBBTST01. The sequence continues at coordinate 77,761 of JBBTST010000001.1, forward strand.
GGTGGTAATCACAGGAAGATTTTATCACTTAATGGCTTTACTTTACGGCCTTATTTTAGCAATAGCGCTCCAATAGTCACTAGCAATGCAGCTATAACTTTTCTCACAACATTTGATCTTTCCTTCAAAAAGACTATCCCAATGACAACAGTAAGTATGGTTGAGGTTGAGGTTATTAATACAACTCTTGAAGCCTCCCCATAAGAGAAAGCTTTAATCAAAAAATAGTAGGCAGACACATTCACAAAAGCCAAAAGGATAATCTTCCAATTTGATATTTTCACCTCCTTTAACAAACCTTTAACAGCAAGTCTGGGAAATAAATACAAAAAAACATTTGGGATGGCATAAGTTAGAAAAGCGTAAAAAGCTAAAGGATAAAAAGAAGAAAGCCTTTTATCAAAAGACCAGGCAACACCTAAAGATAAAATTACTATTAAAGCATACTTAATACCCTTTTGAACTGCCAATTTTCTTCCTTTGAAAACAGCCAAAATATTTCCGCCAACAATAAGAAAGGCTGCAATAATTTTAGGAAAAGTGAGAGATTCACCTAAAAATAAAATTGCAATTGTAAAGGTAACAATAGGAATAAATTTAGTTAAAATTGTGTAGGTAGAAGCCTCCACATACTTTCTGGCAAAAAATTCGTACCTATTAAAAATTCCATAAGTAACCATGTTTAGAGCAGACAAAATAATCACCCACATAGGAAGAGGTGTAAACTTAGTTTGTTCAAAGACTAGAAAAACCAGAGCAAAGCCGGCAGCTATGGCATTGTACACAAAGGCAAAAGCTCTGGGATCTTCCGACTTAACTGCCAAAGATCTTCCAAGGATACTGTTAAGAGAAAAAAGAATTGATGATATGAGTGCGTTAATTTCCCAAGCCATAGAAAAACTAGCCTATTCCTTAATAATATAAAGATAAGTTGACTGGGTATACAGCCAAATAATCCCTGTTTTAAACGTTATCAAACATGAAAAGCTATTTTTTAAACTCTGGCAACAGTTATAATAGCTGGACTAATTAGCTTTCACTCTGGTAAATTCTATGAAGGGAAAATTCCACTTTTCAAAGGAGGTGAACAAACAATGGATGAAAACAATAAAAATGCTGACCAGAGTCAAACCAAATTTAACCCCTGGATACTTCTTGCAATAGGAGGAGTTGTACTACTGGGACTTGTTTTGGCTATGTCAAAGAAAAATTCCAGTACTAAAGAAGTACTAAAACCCACTGAAAAAGCAGAGTCTATAACCAACCAAATAGAAGAAAAGAATGAAAGCACTAAAGAAGCCTCTCCGGAAGAAGACTCAGAAAAGTCGGGTGTTATGGAAAAGGCAACTATAAAAGAGTTTACAATTGAAGGTAAAAACTTCTCATTCAATCCTGTACAAATAAAAGTTAAAAAAGGTGATAGATTAAAAATCACTTTTAATAACGTTGAGGGGTTTCATGACTTTGTGATTGATGAATTCAATACAAGAACCAAACAAATAAAAGTCAATGAAAGCGATGTAGTTGAATTCACAGCGGATAAAGCTGGCTCCTTTGAGTACTACTGTAGTGTAGGAAAACATAGAGAAATGGGTATGAAAGGAACTCTTATAGTTGAATAAATTAAGTTTGAGGCTGGGGGTGTAATCTTCCAGCCCATGCTTAAATTTGATATGAAAGTATTGTTAAAGACACTACCCATTTTTCTAATATTCACCGGTATATCTCTAACATTATGGTTTTTAGTAAAGCCAAAAGAATGGTATGAAACTGTAAACAACCCTATTGGTGAAAAAGCGGAAGTGCTTCCAAAAAATACAAATCCTCTTCAAATTGAACAACTGAGAAAACAAAGTTTTTTAGAAAGTGAGATTTTTATTGAAAAGGCTTTACCACAAGGATCAAACTACCTAAAATACTTAGTTTACTATAAATCGGAGGGATTAAAAATATACGCTCTATTAACAATCCCCATTGGTACTTCTCCAAAAGATGGCTGGCCAATTATTGTTTTTAATCATGGCTATATACCCCCCTCTCAGTATAAAACTACTGAAAGATACCTAACCTACACTGACGCTTTTTCCAGAAACGGTTATGTTCTTATTAAACCGGATTATAGAGGGCACGGGGAGTCTGAAGGTGCTGCTTCAGGTGGCTATGGGTCAAATGTATATACAATAGATGTGTTAAATGCAGTGTCTGCAACTAAAAAGCTTAAAGATTTACAGACCAACACTCATCTTATTGTAAACCCGGAAAGAATTGGCATGTGGGGACACTCAATGGGCGGTTTTATCACTCTTAGAAATATGGTAGTCAGAAAAGATATTAAAGCGGGCGTAATCTGGGCAGGAGTGGTAGCCTCTTATGAGGATTTGTTCTCAAAATGGAGAAGACCCAATAACCCTTCAAACCCAACCCCTTCTACAAGGGGAGGAACTTGGAGACAAACTTTAGTGCAGGAATATGGTACTCCAAATGAAAATCCCAACTTTTGGATGAGTATATCTGCCAATTCTTATTTAAAAGATATTTCTGGGCCTCTTCAGCTTCATCACGGTACAAAAGATAGCTCAGTACCTGTTGAATTTTCACAAACGTTAAAGGAACAAATGGAAAAAGTAGGTAAAGAAGTAGAACTATACATTTATGATGGAAATGATCACAATCTAAGCGCCAGTTTAGGAGTGGCTCTTGATAGGTCAGTCAAATTTTTTGACAAATATCTTAAATAAAATGAAGAATACTGGAACTAATTGCTTACAGTTGAGCATTTAAAAAGGGGAAATGCTCGTACACTTCTGCTCTAAATTTGTCTGCTAGACTGTTGGTAAAGCCACCAAATCCGGCCTTATAAGTCTTTCCGCAAAGCATGTTTTCATATTTCTGGACTAGCCTTAGAACCTGTCTTCTCAGTTCTTCAAATTTGACTTTGCATCCTTCATTGTTTGTATCCGCACTTAACTTTTCAAAAGAGTTTTTAAGTAGGTCAAATATTTCTTTATTATCATTAACCAATAGGTCATAGTATTGCTTGTGTTTAGTCATGATTCAAAGATTATAACATTCGAATCTTTGCTATAATCCTTCAAGTTATATAAAACTTGATAAGCATGTTAAAAATCGATGGGACAAGATTAAAAAAAATTAATCAATAAAACTTAAAGCAGTACCCTTTTTATTGGCTCTTCCTGTTCTTCCTATTCTATGTACATAATCCTCATACGTTTCAGGAAGATCATAGTTTATAACATGTGTGATATCAGATATATCAAGACCTCTTGAAGCCACATCCGTTGCTAGCATAATTTTAACTCTGTTTTGCTTAAATTCTTCCAGGGCTCTTTTTCTTTGATTTTGGTTTTTGTCTCCGTGTAGAGAAGCTACTTTAAACCCTCTTTGAAGCAGCTCCTTGGCAAGTTTTTCAACACCCCATTTTGTTCTTCCAAACACCAATACCTTCTCAAAACCCTCTTTTATCAGTAAGTCATGCAAAACTTCAATTTTCTGTTGGCCATTGGTTTTTACTACATCCTGATCAACATTGTGAGCAGTCTCCTGTTTTTTAACGGAAATAATCATAGGGTCTCTTAAAAAAGAATGCATAACAACTTTAATGTCTTGTGATAACGTAGCAGAAAAAAATAACGATTGTCTTTCCACTGGCAACTGAGAGATTATAAACTTAATATCGTTTATAAAGCCCATATCAAGCATCCTATCAACCTCATCTAACACAATTGATCTGTAATTTGCAAAGTTAATTTCTCCTCTGTTTCTCAAGTCTTTAAGTCTTCCTGGAGTGCCAATTACAATTGAAGGGTTTCTTTTAAGTGAGGAGATCTGATTCCATATACTCATACCCCCAACACAAAGAGTTGAAAATATATACATCCCCCTGGTAAAAGCTATACATTCCTCCTGTATTTGGATGGCAAGCTCATGTGTTGGAGCAATAATTAGAATTTTTTCAGTTTTTGTTGTAAAAATTTTATTTATTAACGGAATTAAAAAAGCAGCAGTCTTGCCTGTGCCTGTATTTGCTACGCCAACAACATCTCTTCCACTAAGAAGTAGAGGTATAGCCTGGTCCTGAATAGGTGTTGGAATTTTGTAACCTTTTGCCAAAATACTGGACTTTAGTTTGTCACAAATTTCAAAGTCATTAAAAGTGTGTTTTGATATGTATTCTTCTTCCGGGGCTTGAAGTATGGCTCTTTTTACAAGCACAGATGGATCAAATTTAAAACCGGACTTCCTACCCCCAAATCTATTAGGTCTGCCAGAACGCCCAAAACTACCCAACCTTGTAGAGGTAAAACGCGCAGTTCTATTATAATTTTTCCGTTCACTGCTTCTTGAGGCAGCAAAACCTTGTGAGTGTCCAAACATATTTGTATTTCTAAATTAAAGGAATAAGACTTTCTAAGATAAGAAGAACTATTACTTTAATCGAATCTATAAACTTTATGGAGTATACACTAAAGCAAAAATAAAGTCAACTAACTATAGGCCAATCTTTGCTTCTTAGCTTGCTGGATTAGCTATTTCTTTCTGAAAAATCTCCTCCTAACAGCTATAAATAGTATAAAAGCTGGGAGCCAAATTACAGAATAAACTCCCACCCATATGGCCTTTGAGATCAAATCAAAAAGAGTGCTAACAAGGCTTCTTACAGCAAGTTTAAACACAAGTTCCGGTCTGAATGCCCCGGGAGTTGTATAAGAAAGGGACAACTCATCTTCAGATAAACTCACATCAATTCTTGAAAACTTTGAAGAGTCGTCTAAATACTGCTGTTCCCCCTTTATGGCATCTATTTGGGTTTGAAGATTAAAAATTTCCTGTTGAACTCTAAGAATATCCTCAATCTTCTCAGCTTTTGCCATCACAGCTTCAAACCGGACCTTATTGGAAAGCAAAATAGTAAGTCTTGCTTCATTATCTTTAAACTGGTCTGTGATATCCTGCCCTGTAAGATTTTCTGAAACTATCTTAACTGACAAAGACTTAAAGTAGGTCAAAGCCTCAGCAAGCTTTTCCTTAGGAACTCTTACTGAAATGTTTCCACTGCCCCCCTCATCCGGTCTTCTTATGAAACTAGCTACCATATATCCATTAAGATCCTCCGCCTTAGACTTAATCTTTTGAACCGTGTCCCTTACACTTTTAACCACAAGTGACATGGAAGCATCCTCAATGGTCATCCTGTTTGCTGTCTGAGCTATTGGTGGGGAGGACACAGTTGACCTTGAAAGCTGTGGTGTCCTAAGCGCATTCATACCGGTTACGCCAGCTGACTCAGAATAGTAATTACTATCCCCACCATAATCACCAACGAACCTATTGGCACCAAAAGTGCCACCCAAAATGCTTCTTACCACAAAGAACCCAATAACGGCCAGAAGAAAGGCGGAAAGTTTATTAGTTTTAACCCAATTGAGAAGACTCATTAACACTTACCAAATTCTAAATCTAGACTAATACTTAAGTCAATAAGAGCTCACTTTTTAGTGCAAGCCTCTCTTCCAATGTCTGTTATATAAACCAGGTAATCATAAATCTCCTTGCCGTCAAAAAAAAGTAAATCACCTATAGGATAGGAACTTATAAACCTAAAACCATAATTCTTGTTTTTCTCAGTTAAGCTCTTACCACATAACCCATCACGTAGGCACAAAGCTGAACTTGGTATTGCGGTAAATAAAAGAGAGAACTTCCGGGAGTCTTTTGTGGTCAGGATATAAGTTCCTCCAAAGATTCTAAGATCACCTTTTTCCAAGGTGTTGATCTTATAAGAGCCTTCAATAGTGTCTTTAAATTTTTTGTTAAAGCCTTCCAGTAAAGAAGCACTAATTGGACAGCTTGTCTCCTTGCTATTCTCTAAAGAAGACCCACTTGTATTTCTAGCAACATACGTCTTACTATCCCAACTCAAATAGTTTATTTCTCTAACACCAGTTTCAATAGAGCTAAATCTTTCAATTTTAACTATGGGAGCAAAACTTTCATTGGCTTTTTCATGCCATGGGAAATCGTCAATTTTAATTTTTGTAACGCGCACTGAAGGATTATATTTGTCTCCTTTTACAAAGTAGCCTTCAACCCTCACATATTTTCTATTAAATAAAGGCAAATTAAGATTTGCATCTTCTAAAATATAAGCTGATCCAATACCTTCATCATAAGCCTCAATTCCATAAAGTTTGTAGTATCTAAGATAATACAGTTTTGAAGTTTGGTCGTACTCTATAAAATACAAAGAAGTCTCCTCATCCAAAGGAAATATTTCATCCTGAGAGGAAAGTTCCTTTCTGTCTATCCCCTCCTTTGCATCTGAGTTGCCTTCCTTTTTAGTTAGAGCACTTAGGTTTTTAAAGCCAAACACTAACAATAATAAAACAAAAAAAGTAAGTAAAAACTGCTTCATAGTAAACCTTCATTCATTATAAACAGATAAAAATTTTGTAAAAGGGCAATTACTCCAGATACTTAGCATAAGGTATAATGACCAAAGTTATGGAAGCAGACAAAATAAAACAAATCAAAATAAATGTTCCAGCCCAACACAACCCACTTTTAAAGAAAGTGCTGGAAAAAATAAATGAGAGTGAAGAGGTTAAAACTTTGTGGACAGTAATCAACACAAATGCGCTAAGCCGGGATAAAATAACAGATCATGGCCATATTCATTTTCAAATTGTTGCAAACATAGCACTTAAAATTTCACGAATTTTAAAGAAAAGGGGTTTACAACTTTCCATAGAGAATGATTATGGGCTCTCTTATGACCACGGGGAGATAGTAATTTTTCTTGCAAGTGTTTTGCATGATCTTGGAATGTCAGTAAGCAGAGAAGGACATGAAGAGTTCAGCCTCTTTATAGCAAATACTCTTTTAAGAGATCTGCTTTGTGATCTGCCTATGATAGAAAAAACAATAATAGTGTCAGATACTCTGCATGCCATAATCAGTCATAGAAAAGGCGGTACCCCAAAAACAATTGAAGCGGGGATTGTTAGGGTAGCCGATGCTTTAGATATGAGTGAGGGAAGATCAAGAATTCCATATGAAAAGGGTGACATAAACATTCATTCCATTTCAGCTGCAGCTATAGATAAGGTTGAAATAACTGAAGGAAATGAAAAACCAATTGAAATATTAATTTACATGAATAATTCTGCCGGGGTTTTTCAGGTGGACGATCTTCTGAATGGCAAGTTCAAGGGCTCAGGACTTGAAAATTATATGACTTTTAAAGCATCTATTTCAGGAGATCAGGAAAAAAACCTACTAGGAGAAGTAATTCACCAATTTTAATGCAAAAGAGCTCATTATCAATCTGATATACTTAACCTTAATCTATGATTCTCCTTTTAATTATCGCTGCAACCTCTCTAATAAGCCTAGCTTCTTTTATTGGTCTCATTTCATTAAGCCTTAAAGAAGAAAACCTTTCAAAGATTCTAGTTTTTATGGTTTCTTTATCCGCTGGAACTTTGATGGGTGGGGCGTTTTTACATTTGCTTCCTGAAGCCTCTCGTGAGTTTTCCGTTGAACCTGTACTTTTAACAACCCTTATGTCTTTTGTTCTATTTTTGTCAATTGAAAAGGTGTTGCACTGGCACCATTGTCACAACGGACACTGTGATCAACATACCGGGGGTTATATGAATCTATTAGGAGATGTACTCCATAATTTTTTGGATGGACTTGTTATTGCAGCCGCCTTTAATACGGACCTTAAGCTTGGCATTGTTACTACTTTGGCTGTTGCTCTTCATGAAATACCACAGGAAATTGGTGATTTTGGCGTACTGATTTTTTATGGATTTTCAAAAACCAAAGCTTTGCTCTTAAATTTTTTGGTGGCTTCTTCTTCAGTACTCGGTGGCATGGTTGGCTATTTCTGGCTTACAGGAAGTTCTTATCTGAATGCTTTTTTTATTCCCCTTGCAGCAGGAGGATTTATTTATATAGCAGCTTCCGACTTGGTTCCTGAAATAAAAAAGGAAGATAACACACTTAGATCACTTTTATCCTTTTTAACCTTTCTATCAGGAATTGCAATCATGTATCTTATGAAGTTTTTTGTGGATGTTTAGTTTTCCTCTTGACTAAAATATTTGAACGCATTAGTATATCCCCATACTAGGGATATATGTTTAGACCAAAAGATACACAAGAAAGACTAATTCACAGATTAAAAATCACTAAAGGACACCTGGAAAAAGTGATAAAAATGGTTGAAGCTCAGGAGTATTGCATTGATATAATACATCAATCTCAAGCCGTACAAAAAGCACTTAAAGAGTTTGATAACTTAATGCTTGAGAATCATCTTAAAACATGTGCCCTAAATCACATTAATGAAGGCAGACAGAAAGAGGCGATTGAAGAGGTTATGAAAGTTTTGAAGAAAGCCAAATGAGTCTTGATAAACTACTGGTAACATTATTTAGCCTTGCAGGAATAATCTTTACTTACATTTTCTTCATAAAGAAAAAGGGGAAAGCTGTGGAGGCTTTTGATTCTATAGACATTATTGTAGATGGGGGGTACTCCCCAAACATAATATCGGTTCAAAAAGGCAAACCAATTAAAATAAGTTTCTTTAGAAAAGACCCTTCAAATTGTTTAGAAGAAATAACACTTCCGGATTTCAAAATTAGAAAGTTTTTGCCCCTGAATGAGAAAACAATTATAGAAATTAACCCTGAACAAGTCGGTCAATTTGACTACTCCTGCGGAATGAATATGTTCCACGGAAAAATTATAGTTAAGGAATAAATTATGACTGAAACCAAAAAAACTATTTTAATTAAGGGGATGCACTGTGCTTCCTGCGTCAAAATCCTGGAAGACTCTTTGAGTGAGGTCAATGGGGTTAAAAAGGCCAATGTGAATCTTGCTACTAATAAGGCTACAGTAACCTATGACCCAGAAACAGTAACTGATGAAAAGCTTTGCCAAGCAGTTTCAGATGCCGGATATATGGCAAAACTTGATGAGGAAGATGACACTCAGGAAAAAAAAGAAAAGCTTAAAGAATTAAAAGCGTTAAAAACAAAAGTTATTGTCGGTTTGGTCCTTGGAGGGCTTATTTTATGGGGAAGTTTCCCAGGAATCATGAACTACTCTCCCATATTTCTTCAAAACTTTTTTGTTCAGCTTCTCCTGGCACTACCAGTTCAATTTTGGGTCGGTCTTTCTTTTTATAAAGCTACACTCCCCGCGCTAAAACATAGAAGCGCAAATATGGACACCCTAGTTGCGTTGGGAACATCCGTAGCATTTGGCTATTCGGCAGTAGTCACACTCTTTCCGCAAATTGTTGAGAGCGTTGGAATTGAACCTATGCCCTATTTTGATGTATCAACTATAATAATTGCGCTCATTTTATTAGGTAGGTTTCTTGAGGCAAGGGCAAAACTTAAAACTTCTGATGCAATTAAAAATTTATTAAACTTGCAGGCAAAAACGGCAAGGGTTAAAAGAGATGGAAAAGAGATGGATATCCCTATAGAAGAAGTATTAGTTGGAGATTTAATAGTAGTAAGACCCGGAGAAAAGATTGCTGCAGATGGGGTTATTATTGAAGGCGAGTCCTCTATAGACGAATCCATGGTCACCGGAGAAAGTATTCCTGTAGATAAAATCCCAGGGGACAGCGTAATAGGAGCAACCATTAATAAAACCGGAAGTTTTGTGTTTAGAGCCACTAAAATTGGCAAAGAAACAATGCTTTCACAAATTATTAAACTTGTTGAAGAGGCTCAGGGAAGTAAAGCCCCTATTCAAAGAATTGCCGATCTAATCTCATCATATTTTGTTCCAATTGTAATAATGCTGGCCTTTACAACTTTTGCCCTCTGGTACAATTTTGGCCCGGAACCTGCATTTTTATATGCTTTATTAAACACCGTTGCTGTTCTTATTATTGCGTGTCCTTGCGCCATGGGACTTGCAACACCAACTGCTATTATGGTTGGGACAGGCAAGGGAGCAGAACACGGCATTTTGATCAAAGATGCCCAAAGCCTTGAAGTTGCTCACAAAATAAACACGATTATTTTTGATAAAACCGGAACTTTAACGGAGGGTAAACCAAAAGTAACCGATTTTCTTTTTATGGAAAACTTAGAAGAACTAAGAGAAGAATTTAATTGGCAGGTATCAAAAAACATAAAATTGGAAGGATACATTTTAAACATTGTTTATTCAATTGAAAAAAAATCTGAACACTCATTGTCTGAAGCAATTGTTAAATACTCAGAGAGCAAGGGTGCAAATACTCTTGAAGTAAAAGGTTTTAGAGCCATACCGGGAAAGGGTTTGGGAGGCGTTGTAGATGGTAAAGATGTGCTTGTTGGCACAAAAGCATTTATGGAACAGGAGCAAGTTATGAAATGCGCAGGCTTACTTGAGACATCTGACCACCTAGCACTTGAGGCAAAAACTTTAGCTTTTGTGAGCATTGATAAGAAAAATGTAGCTCTGATTGCAATTTCTGACACACTTAAAGAAACAGCTCCTCACACAGTTGATACTCTACAGCATATGGGTATAGAAGTAGCCATGATAACTGGCGATAACAGAAAAACTGCGGAAGCTATGGCTAAAAAACTTGGCATTACAAGAGTTTTAGCAGAAGTATTACCGGCACAAAAAGAGGAAGAAGTAAGAAAGATTCAAAAAGAAGGAAAAATAGTTGCCATGGTTGGCGATGGGATAAATGATGCCCCCGCTCTTGCCGCGGCAGATGTAGGCATAGCTATGGGAACAGGAACAGATGTAGCAATTGAAGCCTCAGATATAACCTTAATAAGTAAAGATCTAAAATCAGTAGCAACGGCTATAGAACTTTCCAAAAAAACAATGAGAACAATTAAATTGAATCTTTTTTGGGCATTTGGTTACAATATAATCCTTATACCTGTTGCTATGGGAATTTTATATCCATTTTTTAAAATTTTATTAAATCCTATTTTTGCCTCAGCTGCCATGGCCCTAAGTTCCGTATCAGTTGTTTCAAATTCCCTTCTGTTAAAAAGATTTAAGATTTAAATCTTTCCTCTTTTAGCCCATGTAAACTTAACTATTGTAAGCATTTCTAAGATTCCTAAAAACAGTAAAGCTGGATAAAAAATCAAAGAAGAAAGAGACAACTCCCTAAAACGCGACCCCAGCAAAAAAGCGTGCATGAGAATAAAAACTCCGGCTACATAGATTAGTCTGTGAAGTTTCTTCCAAATTCTAAAAGTCAGCTTCCCAACAGCATAATCAAAAGAAGTAAGTGCTAGTAAAAATAGAATAAATAAGGAAATGCCCCCAAAAGTAACAGTAACTACATAAGAAAGCGGACTCAAAGCCAAGCCTTTAAAACCACCAACACTAAAATTAAAAGCATAAAAGGCGTGTACAAACCCAAAAATAAAAGCGGATACACCCAAAGCTCTTCTTGCCTGTAAAAGTTTAGCTCTATAGGAAATTTTAGGAAAAACTATAATCAGAGGTGATACAAGCAGTGACAAATATAGAAAACCTATTGAAATCAAAGCATTTATACTAATCATAAATTTAATAATGTTACCCGGTTCTTTTATATTAAATTCCGAATAAAAAAGTAATGAGAAAATCAAGGAAAAAGAGAAAAACATTATGTAAAATCTGATGTTTTTGATCTGGTATTGGATTTGTAACTTAATAAGCTGTATCACTGACCTATTATACGTTGATGTCAAGTACCCAATTTTTTGATTAAATTAGACTATGACAAGAATTCAGAAAATGTTATTTTTTCTTCTAACTGCCTTTCTACTTCTATTATTCTTATACAAACTAAATAGAAGCACTCAACAACCTTCTGTTTTAGAACAAAACAAAGATAGAAAAGTTTTGGTTGTCATATTTAATCCCAACATCTCAAATCAAAAACTTATAGCTGAAAAAAAGTGGAATGCTCCTTCCGACTTAATCAAAAAGTTTGTAGAGGATATAACTCTTGTAAGTAAAGGCAGACTCAACTATCAGGTAATAGAATTACTTGAAATAAACCAATTTCCAATCAAGGAGGATGGCTTTAAGTATTCTCAAAAGGTTTATTTGACTTGTTTATCAGATCCTAAAAAGTGTCATGAAAAAGACACTTTGGATTATAAAGTACTATTTGATCAATTTGAGGTTTGCAAAAAGGTGAACAGAAATGAACTGGACGAGGTTTGGCTTTTTGGTGGACCCTATTTTGGATTTTATGAATCAAGGCTTGCCGGTCCCAAAGCATTCTTTTATAACTCTCCTCCCCTATTAGCTACTAACTGCCAGAAACTGGTTCCAGTTATGGGCTTTAATTATGAAAGAAGCGTTTCAGAAATGTTGGAAAGTTTTGGGCATAGAGTGGAGTTCACACTAACAAAAGTCTTTGAAAATGCCAAGGTCAATGACTGGGAAAGATTTACAAGATATGATCAAAAGTTTCCGGGCAAAGCAGAATGCGGAACAGTCCATTTTGCACCTAATTCTACTAGGGATTATGATTGGTCAAATTCAAACTATGCTTTAAGTAATTGTGACTCCTGGTACAGTTTCCCAGAGGTCACACATAAACCTGAGCTGATTAACTGTCAAAAGTGGGGGTGCCAGGGATATGATTATAAAAAATACTGGCTGGCACTCATCCCCATAGCAGCAGGAGAAACAAAAGGAATTAAAAATGACTGGTGGTCTTATATCTCAAATCCTAATCTAATAGGAAAATAACTTTAGCATCCAAGCATAAGAACTTTACTCAGGAGTTTTTTACCTCTCAAACCCGCTCTTAGGCGTGAAGTAAAATTCCACCTAGTCTTAATTTAAAGTTATAATTTTTAAGAATGGATGAAACCAAAGACTCAAGCTCATTTCTGTAACTTGGAGAGCCCGCCATATAAAACTTATCCAAGGCTTTTTCAGGAGCGTCATGCAACTCTTCAAATAATCTTTTTTTAATGTAGGGTGAAAGATTTATGTGCTCAATATAAAGCTCTTTTACCCCAACACCACACAGGGAATCAAAAATTTCTCTTAAACTCTCAGGATTTGCTGTAAAATGAGGCAGAAGAGGCCCAACAAAAGCGTAAGTTTTTATTCCCTCTTCATTTAATTTTTTAAGAGCCTCCAGTCTTTGAGACACACTGGGCGCAAACTTTTCAAAATAACGGGAAATGGAATCCTTGGTGGAAGTAATTGTCAGCCCTACTTCAACGCTCTTAAGTTTTTTAAAAATATCCATATCCCTCAAAACAAGGTCTGACTTGGTAAGAATTCCAATACTACCCTCAAACCCTGCATCAAGAAGCACTTCAAGACAGCCTCTGGTTAGTTTGTATTTTGCTTCTAAACCCTGATATGGATCTGTGACCGAGCTTAAAAAGACATTTGTTCCAAAACCTTTATTTTTTAATTTTTTGACTTCAGTTTTCAAAAGTTTGGGCGCGTTAATCTTGGCATATACATAATTTCCCCAATCTTTTATATCTTTTCCAACATATCTACCCATAAAACTTGCGTAGCAATACGTACAACCAAACCTACAGCCTGTATAAGGATTAATAACAAAATCACAGTCCGGAAGTTTACTTGGGACAAGTATAGATTTAGCCTGAACTTCTTTCACTTCAAAATCAGAAACCATATAGCAAATATACCATAAACCAAAGTTAACCCGAAGTATAGCTATAACTTTAAAAAAACTTTCCTGCTAGAATTAGGTTGGATGATAAAGATTAAAGTATTGACCCTATTCATTTTTTTAGTATTTGTATTTTTGGGCTTAAAAGCATTTACCCCAAAGCCTACCACAAAAGCTCCTGAAAAAACCGCTCAACAAATACCAAAAAGTCAAGAAGTTAAAAATGAACTTCCACTTTTAGAAGACCCTGTTAAACTATTTTATCCACCTAATGGCAGCTTACTCAAAAGTAAGCGTGTAACTTTCTTTGGGAAAATTGCACAGAGTAAAGATAAATTCTTACTTAACTACACATTTAAAAAAGAAAAGTTGGCTTATAATGAGGATGATTTTATAGACACCTTTAATTTTATTCCGGATACTGAGAAAAATTTTATTATCTGGGTTGATGGACAAATAGCAAAAGATGTCCAAACCCTACCTCAATTCCCAAAAGTATACTGCTTTGGGCAGACTGAAACTTCAAACAAAGAGACATGTCTTAAGGATAAGCAGGAGCATCTGCCTCCGGTACTTTTTTTTGTTACTAGAGAACTACCACCTGGCAAGCATGAGTTAAAGGTACAGTTTGATAACAAAGAATATAGCAGTAGCTTTAACATTGAGAAAACTATAGATAACAAAAAAGAAGATTCTTTAAAAAAATTGTTGGAAACACATAAAAGTGAGGAGTTTGAAACTCCCATTTTTAATGAAGATACTTGTTATAGCGGTTGGTATTTTCCCAAGGATTTTTTACATATACCAATACCAAACATAGCCAGTAACGAAGTTTTTTTTAAAGTTTTAATGCCTTCAAGTAAGCAACCAACAACCCAAAAAAACCAGGTATTCCTAAACCTTGGCGGGCAGTTGCATGAGCTTAATCTTCCCGTTGAAAATGTGTTCTACTTTAAGACTGAGAGAATAAACCAATATATAGGAGGTTTTAATTACTTTTACCCCCCTCTAAATTCCCTCTACTACCAAGACGGCACAAATGCCAAACCTATTTATACTGATGTAGACAATGGCTACTACTTCTTTGAAACTTTCTACCTGCTGCCATTTGATTTATCTCAAAATTATTACTTTAATTCCTTACTCGAATGGAAAACAATATCCTGGTCTGGCTGTGATGGCTAAAAGCATCTGCTATAATCAAAAAATGGATCAGCCAGTAAATCAATCGGAAACTCAGAGTCCGGGCTATGTTGAGGTCCCAAAGCCTTTAGAGTCGCCTCATAAAGATTTTAAACCCTTAATTTACTCACTTATACTCATAACCTCAATTTTCATAATTTATAAGGTGCTTATCTTCAATATAAACCCTGTTCAAAGGGTTGAGATCAAAGAAACACCTATTAAACAGCCAATAACTCCAAAAAGACAAGAACCACCTTTGCTTATCCAAAAGGAAATCAACGTTACCGGAGTGTTAAGATATAGTGGTTTAAGCAGCGAGGATGAACAAAGACTTGGGTTAGAAGGGGTGGAGTATCAACTCTCAGAGACCTGGGATGAAGATACAAACGGATACTTTCTAATTCCTGCTAGTGGATTTAGTTTCTTGACAGAGCTATCGGGGAGCGTTGGCAAATGCTTGGCTGTGACTGGAGAAATACCACTGGACTGGGCTACCAAAGATAAAATCGATTATTACTATAGATTGGGCCTTAATGTGTCAAGCATACAATTAAGAGATTTTTCCCAATGTAACCCTTACCAACATTATGGAAAATCTGAGAATTCTAAAATTGACAAAACATTCACCGGGACAATTACTAAAATCAATAGACCTGCTCCTGACATCAATTATGATTATGAAATTAAGCTTGATAATGCGTATCTGGACAATATGAACGCAAGTGGCAGGAGTCAGGTAGTTACAAGCTTTGTTATTATGCCGTCAACAAACAAAATATGGCAGGAGATTGAAGAAAGCATTGGAAAAGCCGTTAAGATTTCTGGCGCATTCGAATGGGGCTATGCTGAATCAACTTATTTTAACGTAGCAGAAATCTCATTCTAAATAAGATTCAAATATAAAGTTGGCTTTTATTAACCCCTTCTTTATTTTTTAGACTTGTAGTATAACTATATGACTATGACAAAAAATAAAACCTTAGCAATTATCGTGTTCGCATTATTGATTCTCCTTTCTCTTGGCTTTTACATAGTAACCAAAAGCTCTACTAGTAAGGAGTCAATCAAAAAACCCGGCGAGAATGAACTTACAACTCAGCAAGAAGAAACTAAAACAGAAAAACAAGAGATAAAAGGTTCCCTCTTTGACTTAATTGGCCTTAATAAAACTCTTAAATGCTCCTATTCAAGTGACACCTATAAAATGCGTGGAGAGAGCTATATTTCAGGGAAAAATGTAAGAACCAATGCCTCAATTGATGTTAACGGGCAAGCTATGGACACCTATATGATAACAGATGGTACATGGTTGTATTCGTGGACATCCGCTTCAAAGATGGGTACCAAAATGAATTTGGAGGAACTTAAAAAAAGCATGGAAACACCAACCACTACACCAGCTGAAGATGCCATACCAAACGCACAAACGGAAAAAAACTATGAAGCTTACAAAAATGAATTTAATTACGATTGCAACACTTGGCTAGCAGATAATTCTGTGTTTGCAATCCCTTCTGATATAACTTTCACAGATCTTGGCCAGACCCTTAATAATCTGATGCCAAAGAACAGCAATGCAAAAGAGAGCGCATGTAAAGCGTGCGATATGATCAATGATGAGGCATCAAAAACTCAGTGCAAAAAGCAATTAGGCTGCTAACTGTCTGGAAAGCTCTAACTTACGTTTTTGAAGGTATTCTCTATGCTTGCTCTTTTCTTTCTCAAATAACCCTTCCTCAAATTTATAATTCTTAATTAAATTTGAAGCAAACTCAGCACCAACAAAATGCGGCATAACAACATAGCTTGTACCAAGTTCATAAAGTTTAAGTGCCTCATCAACATCATCGCTCAATATAATAATGATTGCCTCTTTGTTTTCTCTTCTAACCCTGTCTACAAGCAAGCAATTAGCTTCAAAATCCGGTATGGTTGACACAACTAGTTTTGTTTGGGATATATCAAGTTCATCCAAAAATTCTGTGTCTTCAATATCCCCATAAATATTTGGCACACCTTCCTGAGTAGCTCTTTTGATTGACTCTGGGTCAAAATCTATAACTAAAAACTTTAAATTAAGACTTTTGAATAGCTGTACAAAGTCTCCCCCCACTCTATGATAACCGGCCAGGATAGCTTCAAAGTTGTGGGGTGTTTCAAATTTAGCCCTGTTAACCTTTCTAACCTCAAATACTGTTAAATACCTAGACAGTTTTTGATAAATTTTTTCTGCGTAAAGAATCAGATAAGTAGACCCGGCAATTGTTATTATCCCTATAAAAGTGACTACTGAAAGGGCATCTTTAGAAACGTGTCCTACTTTAAAGCCTAATGCCATAAGTATTAATGAAAACTCGCTAATCTGAGCCACGGTAAGACCGCACAAAAATCCAACCCTTTTCTTAAAGCCCAAAATATTCATGAGAAGCAACACAATCAAGGGATTGCCAACCAAAATGAACACAGAAAGGATTATTATGGGTCCCAAATATATTTGCAGGTTTTGAAACACCATCTCTCTACCAAGAAGTATAAAAAACAATATTATGAAAAAATCCCTCAGAGGCTTAAGCCGCGAACCAATTTCATAAGAATAAGGAGTCATAGATAGAGAAACACCGGCTACCAGTGCACCAATTTCAACTGATAAGCCAAGTTTGTGATACAAAACTCCAATAGTAAGTCCCCAAGCTAAAGAAAAAATAAATAGAAGTTCTTGAGATTTTGCTAAAAAGGTTCCAAACTTAGGCAGAACTAAGTTTGAAATTGCAAAAATGGTTAATAGGAGTAAAAGTCCCTTAACAAGAGTAAGAGAAACGCTAACAAACAAGCTTTGTCCGGAAGGTGAAACAGTCAATGTAGAAATGGCAACCAGTAGTAGAGTAGCAATAAGATCCTGAACCAATAGAAAACCAATAGAAATTTTGCCATACAGTTTATTAACATCACCTTTATCAGAGAGTAGTTTTAAAATTATTATTGTACTGCTAAAGGTTATAGCTACTGCAATATATACTGATTCTAAAAGTGTAAAACCCAAATAAGCTACTATAAAAAATCCTATTACTGAGGTAAATACAACCTGACCTATGCCGGTTACTAATGATACAGGACCAACATCTTTAACAACTTTTGGACTTAAACCCAAGCCAACAATAAATAAAAGCGCCGTAATACCTATCTTTGAAAACAACTCAATCACCTCTGTTGATTTGAGTAAATTCAAAAGATAAGGTCCAACCAAAACCCCCGTAATAATATAACCTATAATAAAAGGTTGTCTTAACAGCCTCATCACTACAGAAACAACCGCGGCTATTAAAACAATGAGACTGATTTCTGTAAAAAGATCCATGTAAAACCTTTAAAAATTACTTTACAAGCACAATTGCGTTTGGCAGAAGTCTCCCAGGGCCCACTTTATATCCTCCATCTATATACATAGCTGCCGAGCCTCCCCCATCAAGATTAAGCGCATGTTTAACTCCAAGGGCTCTCATTGCATAAGCTGCATCCAAAACTGTTGCTCTGGTAATTTGGGCAAGATACACATTACTACCATCAGAACCTATTGCCCCCCTTAACCCCTTCACATTTTTTTGCACTGAGGTCAAATCATTAAGATTAACAACAATATTTCCGTCTTTAAGAAGCATTGGGTAATTGGACAACCCTGCGGTAACAGAGGAGTTTTTGTAGGTGCTTGAGTCTTTATAAAACTTTGCGGATGTACCACTGAAGGTTGCAAGACCCGTTTTATTCCAGGTCAAAGCTTTTTTGTTCATCCACTTTGTTTTATTGGAATTGTAAAAGGCATAATCATACGAATTGATTTTGCTTTTACAGGTGGCATAATCCGGTGGACAGAAGTAACTTCCATTCATAGCAGCATATGCGTTATTTTCTTTAACATACTGCAAAAGAGGCTTTACAGGACAGTTACCCTTACAATCATCCTTATTTGCTGCAACAGTTTTAACTCTGACTTTTGACAGAGGCATTTTTATAAGAAAAACACCAAACTTACCCTTTTCTGTGTTCACATACTGATAACTATAACCTTCCTTAACAGCGACACCAGCAACTGAGGGCACATTGGAAGTCTTTTCAAGCTCCGTTTGCTCCTGAGAAGTTGAATCTATAACAGGGGCATCACCAGGAATCTGAATGACTTGAGATTTAAGCATATCACTCTCTTCCTCTTTCAATCTTTCCTGGGAAGCATCCAAAACAAAAGACTTTCCACTAACACCATTAACTAGATACAAAAATATGGGAAGCAGGAGTATTACAAAAAACAAAATTTTAAATCTCATAACTATTCTACTCAAATTATAGAGGCTAACACAAAAAATATGCAAACAGTTGGCGCTATATGATAAAATTTCACAATGGCAGCCTCAATAGACCAAAAAGAAGAACTTAAAAATAAAGCAGTAGAAGAAAGAGAAGCAGGAAATCTCAAAAAAGCGTTAGGGCTGTTTGAAGAGGTATTGAAGGCACATAAAGAAGAGAAAAATTTAAAAGGCCTTATTGATGTTTTAGGCCAAATTCGCATAACCTATACAAAACTAGCTGAGGAAGAAAGCGACCCCCTAGAGAAGGCTCATTTACAAAAAGAAGCCCACCGCTGCGCCCTGGAGGCTGTGGAAATGGCTGAAACCGGAGGAAGGCAGCTTCTGGGACAGCTTCAAATCTCTAAGGTGCACTTAGCAAGCACCATTCTAACTCATTCTAAAACCATGGAAATAGAAGAAAAAACAAAAGAGTTGGAAAATGCACTGCTTACATTAAATGAGGCTATTGCAAATCTTCCAGGAAGCAAAGCCCACAAAGCTTGGCCACTAAATATTAAGGCTAAAGTTTTGTATGACTTAGATAGGGAAGAAGAAGCATTTTCTATTCTGCTTGAAGCAGAAAAAGCCCTATATGACGGTTATGATGATGAAATTAAAAATGCTGATCAGGCTGAGCTTAAGCTAAATATTTGGCTTGCAGGGATTCATTTAACAAGAGCAAACATTTGTGCTTTGGAAGGAAAACATGTGTTGGCCAAACATTATGCTAGTGCCATACTCGCAATTGATGATCCCAAAAATACACTTGGAGAACGCAAGAAAGAAGCAAAAGCAATCTTAGCGCAGCTTTCCTCTCAATAGCTCATCTTTCTTTTTTGCAAAGCAGCGCCATAAACAAGGGAAACTCAAGCCTTGCCCTATCCTCAATGAAAGCTTTTGAACCTTGACTCTTCTTATCTGAAAGCCATTCGTCTATTAGCTCTACCACAAAACCATTATCTTTTAAAAGCCTTAAATAAGAACTTAAGGGTAAGTGATAAGACCAGGTTATTTCCGACTTTTCTTTTTTACCCGGATGAATTGCCACTGGAATTTTTAAGGGTGTCATGTATCTGTTTATTCTTCTATATTGCACTTTATTTTTTTCATCAAAGCCCCAAAGGCTTTGCCTTGGTATTCTAAAGCAGGGGTGGTTTAATACTATTAATAACTTTCCGTCTTTTTTCAAGTGTCTTGCAGCATTTGCCAAAACAACCGATGGGTTTTGCATGTTTTGGAGGCAAAGCAGCAAAACAGCATGTGTAAAATCCTTTGAGTTTAAACTCACTTGTTTAGTAAGATCAGAAACTGCAAAGGAGACATTGCTACTGAACGACCTAGCTTTTTCAACCAGTTTATGTGAAACATCAACTCCTAAATATCTTGCCCCTGGCGGAATATGATTTGAAAAAAAACCCTGGCCACACCCAAGATCTAGAATTGAAGAGGTTGAATCCATGTTCAATAGCTTCAAAGCCTTTGGAACAATCACATTCTGATGGTAATAATGACCCTCTTTACTAACTATTTTTGAATACCAGTTACTAACATTATCCCAAGATGTCTCCTTTTTTTCAGCTGCTTTAGCTTTCATTTCTTAATTATCCCAAAATAAGCTAGACTTGGGAAATGAAGCTTGGCTTCGGCGCAAATACTAAAAAACTACTTATCATTTATGCATTTTATGTTATTGGAATAACCTTAATACCCTTTTTACTTGGCTCTGTTGGGTTGATGAGCACACCAATTAGAACTTTTAAGGAACTCTTCTTTGCAGTTTGGGGATATGGCTGGGATGGGATGCACTATATAGAAATTGCCCAGCGCGGCTACAAATTTCCAAATCAGGCTTTTTTTCCTCTTTACCCTCTGCTTTTAAAAACTTTAAACTTTATCCTACCCCTAACTTTAAGTTATAGAGTTAATTTGCTGCTGCTACCGGCATTCTTGTTCTGCTCAATAAAGCTTATGGACCAATATTCCTTTGATTACAAACAAAAATTAAAGGCCGTAATTGTGTTTTTACTGTTTCCTTCGTCATTTATACTTCAGTCAAACTACACTGAAACTCTTTTTATACTCCTTTCTATACTCACGTTTCTATTTCTCTTTAAAGAAAAATTTCTTTATGCGTCCTTATTTTCAGCTTTGGCAACAGCAACCAGGTTTAATGGTATTATTCTTTCTTTGATTATTGTCTATTCCTTTACCAAACATCATAGAGCTCAACTCAAAAGAGTGACAACATTCTTTAAAACATTACTTCTTTTTAGTATCTCAAACCTTGGGTTAATCATTTACCTTTTATATTTAAATACTTTTCAAAAAACGTATACAGTTTTATTTAGGGCTCAGGGAGAATGGGGAAGATCCCAAAACATTCTTCAAAACATGGTTAGTGTACCTCTAAAGTTAATTCCGGACACAATTAACTCAGCAAGGCACCTTGACCCTTGGTTCACGCGGGAGTTAATTCAAAACTCCATTTTTATTTTAGCCCTAATTCTCTTGGTGGTCTCTTTTAAAAAACTTAAAACTGAACTTTATTTATTTTCACTAGCCCAGGTACTTTTACCTTTAGCAACGGGGACGCTTATCAGTTTCCCAAGGTTATTTTTACTTGCCTTTCCTTTGATTTTTTATGGAAGCAAATTTTTGATAAAGGAGGAGTTTTTTTATGCTTATGCCTTCTTATCTACAATCTTGCAGGTCATCTTAATTGTTCTTTTTATGAATAACAGATTTATAGTCTAGATATAAATATTGATTTTGGCATTTTTCTTAAGATCTTCTATCCAGGAAGCTATTTCATCCTGCATCTTCTGATCCTTTAGCACTTCTCTGGCTGTTTTTTGCTTATCTTCATCTGATGAACCTTCTAATGATTCTTTGTTTTGATCAAGATAGCCTTTAATTTCCTCGTCTGACACTATTACCTTTGAGGCAATGTATTTCTCAATACCCAGTTGGAGTCTTACTTGTTTCTTAAAAACCTCAACAGTCATCCCCTGAGCAGAAAGAGCATCGGTTAAGGACATGCCCTGAAGACTCTTCTCTATTTCCGCTACCTTACCGTTTAAGTCATCATCTGTAACTTCAATCTCTTTCTTATACAGTTCATTCTCAATTAATTTGACTGTAATGATCTCATCTAGAGTTCTTTGTCCATACCTCTCTCTTAGAGCAGAGTTTAGCTGCCATGAAAAAATTGGTGAGTGATCAACCTGAGCATTAATTATCAGAGATTTATATTTTAATCCTAAAAATGAAAGAACAACTAGGACAAGTACTACCACCAACACTTGTACAAAAAGCTTACTCCCTTTAAAACTAGGTTTTAGTCCTGCACGGTCTTTGGTCTCAACACTAGGAACTTCCACATCCCTATCTTCTTTTAATAGTCTAGAGGTTTTACTTTTTTTGACAGACTTCACTTTTGCCATAATTTACTGATCCAAATATTAATATTATAAGCTTAAATGCGCAAGGGCTTAATTAACCTCTAATATACAATGTTCTCTTGATGCAAAAGCCTTTCAATCACCTCCACTTGATCCGAACAGTGTGAAATAAAACCTAATTTCCTTGCATTGATACAAGATTTATTATCATCATCAACATACAATATTTGGTTTGCCGCCAATTTGGATTCTTCCAGTAAAGCCTCATACATCAAGATGTCTGGTTTAAGAACATGCACATTAAAGGAGAATATCTTGACGTCAAAGTTTTCTAACAATCTGTATGAATGATTAAGATACACAAGAAGATCCTCAAAAATATTTGCACAAAGTAAGGTTTTTATACCTGCCTTCTTTAATCTTACACTCAACTCATAAGCTGCTTGATTTAAAGAAAATTTAGCAGCCATTTCTAATACATACTCCCTTTCAGGAATCTGAAACCCAAAAATTTTGTTTGCGTAATCATAAAAGCTATGAGAGGGAATTACCCCCGCTTTATAATCATGGGCTTCCTTGCTTCTCTTAAATACTGCTTCTACTGTGTGTTTTGGAATAAAATAAGTCTCAGACAACCACACAATAAAGTCTTCCATTCCTCTATTAAAATAAATCCCATCCAAATCAAAATAAACCCCTTTAATCATTATTCAATATTAAACCAAATATAACTTTTTGCCACACAGCTAATTTATTTGTATGATTGGCATTACAATGGCAGGGCTCAAAAACTTTTTAAAACAGAATAAAGAAGCTGTACAAAAGACCCTAAGTTTGTTTTTTGATGGAAAAATCATTAAAGCTGTGTCTCATGACCCAAACTCAATTTATACCAAAAGGCTAAACCAACTCAAAACCGCTACTTGCCAAGATGGGAAGGTAATAAGATCCGCCATAGCCGCGCTTTCCTTTGGTATAACAACAAATAAGAGCTTATCACAAGCCGAACTAGAGGCCATTTCAGCCCTGGAACTTTTACACAGGTTTCTTTTAATACATGACGACATAGCAGATGAGGATACCATTAGATATTCAAAACCAAACTTGATTGCCCAAATCCAACAGGAGCAACCAAAAAAAGGTGTTTATGCGCTTTCTTCCGGGATGATTCTTGGAGACCTGGATCATAGTTTTATGTATGAAACCATATTGAATACTTCACTAAACGCTCAACTAAAATTAAAACTTATTAAAAAACTGGGAGAAATAATAGATAGTGTTAGTTTAGGCTGGTTTGTTGAGTATGAAAACAGCCATAAGGCTATTAGTAAGACTAACCTAAAGAAAGTATTTGAAAATCTCAAATACATTACTTCTATTTATACAACTCAGGGTCCGGCTGAGTATGGCTTGATTTTAGCTAACAAAGATTATGGTAAAACTGTAAAAGCTTTTAATAAAATTATGTATCCTATTGGAATCTCATATCAAATTAAAGATGATCTGCTGGGTTTATTTAGTCACAATATAGAATCGGGTCAAGAGGCATTGTCTGACATCAGGCAGGGGAAAAAAACCATACACATTTTGAAAGCTTATGAAAAAACTCACAATACAGGAAAGCGCTATTTAGAAAAAATCTATGGCTCTAACAAAGTCACCCACAAAGATCTGGACACTATTAGGGAACTAGTGACTGATAGCAACGCCCACACATATACTCTGGATTTAGCGGAAAAACTAATTCAGGATTCAAAAGCTGAAATTAACAACCTTCCAAACCAAAACCAATTTACTGAAATTCTGCTAGAACTTTGTGATTTTGTGCTTGAAAGATCAAATTGACAAGTTATTGTGCTATCTCAGAAGTACTGTCAGCAGGAACGTTATTTTTGAAGAAAGCTTCTATCTCATTAAGAATCTGGTTGGGAAGATACTTTGCCTTTAGTAAGTAGCCATTAGCCCCAATCTTAAACGCTTCCTTGATAATGGACTCCTGTCCTAAGTTTGTTAGAAGAAAAATAGGAACAGTCTTCAAGTGCTCAGCTTGGTCTTTTCTGATCTCTTTTAAAACATCTATCCCGGTCATCTTAGGAAGCATGATGTCTAAAAGAATCATATCAAATTTTTCTGCTTTGGCTTTGGTAAGGCCATCTTGCCCATCTTGAGAGCTTACTACATCATAGCCGGCACTACCCAGTACTTTCTCATAAAGCTCCCTGATAAATATTTCATCTTCTACAAGTAAAATTCTCTTTTTCATAATCTCTTAAGCTCTTGGAACACTAAAGCTGAATGTGCTGCCTTTTCCAAGGTCGCTATCAACCCATATGTCCCCTCCATGCAATTTTACTATCTCTCTGGAAATATACAATCCTAATCCAGTCCCTTTAGAACCTTGCTCCAACGTTCCTGATACCCTATAAAACTTGGTGAAGAGGTGGGGTAAGGATTCTTTAGGTATCCCCTGCCCTGAATCTTTGACATGCGTTATGACAAATTTGTCTGTCACCTCCAAAAAAACAAGCACTGTCCCGCCGGCTCCTGTATATCTAATCGCGTTGTCTAAAAGATTTGATAACACTTCCCCTATCATAATTGCATCTACCATCACATCCGTAGGAATGTCTGTGGGCATGAAAGTAAGCTTAACTTTTCTTTCATTAGCAAGGCTTACAAAACTCTGGACCGTTTGTTGAACAAGCTCCATCCAGTTAACCTCATCTTTACTCAAAACTACACCGCCTCTCTCAATTCTGGAAACGTTAAGCAAATTTTCAACAAGTGAAAACAGCTGATTTGATGACAAATAGGAACGTTCAAGGTATATTTTTTGATCGTCACTCATTCCGGGAATTTTATCGAGCTCAGAAATAAGAAGTGACAGATAACCCCTTATTGAAGTTAAAGGAGTTCTAAGTTCATGAGCTGCAATAGACACAAAGTCCAGTTTCATTGTTTCAAGCTCTTTCATGTTTGTCACATCATGAACCGTAACAATACAGCCAACGTTTACATTAGCACCCTCAGCTATAACAGTGCTTACCACAGAAACATAAAATTCTTTGTTGGTTCGGCCTTTTAATATTATATTTTCAGCTTTATATACTTTTCTTTCTTCTATTACTTTTATTAGAGGACAATAGGCATTTGAGGTAAGCTCAGCCCCATCCTTCTGGGCAAATTTGACATATTCATCTACATTATTTCCTAAAACCTCGCTTTCAAGAAAGCCCGTCATATCCTCCATAGCCTTATTAAAGGCAATTACTCTTTTATCCCTATCAAGTGCAAAAACGCCATCCACTGTGTTATATAACACTATTCTAAATTTGTTTCTTTCCGATTCTAATTCGTTTGTTCTTTCAGCAACCCGCTTTTCCAGCTCCTCTTTAGAAATCTCCAGTTCCTGAGTTCTTTGTCTAACCTTCTCCTCAAGATCTTCCCTGCCTAAAACAGACAGTTTCTCATTTTCTAAAACACCGCTTGGCAACACTCCCAACAGCTCAAAATACCCCTTAGTTACCCCATATCTTGAAACAACTCCCTTCACAGTTTTTTCCAAGTCTGAACTTGCAACCGAATAGCCAAAAACCTCTTTTGACTTTTCATAAAGGGTTACCATAATTTCGTATTTTTGTGTATCAGAGAGCCGTGATGTGTCATCGGTGTTATATTTTTCAAGAAGCATTGAGCTAACTTTGTCTTTACCAAGCTTTCCCTGATTTACCCTCAGGTATTCCTTCAATACCAAATCAACAAGCGCAGGCATGGAAGCAGTTTGTTGGGGTGTTTCTTGTTTCTGTTTTATAAACGGCAAGAGCATTACTTTAAATATACAATCTCAATCTCTCAAGCACAACTTCTCTTCCAAGTAGTTCAAGGGTGGCAAAAAGTGGAGGTGTAACTTCTTTACCTGAAATAGCAACTCTTAAAGTCATAAAAGCATCTTTTGGCTTCATTTGCAGTTTTGAGAGGACTTCATGCCCTGCTAGCTCAAGGTTTTTTTCATCCCAAACAAGTTTGTCTGATACAAAAGACTCCAAAAAACTCCTGATAATAACTTGTGCCGTTTCCAAATTTCCGGCAAATTTAGATACTAAAGCGCTGGGTGGAGTTTCAAAACAGTCAATAAAAGACGTAAGTCCCTCAAAATCAGACAGCTTTTTAAGCCTATCCAGTATTAGAGAAACAAGCTTAACCCCTTTTTCCTTGTGCATCGTATTTAAAACTGTCGGAATTTCAAACTTTTCAGCCCAGACCACAATCCTTTCATAAACCTCCATGGCGCCAAGGGAACGAAGGTAGTATCCGTTTAACCAAAGCAATTTATCCCTATCAAATGCCACAAGATCAGATTTATGAACTCTTTCCAGAGAAAAATCTTTTATGAAGTCAGAAAGAGAATAAATTTCCTTTTCAGTCCCCGGGTTCCACCCAAGAAACATTAAAAAATTAAGGAGTGCCTCCGGAAGATAACCGTCTTTTAAAAAGAAAACAGCATCAACTGATCCACTTCTTTTGGAAAGCTTTTTATTTGCTCCAACCTCCTTTAGATTTGACAGGTGTCCATGAATAGGCATATCCCACCCTAAAGCTTTATACAAAAGAATGTGTTTAGGCGTGGAGGGAAGCCATTCAACACCCCTTAAAACATGGGAAATCCGCATAAGGCGGTCATCAACCACAACTGCAAGATGATAAGTTGGATAGCCATCAGACTTTAAAAGCACATAATCATCAAGATCAGATGAGTTAAATGAGATTTTCCCCAAGAAAAGATCTTCAAAAAACACCTCCTCATTTTCCGGCATTTTGAATCTTATAACATGCTTTTCTCCTCTTTTTATGGCCTCTGAAACTTCATTTCCAGAAAGCATAAGGCAATGTCTGTTGTACTTTGTGACCGGGGAACCGTTGACTTTTTGATCCTGCCTAGCTTTTTGAAGAGCCTCTTCAGAACAGAAACAGCAATAGGCTAAACCTTTTTCAACAAGCTTTTTTGCATACTCAGAATAAATATGAAGCCTTTGGGATTGAATATAGGGTTCAAAAGGACCACCCACCTCAGGACCCTCGTCCCAAGAAAGACCATAGTCTCTTATAACTTTGAGCGTCCTTTCCAAAGCACCCGGCACAAATCTCTGCCTGTCAGTATCTTCAATTCTTAAAATAAACTGCCCCCCGTTCTTTTTAGCCCACGCATAATTATAAAGCATGGTTCGCATACTACCTATGTGATATTCCCCAGTGGGGCTTGGAGCCATGCGCGTCCTTACAGTCATGCCAACAATATAGCTATTACACCCCCTTTTAGCAAGGCATTCAAGGAAGACTTTAAAAATGTTAAGATAAAATTATGTCCAACCTAACAAGGACTTCTAAAGTTGCAAGAGTCTCAATCAACGTAACAGTAATCAGTTTGGTTTTATATTCAATAATCTACTTTTCTTTTCCGGGCATAGTAAAGACTCTTACTAATCTTTTTCCAAAGGAGGAGAAAGCTAATTTCTTATTTGGCACACTCCCCAAAATTAAATTTAACTCTTTTATAATAGGCGCTGATACAACCCCTACATATGAGCTTAATACCCCCACAGGCAGACTCCCTTCAGATATAACTAAAAAACTATTTAATGTTTACAAAGTAGTGCAGCCAACACAATCGTTTTCAGCAGGAAAGCAAGCTCAGGCAAAAGCTCAAAAGTTTGCCTTCACAGATAATGAACTGGCAAGCGGGCTAACCGGAAATATATACAAGTGGATTGACACCAAAAGATCAAGAACTCTGGAAATTAACATAGTGACAAACACTATGAATTTAAACACTAATCTGTCACAGCTAGAAGGCCGTTTTCTAAACGATCCCAGATTGACAGATGAAGCTCAACCGGCAAATTTAATAGGCAGATTAAGAGAGTTTGGTTTTTTTCAGGATCCACTTTATCAAAAAAGAGGTGTTCCAAGAATAATTTATGGAAAGTATTTCAATGGAAGGATAGAAGAAACTACTACACCTCAGGATTATACCTTTGCAAAGCTTGACGTTTTTAGAACAGTTTTCCAAGTACCTATTGTAGGACCAAGATATGATGAAGGTCTTTTGGGAGTTACAATCGCTAAACCAAAGGATGATCAGGATCTAAAAATTGTGAAGCTTACAGCTCATGAATGGACCATTGTAACTGACTTAACGGGAACCAAAATTGGTACATACCCAACACTTTCGGTAGATGAAGCGTGGAAACAGGTAACTTTGAATAAAGGCTTTTTCTCAAAACTGAAGCTTAGGAAAACTGGAAGCCAATTTGAGGCTTATCAACCAATAAGCATCGCCAGAGTCTCTATAGAAAAAGTATACTTGGCATATTTTGATTCTTGGGAGTATCAGGAAGTAATGCAGCCTATATATGTATTTCAGGGGACCTTCAATGCTACTGATGGTAACCTTGGAGATGTTGCCATTTATTATCCCGCAATCCACCCAAGTTATATAAAACAATAAGTCAATTCACAACCTAGCTACAGTAGAAGTGAATAATTTTTATCAACAAACTCAATAAGTTTTTTTGTGTCTGCAAACCTGTCAGAGCTTCCCATCACTATTGTAATAATCTCATCATCTTTATATTGATAAGAAAACACTAAAACCTCTTTGGCCTTTTCTGTCTTGCCCGTTTTAATTCCTAGAGCTCCGGGAATCTCAAACAACAGCTTATTTGTGGATCTGATGGGATGAGAAAGTTTTAAGTCTTTGGAATACAACACCTCTTCTTTAGTCCCCACTATCTTTCTGAAAACCCCGTTTTTCATGGCATTGGAAGCCATAATATAAAGATCCCTTGCCGTGGAAACATGCCCTCCATCACTACTGTCAAGCCCAATTGCATTTGTGAAATTAGTATTTGTTACACCTATTTCTCTTGCAAGTTCGTTCATTTTTGTAACAAAGGCTTGCTCGGAGAGCAAATTTGAGGAAAGCGCGCAAGCTGCATCTCCTGCAGAAGCTACCAAAACACCATACAACAAAGATTCCACGCTAATTTTTTCAGAAGGCCTTAAGCCAATCTTTGCACCTTCAACTTTAGTACAAGTTTCTGAAACCTCTATTAAGTCCCCCAGATTAAATTCTTTTATGGCAATCAAAGCCGTCAGAATTTTTGTTGTTGAGGCTGGAGGCAGTTTAAGATCAGGTTCTTTTTCATAGAGGATTTTTCTTGTTTTTGAACTCACAACAATAGCACTGGTTGCCAAAATTTCGGGCTCAACAATTCCCTGCCTTTTTACTTCTTCTAAAAAAGGAGAATAAGTTGTTTTTTTCTCTTGACCTGAGAAAGTTGCTTCCTTTGAATCTAGGGCTGCTTTTGAACTTGCTCCAAGAACGTTTTTTTTATAATAAAGGGAACCTATTAAGGAGCCTATTGAAACACTAACTAATATCAAAAAGAGTGAGATTGAAAAGGTAGAAAAAAGCCTTTTACGGGAGGCGGACAAACCGGCTACAATCTTCAAAGTTGGAGAATGCGCTTCAGAGATTTCCTCAACTCTTGTTTTAAGATATGCATCTTGTTCTGTTCTTTTCTTTCTATGTTTACTTCTTTTAGACATAATTTAAACTGAAAAACTGCCAAAAGTTGGATTTTCCATACCAATAAGATCCACTGTTTTCATTTTAACTGAGCTTGTCAATGACCCTGCATTAAAAACAGCGATTTCTTTAGATTTAAAAGCGTGATCAAAATATGTTTTTAGCCCTAAGATAGAACCCGTAGGTGGTATTGAACCTACTTCAAGGGCAGTTAAAGCTTTAACCGCTTCACGCGAGGCCATGCACAGATCTTTAATCTTAAACTCAGCCTTAAAGACCTTAGTATCAACTTTTTTATCAGCTGGCAGAACCACTAAGATAGCAGTTTTATCTGCAATAAAAACCAAAGCTTTGGCACCCTCTTCCAATGCAGTATCCCTAACTCTTGCAGCATCGGCACTTGTGTGCACAGGTTCATGTTCAAGAACCTCATAGCTATAGCCAAGCGTATTCAGTTTTTCCAAAATCTTTTCAAATACAGTCATTTTCAAGGCGCAAGCCTGTTAAGATCTCTAGGAAAGAGCGTAGCTTCCTTGACGTTGTTAAGACCTATTAGCTTTTGTGTCAGCCTTTCAAGTCCCAGACCTCCGCCTCCGTGACTTGGCATCCCATATTTGAAGGCTTGTAAAAAGTATTGGTAACCCGGATCCTCAAGATCTCCCCCAAAATCAACCAGTTGTTTCACAATGTTAGCATAGCGGTGTTCTCTCCTACTGGTAGTGATAATTTCAACACCTCTAAAAATCAAATCCGCTCTTTCTGTAACTTCAGGGTTTGTCTCACTTCTAAAGTGGTAAAACTTCATGTGACTTGCCGGAAATTCCGTAATATAAACCGCTTCGCTGCCCCAGTGCTTTGCAGAATACTCACAAATGAATCGTTCCTCAGAAGGAGTAGGATCTTTTTCTTTTCTAAAATCCTCTCCTTTTTCCTTTAGATAAAGCTCATGCAGGTCTTTCATGGTAATTTGTGGTAACTCCTTTTTAAGAATTGGCTTTTCTGCTTTGAGCAGACTTAATTCCTTTTCATGAGTTTCCCACACCCGCTCACATGTAAAGTAGATTAACTCACCAAGTAGGGTTAATACATCCTGAAAGGCATTTATAAAGCCCATCTCAAAATCTATTGAAAGATACTCGGTCATGTGCCTTGTGGTGGAACTTGGTTCGGCTCTGTACGCTGCTCCAAACTCATAAACTCTTTCAAGAGACCCTACCATAATTTGCTTATAAAACTGAGGTGATTGGGCCAAAAACGCGCTTTTCCCAAAGTAGTCCAGTTTAAAAACCTCAGCACCTCCCTCAGTAGCCTGAGCCAAAATTTTAGGACTGTGAAATTCTGTAAAATCATTGGCTTTCAGAAATTCTCTGATTGCTTCTCCCACACCTGCCTGCACTTTCCAGATACCTTGCTCCGTTACATTTCTCATGTTTACTATCTTGTTATCAAAGAGACTTTCAAGGTTTTCCGGTTTGTGATCTATTGGTTTGTCTATTTCTACAGGTGAGACATACTCAACAGGAACAACAACCGTAACTTTTGGCTTTCTAATTTCAACTCCAAGCTCGACTCTTTTTTCTTCTACCACGTCTCCTTCAACCAACAAAATAGTACCCGCATACAAACCCTTTAATTTTTCTGCTTCTTCCGACTGCTCATCAACTACCTGCACAAGCCCGCCCCTGTCTCTAATGACCAGAAAGGTCATGCCTCCAAGCTCCCTCTTTTTGTGAAGCCACCCATAAATTTTTACTGTTTTTCCTACGTGCTTTGGAAGCGCAGTAGAAAGAACCCTTGGTGTAAACTCCTTAACTGTTGGTGTTTTTTTCATAAATAACTTTCTTAGCAAATAAACTTGGTGCAATCAGGATGAGCCAGAATCAAGAAAGTCGCTGAAAAAAGCGGCTTTTTTGTTTGCTTAACTTTCTCTCTACCCCTTACTTCAAAATTTATTACTAAATAAAAAACCCGACCTGCGCCGAGTGGTTTCAAGTTCTTATGCTGCTAAACAACTGAAAGGTGCCAACCTACTTTATACTTAATTGACAGCTGTAACGGGCATTCCCGCTTTGTTTTACTCTCCCAAAATAGTAGGATTGGGATTTCTCCAAAGAGCTCAAGGGTGTCACATTCCCTGTCTAAGCTTTTTAAAACTATACAGTTGTAATATCAGATTTTTGTGGTGGGCGCAATAGATAAAAAGGAAAGGAGCCAGCAAGCTTAAGATTTCAAATGATCAATAATTTGGATCAATGAAAGAAATCTTAGAAACAGCTTGTCTGGCTCCAATAAGTTCTGGGTGACCCACGAGGGTCTAGTTCGAGGGTCACCACAGTGAGACGAGGAGCTACGGGATGGCGGCGGACGGCAGATGCGGGAACCGATCAGGAATCGGGAGTGGCATTGTCGTAACCTCCTTTCCTTAAGTAGTCCAGTCGATAAGGATAAATTTATCACTTTTAAATTTTGATGCAAGAGGCAATTTTGGGGACAAAAACCACTATCCCTAAAAGGGTTATTAAAAGTTTGCTATTTGGGGTCAAACGGTTGGTTGATCCGGAAATATCTCTTGGGAGCGTTTTCCGGACCAACCGCTAGGAGTGGGTTAACTACGATATGGGCTCATGCCCGAGTGCCGCTTCCTGGTCCATTCTTCCGTCTGTGCATTACGGAAACGGATGAACCGGAAACGGCGAGTTGGGAATAAAGCTCGTCTTCATAGTTTACCCTCCTTTCAAATTAGACATTATCAAAATAGCTTCACTGGTGCAATAAGAAAAGAGACATGCAACAAAACTTATAAGTTAAAGGTGTGAAAAAAAGATTCGGGCCATCGAACAGTAGGAGTCCTCAAGGGAAGCTCTGTTCGATGGCCCTACCGCCACGTCATCAGTTCAAGTTAGGAAAGTTATGCATAAATGCCTCCTTTCTCTAAAGAAACCGTGACATGCCAAACTTATAGTAGCAGAAATTTGCGTTTCACAAAATCGGAATTTTTACAATTCAATAAGATCTGTGGAAAACTTGCCTAAAACCTCCGCCTTATCTTTGCGGCAGACAACAAGATCCTCAATCCTTACCCCACCCCACTCTTTAAAATACAACCCAGGTTCAATGCTAAAAACCTGCCCTTCTTTCAACCTATCTGAATTCGTCCTTCTGATAGAAGGCGCTTCGTGAATAGCCATGCCTATCCCATGTCCTAAACCGTGAATAAACTTATCCTCAAGACCTTCTTTAACAAACACCTCATTAGCAGCGTTAAACACAGAATTTGCCGGAACTCCTGATTTAACTGCCTTAATACCCTCATCGTGAGCTTTGACTACCAACCTATGGGTTTTTTTAACCCTCTCAGAAGCCCCACCCAAAGTCAGAACCCTTGTAGAGTCACCGCAGTAACCTTTGTACAAGGCCCCCCAATCAATTAAGATAAGATCACCCTTCTTAAGTTTGTTTGTGGAGGTTTGGTAGTGAGGAAGAGCAGCATTAGCATTTGTGGCAACAATTGACGTAAAAGATTCTCCTTGGGCACCAAGACCAATCATTGCCTTTTTTAGTTTCTCAGCTATTTCTGCTTCAGTTATACCGGTTTTAATCACAGGCAAGATGGCTGCAAAGCCTGTATAAGTTATTTCCTGAGCTTTTTGCATCAATTTGATTTCTTCTTCCACCTTAATTTCTCTCAGAGCCCCGACTAAAGAGGTTGTAGCCACCAGGCTTTTTCCCTTTGTTAAGGCAGTGCTAAGCTCCACGAATTCGCTATATTTAAGGTCTTCGCTTTCAAAGCCAATCCTTTTTCCTTTGTTCTTATTCAAAAACCCAAGGATTAAGGACATAAACTCATTGCGTTCTGGTACAATTGTTATATCAATGTGGGCTGATCTTAATGCTAGGGCCTCATTTTGATAAAGCCTTGGCGCAAACAGATTCAGTTTTTCACCGTCAAAAATAAGATAGGACTCTCTGTCTTCAGGAACAGCACCTTTAAAACCCGTAAAATAATAAATTGAGTAAAAATTAGAAATTAAAAGGCTATCAAGTTTTCTTTTTTGTACAAGATCTTTTAAATTTTTAAGCTTGTCGTCATTCATATACTCTTTGTAACAGATTTCTAGACCATTATAGGCAGTTGTTTGGGTAAATTACAAAAGAATTTGGAGGAGAAGGGATGTAAAAACATTTCCTTCTCCCCCAATTATGCGCACCCCCGGTTAGTTTTGGGTTCTACAGAGTTCGCACACTTGTCCTTTGATCACAATTGCCCCACATTGGCACCTGATAAAGGGCGTTCGGGCAAGCTTGCTAACACACAAAACTCTCTTGGCCTTACGGACTTTGGGAGGCATGGTTTTCTCCTTATTCTCCACCACCACCATGGCGAGGAGTGGACCAGCTTGGCCGGTTTTGACCTGGCATTTGGGCATTGGCAAACAGGCGACCATACTTTCTAACCTGCCAGACCACCCAAACTCTGCGTGCAACCGCTGCAAGTAAAACAAGCAACAGAAGCACCAAAAGAAGCCACATAAGCGGATTCATTGTTATTTTTTCTCCTTTTTTAGTTTTTGGGGATGTGACTAGTGTACCAAAAGTCCATGTCCCAATGCAAATCCATGTGCTGCAATCAACAGTACAATCGAATTTTGACAAAGCGTCAAGAAACCATCAAAAACCAAGGTCTGGTAAAATTGCCGTTGGTGGGAAGGAGCTTGCTTGTTCAAAAAGGCTTCCTTCCCACCAATCTAGCTACAAAATCACAAGCAGCAAACGCTAGAAGATTTGCCGCAACGCCATGACCTTAGCGAACATCCGTGACCGGCCACTCGGGGCGAGTCGGAGGATGCACCGGGTAAGGGCGATTGGGGTAGTTTGTCATCTTCCTTGGCTCCTTTCTTAAGATGTGTATCCAAAGCAACTTTCTCTTTAGGACACCTCTCAAAGTACAATAATTTGCCTCTCTGAAAGCTATACTAAAACAAGCATTTTTAGTCTATGAAAACAAAAAAGCTCGGGATTTGATTCCGAGCTTGTAAAAGTTAATCAATACAAAAACGGAATCACACACCGAGCTTTATGTGATGTCTATACCAAGTGGCTATTGAAGTGAGTTTGAATACTGTTTCTCCCATGCAAGGGCAGATTACCAAAATATCACTTGGGCGTCAACCACCAAGCCCTCTATACTAATTCACCATCTACAGACCACTCCCACATAAACACAAAACCAAAAACAAAGACCCGACTTATCGTTTGAGATAAATCGGGTCAGCCAATAAAAAAGGTACTTGCAAAGGTACAGAACCCCTTTTACTTTTTTGCGGGGTGTGCCGGCTTAAACCCTTCAGGAAAAGCTTACGCTCTTCAAGAGGGTCCTCCGGGCACAAGAGCCCGCTTTGGGAAAGGTTGGAGATTCGGTTCGCCTTTGCAAGTAGTGTCTTTATAGGATTTGTCAAAAAGATTGTCAAGCGCTCAGTCTCTTGGTCTATTAAGTTTGCGTTTCTTTCAAAATCAGGGTTTTTCCATCTTTCTCATCTTCCACTAACACAAGCACCCAACCGCGCCCGCTAATCTTATATGTATCACCATCTCTTATAACGCAAAAGCCCAGAGGGCCAACAATTCTTCCCAAAGTATTTATTACAAACTCAAACTGCCCGCTTAAAACCAAACAGGACTCTTTTCTACCCACATCCTTTGCCATCTTTACTTCTTCCGGATACTTTCCACCTGTCATCCTGACAATAGCAAAATACTTACTCAATCCAAAAGGTCTCACAACCCAAACTACAGAACCACCACTCAACTCATATTTTTTTATGAAAGAATACATAGTGATCTTCTCCTTTAGCAAATTAGGCTTTTCTGAAAAAAGCCTCACTGAATTTTAAACCTTTTTCCAAAAGCTCAATGTTAAAGTTTTCATTTGCACCATGCATATTGCAATCATCATTCCCCAATGAAACTAAAAGCGTATCCACCCCTAATATTTCTTTGAAATCTAAAACAACCGGAATACCTCCTCCCACAGGCTTAACCAACACCTCTTCCTGAAAAGCGTCTTTCAAAAGCTTTTTCACCTCTTTAACTTTTTGGGAGCTTATGTCTATTTTGACTGAACCATAAGGAACGCTATGAGAAATCTCATAGTCCACGTATTTTGGAACATTTTTGTTTGCAAAGTCTTTGAATGCTTTCAAGGCAACTTCTTCTTTTTGAGAAACAACCGTTCTGAAATTAATTCTAGCCTCTGCCGTAGCAGGAATTATATTTGCATAACCCTCTCCTGTATAACCTGTCTTGATTCCGGTTACCTGAAGAGTGGGTCTCAAACCGGTTTGAGTATGAAAATCAATACCTACCTCAGTAAGCAAAGCCTTTACACCCGTAGAAGAAAACAAACTCTTTTTTCCCTGAAACAACACGGAATTGTTTTTCACCTGTTCAGAGGTGATTTTATCAACCCCTTTATAAAATCCGGGAATGGCCACTTTATTATCTTTATCAAAAAGTTTAGCTAAAAACTTACTAAGTTCATAAGCTGCATTAGGAACAGCCCCACCATAAATTCCTGAATGTAAGTTGTTGTTTGCAGTCTTAAATTTTAGGGTTAAGTTACAGCCTCCTCTCAAAGAATATTCAATTGTGGGCTTACCTGAAACCACCTCTCCATCTGAAACTAAGATATAGTCAGATATAAGTTTTCCTTTGTTCTTTTTTATAATTTCTCCAATTTCAGGATTTGAAGTTTCTTCATTACCCTCAATGAGAAACTTCACATTATATTTAAGTTTTCCTTCCTTGATTAGTTTTAAAACGGTGAAAATGTGTATTAGAATTTGCCCTTTGTTGTCTACCACACCTCTTGCAACAAGCCTTCCGTTCTTCTCTTCAACTTTAAAAGGCTCGCCGTCCCAACCGTCTTCTTTTAAAGCCGGCTGAACATCATAGTGACCATAAACCAAAATAGTCTCTTTACTGTTGTTATTAATACTTGCAAACACAACTGGGTTTGTTTCCAAACCTTTAAATATTTCCACTTTAAAGTCAGCGGCCTCAAATAGTTGTTTAAGCCAAAAAACAGTCTTTTCAATCTCTTCAATATAAGACCTATCTGTAGAAACACTTCTAAAGCTTACAAACTCCCCAAGCATCTTTAAATAATTATTATCAAGCATACTTCCATTTAAATACCAATTAGTTACAAAAACAACCAAAGCAAAATAAACACCTTTTTTCAAAGATGCTTGGATTGAAGGGCTACCAGCAAGTGCAAACCTTAAGGCTAACACTTTTGACCTGGACCCCTTCAATCCCCGCTATTCATGCTTTGCAACTCCCCAAAAATCACAAAGCACATTTACTTTTTAAAGCCCTCGTTTAAGCCTTTTACATTAGCGTTCTCCCAAACAAAATGCATGTGAAGAACTGGTATAAGACTTTCCCCTTATGCTTTTGGTGCCCCGACCATTTTGATCGGAAATTCTTCCAACTAACAAAAAAATCCGCTTGTAAGCGGATTATTGTTGGTTGTAAGCTAAAAAGCTAAGAAAAGGCTTAGCCCTTTAGTCTACAACCAACCTTAATAAAGAGTCTGTAACAAGCAGCCACTCCACCCAAGGTTGGGAGTTTGACATTGTGCATTGACTTGTTCCAAGTTAGTAGACTCTTCATATAGTTTTCAACTTAGGTAAATTTAACAAACAGTAAAAAATGTGTCAACTGCTTTCTATTTTTGAATTTTTAAGTCCTTGATGTGCAAATCAAGACTAAGACGACCGTTATACAGCGACTTTCTGGGGGAGAAAACTAGATCAACAAGACTTCCCTGTTCAGGTAACTCGCCTTCAAGTTTTTCCACCCCTTGAAAAAATATCCCGTTGAAGCTCTGTTTTGTTTGTGGATCAGAAAAATAAAACTTGAGATGTCTTTTATCTGCCCCTACCCCCTTACAATCTCTAACCAGTACATTGTTTGACACAAAAACAGGTTCTAAATTCCCAAAACCAAAAGGCTCAAACAAAGCTATCTCATCACAAAGCAAAAAAGTTACCATAGCCAGAGGAATTTCCAAATCTATATTTAAAGTAGACACAAGTACCCTTTCATCAATTTCTGAAAAAGCGCTCGCTTTTAGTTCATTTGTCACCAAAGTAAGATCGGTGGTCTTAAAACTAAAGCCACAGGCCATTGGATGACCCCCAATACTAATAAATCTGTTACTGGACTTTCTTAATAATTCTATTATATCAATTCCTTCAATACTTCTTCCCGAGCCTTTACAAATTTCAGCACCACTGCTTATCACAAAAGCAGGTTTATGAAATTCCTGGGCAAGCTTTCCGGCAACAAGGCCTACAACACCCTCATGATAAGAAGGATCTGAAACTACAATTACTTTATCTTTTGTAAAATCAAGGTTTTTTGCATGATCAAACATTTCTTTAGTTTTTTGCTGTCTCTCATAATTTATTTCATTTAATTTTCTGGCAGTGTCCAGCACAAAAGTTGCGTTCTCGTTTGTAAGTAAATTCAAGGACAAAAGGGCCGACTCCAGTCTTCCGGAAGCATTGAGTCTTGGAGTTAAGATCCATGACAACTCATAAGTTGAGATTTTATTAGTATCTATGCCTGAAATATCTATTAAAGCTTTGAGACCAACGGGAGCCATGGAATAAAACTCTTTGAGACCTTCTATTATAATACTTCTATTAAAGTTTACTAAAGGCTGTAAATCTGCAACTGTTGCCAAGGCTGCAAGAGCCAGATACTCCTTTCTACCCCCTGCTAAACTAAGACTCAAACAGTAAGAGATGCCTGCACCGGTTAATTTATCAGACCACAATAAGACGTTGGGTTTTGGCAGAACTTCACCCTTTTTATGATGATCCGTGATTAATATGTCAAAACCTATTTTTTTAGCGTGTTCACAGGCAGAAACGGCAGTAATCCCACAGTCCACAGTAATTAAAAGGCCGGGAGGATCCAACGGATATGCTTCCTTGACCATTTTTACTACCTTTTCTATGGAATCCTCTGACAGACCGTAACCATCATCAAACCTATCTGGAATAAAGGTAAGTATCTTTTCATAACCCAAATCTTTTTGCACTGTTTTATATAAAATAGCTGTAGCACAAACACCATCTACATCATAATCTCCATAAATTACTATGGGAGAGGCTTTTTTGATGTGTTTCACAATAATATCCCTGGCATCTTCAATCTGCCATTTAATTTGATTGACAATTTCAGAAGTATTTACAGGCTTTAAAAAAGATTTATCTAAATTCCTAATTTTTAAAAGATCATAAGTAAGATCACCCGAATAGGTCCCCTTTATATTCCATTTTTTTTCCATAAGATTGATGAATTCTAGTCTATTCAGTTAGTGTTTGGAAGCTTGTCCTTAATAAAAGGCTTAACTTGGTAGCACGTCTCTTGTGTAACCGGCTATAACTTCTTTAACCATATCGGCAACCTGTTTTGGATCAAATTCACTTTTGATTATATATTTAACAGCCCCTTTTAATAATGCCACTTCCGCATCGTGCTGCCCTGCAAGATTTGTCAACATAATCACCGGAATCTTTTTTGTGTCAGGATCAGCTTTAAGTTTATCAAGAGTTTCAAAGCCATTCATTTTAGGCATCATAATATCAAGAAGAATCACAGTTGGATGCTCTTTTCTTGCAAGGTCCAACCCTTCCTGACCATTTGAAGCCAATAACACATCATAGCCGTCAAACATGAAGATCTTCTGATACATCCTAGACATCAAAGGATCATCCTCAATTACTATTATTAAAATTTTGGCCATGCTTTATTTCCTCATCAGACAACTAAAACTAACCCTAATTCTATACGTTTTCCGTGGGCAATGTAAAGGAAAAAGTTGATCCAACACCTACTGTAGATTCTTCTAAAACCACTTTACCCCCCATAGCTTCCGCCATGAGTCTTGTGATATACAAACCAAGACCCGTACTTCTTTGTGGATCCCTTGTATACAAGCTCTCATTTGCTTGTTGAAATTTCCTAAAAAGCAAGCTTCTGCTGCTTTCAGAAATACCGTCTCCGGTATCTGTTACCAACACTTTCATTAACTCATTCTGAACCACAAACCTTATTGAAACACCGCCCTTTTGCGTAAACTTTATAGAATTTCCTATCAAATTTATCAACACTTCTCTACATTTTTCTTTATCCCCTAAAGCTAAAGGTGCTTTATTCTGTGAGAGGGTATCCTCAACCCTAAGATAGATTCCCTTATCAAGCGCTGTTTGACTCAAGGTTTTTACAACTTCAGTAGAAAGTTCAAAAATATCAAATCTTTCTCTCTTGAATTCCATTTTGCCCATTTCTAGTCTGGAGGTTGTCAAAAAATCATTTACTATTCCAATAAGCCTTACACTTGCAGCATAAGTATCCTCAAGCATTTCTTTAAGAAGCTTATCTTTAAGCAGGTCTTTAAAATGTTCCAGAATTAGTGATATGTTCCCCCTTATTGCAGTTAAAGGCGTCCTTAATTCGTGTGACGCTATTGAAAAAAACTCGTCACGTGATCTTTCCATCACTTTCACTTCAGTAATATCATTTATTAATATCAGAATTCCTATCAATTCCCTATCTTCTTCTAAATCTTCAAGAACAGGTCTGATAAAGATGCTTAAATACTTTTTGCCAAAAGACAAATCTTTAAACTCCACTGGTTCTCTGGTTTTAAGACAGGTTTTATAGTTAGCTACTATATCTACCCCAGTATTTTCAATAAGCTTAGCAACATCACCAATGGTTTGAATACTTATACTACCATCAATGATCCCGTAAAATTCTTGGTTTGTTATGACAACATTTTCTTTAGTATCTAAAAGTAAGAATCCCTCAGGAGTGCTGTTTATAGCGGCTTTTAACTTTGCGTGTTCATCATTTAGTTCTTTTGTTCTTTCCTCTACTTTTCTCTCTACGCTTTGCTTCTCCTGAATGATTTTTTCATCAGCAGCAATCCTTTCAGTTATATCCTCTCCTGACATAACTATTGAGTGCGCTTTACTCTGGGAATCTTCAAGAAGTGAATTGTGCCACATAAGTATTCTTTCTCTACCGTCTTTGGTGACAATAGGACTTTCAAAATATTCAATGTTAATTTCTCTGTTTGAGATTCTTTCAAACATGTATCTTAAATTATCCTTTATATTTTCAGGTATAAAGCTTGTGAACCACTCCTTACCAACAATCTCCTTTTCCTCATACCCTAGCAAACGGCACCCAGCCTTATTTATTAATAAAACCTTTCCTGATAAATCTAGTATTACTATAGAAGAACCAATAACCTCT
This sequence comes from Patescibacteria group bacterium, assembly GCA_038064575.1. Classification (GTDB taxonomy): domain Bacteria; phylum Patescibacteriota; class WWE3; order UBA101185; family 2-01-FULL-41-18; genus JBBTST01. The sequence continues at coordinate 119,281 of JBBTST010000001.1, forward strand.
AGGTATTTCTGAATCTTATACTTTTCATCTTTGAGAGTTTTGGTTGATTGGTCAAGAGATACAAGCATTTTATTGATGGATTTAGTCAGTTTTGAAATTTCATCTTCTCCTTTCTTCTCCCTCACCTTGAGCAAACAGTCATCGGTACATTCCGCAATATTTGTAATATCTCTACTTAGTCTGGATACATGTTTGACAACAAGGTTTTCAAGCAAAGACAATATCAATACAGTACCAAGCACAAGCATAATACCCATTACCAATCCTATGTAATGGATACTGGTAATTCCTTGTTTATATATCTCTCTTGAATTTGTGATTTTAAGAATAACCAAAGGATTACCATATAAATCATCAACTAAAAGATAGTCGGCTATAGTTTTGGTATCAAGCAACTTAATATGAGTTTTAGTTTCCCGATTTCTCAAAAAAACGTCTTTTGCTTCATCAAAATCCACGGCTGTAGAAGAACCCACAAGCTCAGGTGAGACAAGGACCATCTCTAAGGGAGCTTTAATTAACCTTGAATACGATAGAAGACTATTGTCATCTATAATCTTTCCAAAAACAAGAAAGCCATTTGAAGGACCTTCAGCCTGACTTGTAAGTAAGGATCTCTTCACAATCATCATTGGTCCAAGAGATGTATTAATAAAACCCTTCTTTAATTCATCATTTTCTAAAAGTAAAGATTTATTAGAAAAATGGTCTAAAATATCTTGGGGAATCTTATAATCTTTTTTTTCTTTTAAGCTATAGTATTTGCTATAAACCTGTTTTCCATCAGTTCGTATAAAAAGAATCAAATTGATGTCAAGCAAATCAAGCGCCAGATTGTTTAAATTACTTTCAATGAACTCCTGATTTCCATCAAGTATAAAGTTATAAGAGTCATCCCAAACAGCCCAGTCCGCCGACTTATCTTCCAGGTTAGAAAGGCTGTCCAACAAAGTTTCTGATAGATGACTCAAATTCTTAAGCTCTAAGTCTTGCTCAATTCTTCTGAAACCATCCAAGAGAAAGACAGAACTCAAAAAGTAAAGGGCAGAAGTAATAACAAGAAAAGTAATAGCTATTATTAAAAGAGTTTTTTTTCTTATACTCATTTTATTTGATAAACAATGTACTTTGATATCAAATATGTGGGAATTAAAGAAAGTAACATTAAAGCCGCTGTCATCACAAAAGTTTCTTCAATAGATTTACCTGCAGCCTGAAAGGTTTCAAGCTGTCTTCTCCCAACAAATAGCATCCCTATAATGTTATTATCAACATCCCTAATGGGTTGGTAGGAGGCATAGTAGGGAACACTTAAAAACTTAATGGTTCCCTTGAAATTCTTTCCCCTTCCAAGTACAGAAGCTACCACATTCTGGTTAACTTCTGTAATGCCTATTGATCTTGATCCGCTAGGAGAAGAAATGGTGGACGCTGAGAGCTTTTCCCCCCCGTAAACTGCGGAGTCAAGACCTGTTGAAGTTTTAATACCGTCAACAAATGCATTATCAATATTAACTCCGGAAACAACGGCACCTATAATATTATTTTCTAATTTAATCGGGTAGGCTCCTTTTATAGAAATTACCTGAGCCGGAACCGCATTTCTGACGGTAAGAGAAGTCACCCCTTCACCAAGCAACACTCGTTTCACAAGAGGATCATTTGACAAGGATTCTCCTATCCTTTCAGTTTCCTCTCCTCTTGCCAAAACTTGCCCGCTTGAATCAACAAGAAGCAAACTGTTCTGACTTTTATTCAGCAAAAAAATCTCTGAAAGCTCTGCCAACATTTTTTTATCTAAAGTTTTAGTGGCTATCACAACTTTCTCATTCTGAGCAAGAAATTCAGCGTCAGTCAAAACCTGTAATTTCTTGGTTTCTAAAACATAGGACAATACTCTTGAATCAATTTCAAGCCTAGCTAAGGTCTCATTTTCTATATTTTTAAAAAGAAGAGTACTATAGCTAATTGCTGTTAAAACAAAAATAAACAAAATTGCCGAGACAGAAATAATCAGAAGCTGAGTTTCAAAGCGTCTCAAAAGATAGCTAAACACCCACCTTCCCAAAATCAAAAAGGAAATTGTCAAAAAAAAGTTTTGGAGTACCCACAAAAGACCAAAGGGCGCAACTAGATCATATAAAGTTACATCTTGCGAGTTTCTTAAGATATAAGGTATTGAAAGTAATTCAGAAATTGAGAGAACAAAAAAACCTAAAAACGGCTGCTTAAGGTGCCTCTCAAGTCCTTTTGTAAATTTGATAAAATAAAACAGCGTAACTAGTAAAGATAATGGAACAGAAAAATAAATGGCACTGAAAGGCAGGAGCGAGTTAGCCAGATTGTGAGTAGTAGTTATTCTCTGATCCAAACCTAATTTTGAATTTTGTTTATTAAGCTCCTCTTCTGAAGTTTTTGGTTTTTTTTGAAGTGGATCAGCTATTAACCCTACAAGTATTAGAAAAAACCCAAGGTTTTTCAGAATGCCTGAAATAAAGTCAACTACATTCTTTGGAACAATTGGATTCAAAAGAAAAGAAGTCTCAATAACAAGGGAACACAAAAAAAATGAGAAGGCGAGTAGTAAGAAACCAAAAATCTTTAAAATATCCTTAACTGTTTTTCTTCCTTTTGTAGCATCAAAGTATAACCAGGCAATAGAAAACATCACCAAAGAGCCAAACACATTTAGTGCAAAGTGCAAATTCTGAAGAATAAACGGATACCACATAGTTACCATTTCTTAATTCTTATATAGATTCTCAAATATTTCGTTGGCAGTTAATACACCTGTTTTTAATTCTTTAATATTTCCCTTTCTATCCATTATCAAATGAGTGGGAGAATATAACAATCCCAAAGACTCAATAAGACTTCCTTTGGGGTCTGCAAGAAAGAGAGGTTTATAGCCTCCCCTCTTCTTAAAAATGGCAACCTTGCTATCTGACTCGTGAGGCATAATAACAACAGAATTTACCTCCTGCTCCAAATTGTTAAGATTTGAAAGCTGATCAGGTGTTGAGGGAGCCCAAGAAGTCATAAATGAAACAATAGTTGGTTTGCCTCTCAAAGCAAGGTTGTTAACAAACTCTCCTTCTGATCTGAGGTTAAAATTTGGTAACGTCACAAGTTTTAAATCCTTTTGAGAGCTATCAACAAAAATAGAAGGGTAAGAAACTTCTAAATCTACGGTGTCAGCCCAAATATTGGACACACCTAGAAAATTCCAAGACTTAGCAAGTGAAAAGTTTGCTGAGACAATGAATGGTTTTAAGAGCAGAAAACTTTTTGTTTTTGTCTCCTTAAAACCCGGTTTTCTTACACTCAAATAGTATTTCCCTTCCGGGAGAAGAAGCTTATAACTGCCATCACTCAGAGTCCTCTGCGGGTTTTCCTGAGAAAAAGCCTGGGCATCCCAAGGAATGAATGTGTTAGAAAGTTCCTCATACATATAAACTGTGACCAAAGCGTCCTCCAGAGGTTTACCATTGTTAGTTACAACCCCACCTGGCAGGATTACGGCTCTGCCAAGTTTTCTTTGGGTTTTATTTCCAGCCCCATCTATCAAAAACGCCTCAAGATGATAAACTCCCATGCCCTCAAAAAACAAAACTCCTCTCCAAAGACCTGTTTCCAAATCTCTTGTAAGAGAGGCTGTGTTCCTGACCTCATCAATAGCCTTATTTGCAAAAACCGAATAGCTTGAGATTTTAATCCCTTTTTCTGAAAGTTGTTTGGTTTCTTCTACACTCTTAGTTGAAACTACGTCAATTGATACAGGTCCTCCAATTGAGGATAAGTTAATGTTAATTTCTCCCATAGGCAGAAAAATAAAACCGTTTTGGTCTTGCTCAAATATCTGTGGGCCACTGTTTAATAAAACCATCCCAGCCTGAGGCGGAATCACATCAATTATAAGTTTGTAGGAATCACTGAGCCTTATGTTACCTGAAGTATCTGTAGCTCTGAGTCTTAAATCAAAATCCCCATCCTCAAGAAAGGAAGGAGAAAATTCAAACTTTGCACTACTTTCACTCTTTTCAGGAAGGGGCACAGGTAGCCAATTAAACCCATTGTCCATTGAATATTCCACTTTTCCTATTTTGGTGTTATCAGATACATTACCTAAAAGCTTAGGAAGAGTTGTGAAGGGCTTTGAAAGATCAGATGTTAGAACTATTAAAGGCTGGGTTTTATCAAAAATATATTCAATTGTAGGAGAAGCCTCCTTTACTTCAGTAACAATTGTTGTTGTTACTATGGATTTCTTAGCCGTAACAAAAGTATTATCTGAGGTTCTTGCTTCATTGCCACCAGAATCGGTACTCTTTACCCTGTAATGATAGGTTTTATTAGTTTTCAAATCTTTCAAGGTTATTGAGTGAGTTTTGGTACGCTTTGAGCTGCTTTTTGATTTGCCATAGGAGGTTGTAAGCCCATATTCCACAACCGAGTTTGCTTCCTCATTGGTCGTCCATTTTATTTTTACAGAAGAATTTGTAATGTCTGAGACTGACAGAGAGGAAATTAGAGGGGCCTCTGGGTTATCTCCTTCACTAATAGAAGTACTCAATGAGCCTGAACAGCTTGTAGGGGAAGTACCATCTGTATTATCAGCTACATTAACTTCCCAGCTTTTTGCACTCTCCTCTGAAGAAGAGGTTGTAACTGACACCTCAATATATGTTCCAGAGGGTCCATATATTTCAATCCCGGTCAAAGTAACACTGTCCGAATCATAGGAAACAGCACCTTCCGGAGCGGATGCCCCTGTAATGGTGTATTTAGAAGAAGGTTTATCTATTTTTATCCACAAAATATTATCTGAAGTATCTTCGTTATTTATGTCAAATCTAAGAGTCTCAGAAGCACCAGGGCTTAGGCTGTTTATGGAAACTCCTGCTGTACAAGAAATTACCACTTGGGAGTATCCTTTACTTAAAAATGGTGATAATAGTAGTAATAGAATACTAAACAAAAAAATAAGCGAGCTTTTGGCAGTAGAAATCATTTTGATTTAAATTTTCCAGCTTAATCCCTCTTAAGAAAGTATAGCAACAAATAAAGTTTCATGATCTAGCTTTTTTTGTTTTTCCTTACAAAATTTTCCCACACAACAAGAATTGGCGAAGCGTTGAAAATTGAGGAATAAGTGCCTGAAACTATACCAATCAAAAGCGCAAACACAAACCATCTAATGGACTCCCCCCCCAGAAGAAGAAGGGACAAAAGAGTAAGAATTACTGTAAGAGAGGTTTTTACACTTCTATCCAAAGTTTCAACAAGAGAGTAATTTACAACATACTCAAAACTCATGCTCTTCATTTTAAGCAGGTTTTCTCTAATCCTATCAAACACAACAATAGTATCGTGAACGGAAAAACCAATTACTGTAAGTAACGCAGTGATAAAAAGGGAATTTATTTCAACCCCAAAGAAATACCCAAGAATAGAAAAAACACCCAAAACTACAAAGGCATCGTGCAAAACTGCAATTATTGCCGATACTCCAAATCTAAAACTGGAGTAAGGGGATGGAACTTGTCTAAAAGAATAGGCTATATATAGAAGTATTCCTACTGAAGCTATGACTACGGAAAGGAGTGCATTTCTGGTAGTTTCCTGCCCTATTACAGGGCCGATAGTTTCAAAAGACGTCTGGGAAATCTTGTTATCATTAAAGCTATCTTGCAGTTTAGTTTTTATTTCTTCATTTTTGGCGTTATCAACAGACCTTGATCTGACCAACAGTTTTCCATCACCAGTTTCCACTACACTTTCAATTTCTACTCCCACATCATCAAAAACACTTTTAATTTCTTCCCTGGACAGTTTTTTTTCATAAGAGAATTCAAACACAGATCCTCCGGTAAAATCTATGGAAAGTTTTAGGCCTTTAAGTGAAAGAAATATAAGCCCTGGAACTAAAACCGCAATAGATACAAAAAAATATATATTCTTTTTAGCAAGCAAATTCATAAATAGTCAGGCTTTTCTATACAACAAATCTATTAAAGTTCTTGTCACAAAGATAGCCGTAAATAAAGACACCCCAATCCCTACAGCCAGTGTTAGCGCAAAGCCTTTGACAACTCCTGTTCCAAAATGGAAAAGTATGGCACTTGTAAGAAGAGATGAGACATTTGAATCCTTAATTGATGACCAGGATCTTTCAAAGCCGTTCCTAAGAGCAAGATTAAAAGGTCTGCCCCACAACAACTCCTCCTTTATTCTCTCAAAAGTCAGAATATTGGCATCAACTGCCATACCTATGGAAAGGATAAAACCGGCCAATCCTGGCAGAGTTACTGTAACGGGAATAATTTTAAAGATAGCAAGCGTAATAAAGGTGTAAATCACAAGGGCAATGTTAGCAATAACGCCAAGTCTCCCATAGCTAAAAACCATAAAAGCAAAAACTATCAAAACTCCAATTGCTCCGGCAATTAGACTTTTCTTGATAGAATCTTCCCCAAGGGTTGCCCCAATGGTTTTTTGTTCAATTATTTCAACAGGCACAGGAAGTGCCCCGGCTCTTAAAGATATGCTTAGCCTGTTAGCCTCTTGAATAGAAAATGTTCCGGTAATTACGGGATCTGAAGTTAAACCATCAGCAAGGTCGGGGTTTACCACAGGCATAGATAAAGGTGTATCAGATTTATCAAGATAAATGGCAATGGGTTTGTTAATATTATTTTTTGCAATTTCTGAAAACTTGTTCCTTCCCTCAGTACTAAACCTTATTCTTATCTGCGGAGAGGAATTAAGGGAGGCGTTATCTCCACTAAATACTACATCTGCACCTTTCAAATCTGCTCCGGTAACTCCTGTATCTTCCCAAAAAGAAGGGCTTAGAAAATATTCCTGAAATTTTGCCGGGTCATAAACTTCATCTTTTTTGATCTGCTTAAAAGTAAGTTGCGCAGTTTGACCTATCTGCGCTATAGCCTCATTCACATCGGTTACACCTGGAAGCTCCGCTATTACTCTATAATCATTTCCAGCTTTTGAAGTTTGGATAAGGGGTTCCGCAACTCCCAGTAAATCAACTCTTCTTCTAATTACTTCTTTAGCTGATTTCAAAGCACTGTCTTTTTCAGTCTCGGGGATTTTTGACATGTCAGCTTTAAGTACAACCCTTACACCACCCTGTATATCAAGGCCTTTTCTGACTTTAGTAAAATCAAACACAAATCTTCCTGAGAGAAAATCAAAATAATAGCCTCCTATATATGTATCTAAGGTAAAATACTTAGTAGTAACTTCTACTGGGATTCTTGGAAGCGCTATTAAAACTGCAGCAAAAGATAACACCACTATTAAAACGAGTGTGATTTTTCTATTTTTCATATGAGATTTTCATAGGAGGGAACAGAACTCTTCTTCATTTCCAATCAGCATAACTCGGGTTTGGCAAAGGAGTTGCATTATGAAAGGTTCTCTTCTCTTTTTCCTAAAAACAAATTCATCATCACCCATAACCGTATAGTTTATTTCATGTTTATAAAGTTCTTCATACTTCTTAATTATTTCTTTCAAAAAATTGGCGTCAATTGATCCTACAATAAGAAGATCAACATCATTTTGCCCGGCGATTCTTCCTCCAATCAAAGCTCTTGACATAGCTGCAAAAGTAATATTCCCCAAATTTTTTGTGTTTTTAATCAATTCCGATCCAAGACCAAACTCCTTTGCAACAAGATTCACAAGCTCAGGGTAGTAAATAAACTCTCTGTTTACATCATAAAATACCTTATTTCCTCTTGGGCGCCTTTTTACAAAACCTACTTTAGAAAGCCTCTCAAGCTCTCTTCTTACGGCATTTATTTCAGTCCCAACTTTTCTAACAATATCTCTAACATGGAGCGACTGAGTAGGGCTTTCAACAAGCAGTAACGCCAAAATCTTAACCCTGACTTCTGATATTAGAATATCTTTAAGCATATCATTTATAAGTTACCCAAGCTTCATTTCTGTCAGGTACAACACTAACCCAAATAACACCTCTGTTAAATTCTACCTCCTTCCCATCAAGGTCATAAAATTTGGTGCGTGAGACCCGGTCTTTTTTTGTCCAAGTCGCTTCCACAACACGACCGTCCAAAAAGACAAAAGCCTTTCCGCTTCCAATATTTGCATAGAGCAGGTGGTTTTTTTGATCGTTAACTGGCGTTTCCTTTGCAAATTGCACTATAACATTCTTTGCACCAAGTTGCACATCATTTTCTAAATCTTTATGGGTTACCCCACCAGTTGACTTTAAATATGCATTCTTTATAGGATCATAGTCAAAATGAGAATCATAATCACCTGAAGTCCAAAAAATTATGTCAACTACCGATGCCTTTGATCTTAACTCATAGCTTTTTTTGTTATCATCTTTAAATTTCCATTTTTCAAACGAAGATACGCCCTCCCAACCTAACTTATCTCCATGCTCTCTTGCAACCCTTGCAGATACATATTCATTATTAGGAGCTTCCCTTTGTAAATCCCTGTATCCGTATAGACCCCCCCTAAACAGGCTCCTTATAGGAATCTGATCAATTAAATCTATAGCGCTGGCTTCCAAAACCGGGGATTGAGACCACCCGTCATGCATAACCATAGCGTCTCCAAGCTCATAAATCCAGTTCAAAAAGTATCCTCTTATACTTCTGACGGGCCCTATTTTTTCCGGGTCGTTTGCTAGGAATACGCTCATAAACCTTGTTATACCTCCCTCAGCTACTATTTCATAAATCATATCCGCCTGGGAAATGTTTGAAGGTGGTCTTGCATCAGCATTATTCCCAATCATTACAACAAGCGGTCGCCTCTTCAAAAGTCTTTCTTCAGCAGATTTTGGGTATAGGACTCCATTTAAAGGATTTTCAATCAAATTCTCTTCCTTCTTTAGCTTACTAACAACTTTATCAAGAGGTGATTTAAAAGCTTGTCTTTTTTGTAAGGTGTAATAATAGAGGGAAGAAAGACCCACAACAAAAAGGAATAAAACAATAATCAAAATGTTTTTAAGCATAGTTTAAACACCTATCTATTGAACACATTTATTATACTAATAATTAACACAGCTTTCTATATTAAAAAAAGTGTGCTATCTTTACGCCATGAAAAATAGGGAGAATGGTAAGCTAAGACGTCAGGTGGAAATATTAAAAGCCCAATTAAATTCAAAAGCAGACACTATCAAACAACAAACAATTGAAAAAGCATCGCAGCCTGATTTAAGAACTGCCGTTAAGATTCTCAAAAAAGGGGAGGACAATAATAAATCTTATGCATTAAATATTAATGAGATTAAAAAAGACCTATTGAAAACTCTTTTCTTTTTAATAGCTTCCGTCCTTATGATCTCAACCTTGGCAGTTAGTCAAAATAAGTGGATAACTTTAATAAAATTCTAACACCTCAAACTGAAGGGACAGCACAATTACAGGCATCAATTGCAAGAAAAACCGCCCCCATGGCAGGTTCACTGGTAGGGTAAATTATCTTTGCTTGAACAAAATTTTGTCTAACAAACATCTCAAAATCAATTCGCATTGGACCGGTAGGATTTTTAAATCCCCCCCCTACACAAACTAAATCAAATGAGTCATCTATCATTCCAAGCTTTTTAATAGCAGTAGATATCATTAATATAGCTTCAGAAGCTGCCTCTTTTAAAATTCTGATTGCTTCTTTGTCATTTTCTTTTGCGGCCTTTTCACAGATCATTGCAAGACTTGCTATTTCCCTTTTCCCAAAAGTTCTCTCATGGACTTTCAAAATCACGTCTCTCATATTCATAACCCCAAAACTTTCATATACATACTGCTCAAGCAAGCTTTTTTCTATCCTGCCATCATAACTTTTAGCCGCAGAATGCAATACCTGAGATCCCACAAAATAGCTACCACCTTCATCAGTTAAAATGTGCCCCAAGCCTCCAACAAAAACGCTTTGGCCTTGTTTGTTTTTGCCATAGCAGTTAGAACCGGTGCCTGCAACAATAACTACTCCAAATGGCTCATAAGTACCCCTCCTTAAGGCACACACTGCATCATTTAATAAAAGGGGGTTAGCATCAAGTTTTACGCTTTTAAGTTCCTTTACACAGGAGGCCAACAATTCAAAATCATGCGGATTATCAAGACCGGCAATCCCAAAACAGGACTTTTCTATCCCAATTTTTCCAGTCTCCAAGGAAGCATCTTTAAGTGCTAGGGAAATGCCCTCTTCTAAAGTCTCATACAACAGCTCTTTTGTTATTGATCTTATGTAAGTGGAGCCGACTCTGCTGACACCAAGTATATTTGCATTCTTATCAGCAAGAATTACTTGGGTTTTTGTACCTCCGCCGTCTACACCTAAAAAATACATACACCAAAATTATGGACCCCAAGAACTGTAAACTCAAGAACGGAGTCTAAATTGTAGAGCCTCAGCAACAGAATTTGCTTCAACTTTTCTTGCCCCTTCCAAATCCGCAATGGTTCTGGCAACACGTGAGATTCGGCTGTATGTTCTTAAGGAAAATTTCAAGCTGTCAAATGATTTTTGGAGCAAGGCGGAAGCTTCTTGCTCAAAGTCGAATAAACTGGAAATATATTTAAAGGACACCTGAGCATTACTGAAAATCAAACTTTCTCCCTTATCTAAAAGATTTTTATTTAGCTTTTGGTATCTTAGCTTCTGAATAGTTCTTGCATTAATAACTTTATTTCTTACTTCATGAGAAGTTTCACTTTTAGGATCTGGACAGTTATTAAAGCTGGAAGCAACCTCAGTAATAAGATCAATTCTATCAACAATAGGGCCGCTTAGTTTCCTTTTATATCTGAGTATTTCATAGGCTGAACAAATACATTTCTGATGCTTATTACCCAAATATCCGCATGGGCAGGGATTAGTCCCGGCAATTAAGATGAAATTACAGGGGAACACTCTTCTATCCTTGATTCTTGAAACTGACAATATTTTCTCCTCTAAGGGCTGTCTTAAACTCTCAATGTGAGTTCTTGGAAGTTCGCAAAACTCATCTATAAACAAAACACCGTTATGAGCAAGTGTTAATTCTCCCGGAATTGGAAGTGATCCGCCTCCAAGTAATGAGGACAGGGAAATATTGCTTGTAACCTCCCTAAAAGGTCTTTTGCACCAGTCAATTCTTCCATCCTCCCACAAGCGGAGTAAATTTTAGCTGATTCCAAAAATTCATAGTGAGAAAGTGGTGGGAGTATGGAAACCATCGATTTGGAAAGTAGCGTTTTACCACTTCCCGGCGAACCAACTAACAGTAAATTGTGTCCTCCCGCAGCAGCAATCTGCAAAGCTCTCTTTGCTTTACTATTGCCCTGAATATCCTCAAACAGTATCTCAAAGTTATTCTCCAAAGAAGTTTTTTGTGGTGCCGTCTTTACAATTGAGCTTACCAAAATCCCTTTTAAAAACTTTACAGCTTCCAGCAACGTTTCCGCTCCAAAAACAGGCATCTTGGAAAAAGCTGCCTCCTCTATATTTTGACTTGGTATCAATAGGCACTTGCAAGAAGTGTTATTTACAGAAAGGCTTATGGGCAGCACCCCTTTAACAGCTTTTAGCTCACCATTTAATGTGAGCTCACCAATAATTAGCAGTTTTGTTAAATCCACTTTTGGAATTACCTGTTTTGATGCTACTAATACTCCTAAGCAAATTGCAAGATCAAAAAAAGACCCCCGCTTGTGAAGCTCAGCCGGGAATAAGTTCACTGTAATTCTTCTCAGAGGAAAATCAAAGCCACATGATTTTATACTGGCTCTTACTCTTTCTTTTGCTTCATCAACACTTTTATCTGCAAGTCCAATAATATTAAAATATGGAAGACCGTATGATTCAATTTTTACTTCAACTCCCACACAAGTTGAAGTTAACCCCTGTAAAAAGGCGCTGTTAAGTCTAACATAGGACATTACAACATATATTATAACATAAATTGGGCTAAAATAGTTTTTAAATTTGATGGTAAAATACCTTGGCAGGATGTCCAAGCGATTACTCTTGTTTTCAGGAGGGGAAAGTCCAGACTGCATAGAGCAAGGGATTGGGGCGCAAGCTCCAACTGGCAACAGCTGGTGTTTGAGGCCTGAAAAGGCCTTGAAACAGATGACCAATCAACGCCATCTGAGATCCACAGAGACGATCTTTCCCTAAAGGCGTTAAAACCTATGGGAGAAGTATGAAACGCATGGAAATCCCACCCGCAGCAATCCACGACAGTGCCGTTTTAAGCTGGCTCGGCAAGGCACAAAGCTGGAGCATCAGACAGATACCGCATAAACAGAATCTGGCTTATGGCATCCTGCATTAAAGTTAGAAATGAAATTATTCAAGACCCGTATCATCAACTTCAATGGAAATAATGCTATGTGTAATAACAATCAGAATTAAGATTGTGGGAACTGCAATCAGAGCCCCAATTATCCCAAAAAGCTGACCTCCAATTAGAAGAGCCATCATGGTTACAAGTGGATTAAATCCAATAACTTTTTGCATAATACGCGGAACCAGTATGGTATTTTCAAGCTGTTGAATCCCTACAAATAGCGCAACCACCATAGTTCCAGTCAATGGGTCTATTGAAAACCCCACTACCCCTGCTACTATTGTTGCAATTATAGGACCAAGAACAGGAACAACCTCTAACAGCCCTGATATGATTGCAAGGGGAACAGCATACGGAATTTTTAGAAAAACTAACCCAACATAAGCAGCCAAACCAACTGCAACCATCAAAAATAGCTGTCCTTTTATCCACCTACTTAAATTAACCTCTATTTCATGCCAGGATTCATCTAACCTACTCTTATGTTTTTCCCCAAAAAGCTCTATGAAGCGCTTCTTAACATTGGGTAGATCTATTGAAAGATAAAGGGTAAAAATAAAAAGTGTGACAGTTGTAATTGCATTTGAAAAAAAGTTTACCGTAAAACTTACTACACCCCCCTGAGAAAAAGTTAATTTAGAAAGCTCCGTGCTTAAAGACCTGCGCAATTCTTCATTTGGCACAACAGATTCCACAAGATAAGGAAGATTCATAAGCAGCTTTCTTGTTTGAGAAATTATGTCAGGAAGCGCAATTGTGGTAAAACCCCCAAGAGCTAGCATGGCTCCTCCAAACACAAGAATAACAGCAACCCACCTGGGAATCTTTCTTTTTACCAGTGAACTTATTGTGGATTCTACAGATAGAGCCAAAATTAAGGCTATCACAAGCTGAAACACAACATCCCTTATTTGGTATAAAAGAAGTGAAGCCACCACAAACAGGAAAGTGATAAAAATTGTTTTTATTGAGATTACAATGTTTTTATCCATCTAGGTAAGATTGTACTAGTGTTGAAATCTTATTGTCAAAGCCATTCTCACTAATATCAAGCCAATTGATACCTTTCATTTTTCCAAAATAGGTTTGCTGCCTCCTAATATAAGCATGCAAATCAAATTTTGCTCTTTCTACAGCATGCTTTTTAGATAATTCCCCTTTAACAAAACTTATGGCACTTTTATAAATAAGCCCTCTTACTGGGAGAGACTGACCAAAACCTAGCTGCTCTAACATTGTGACTTCTTCCATCAATGAAGTATCAAAGATGGAATCCACCCAAGCATCCGCTCTTTGATAAAGCAGCGCTCTATGACCTGTTAATCCCAATAACAATGGGTCTTGGGCAATCAAATAAGTTAAAAGGCTGAATTGCTCCCTTACTTCCTTTGGACTTGTATTTCTACCAATGGAAATCTCAATAGCTCTGATTAACCTAACTTTATTTTTTGAGTCTATTGAACCTGCCCTTATTGGATCTATTTCTTTAAGCTTTGCATTAAGTTCTTCACGGTTTTGCTTTTCCAAATCCAATCTTAACTTAGTGTTTTTTTCAACGCCTGAAAGCCTCACATTTCCAAGTAGGCAGTCAAAGTAAAACCCTGTACCTCCAACAAAAAAGACTGGCTTGTTGAATTTAACTAAATTCAAAGAAGAGACATATTTAAGAAAGTCAAAAGAGGAAAAAGTTGTATCAGGAGTGATAATGTCAAAACCATAAATTTTTAAGTTGTTTACTTTCCACCAACCATTTCCCTTCTGAATTCTCACATTATTGTCCCTTATTTTTCCCGTACCCACATCCATGTGTTTATACACCTGTCTTGAATCAACTGAAACAATAAGCCCCTCAAACTCTTTGCAAAGTCTCAGAGCTAGGGAAGTTTTCCCGGTTCCTGTTGGTCCCAGGAGAAGGATGGCTTTCATCTAACTTTTAACCTTAACTTTTTTTGAGTTTTCAACAATTTTAGTCAAAAGTGCATGTCTTCTTTTCTTTTCCGTTAAGGAAACATCATCTTTAAAAAACTTTTCTGCTGGAGTTCCCTTTCTTGGAGAGTAGATAGATATATAAGTCACACTAAAATTAACCTCCTCACACAACCTTATTGTTTCTAAAAAGTATTCTTCAGTCTCTCCCGGAAATCCTACAATTAGGTCCGTACCTATTTCAATTTCAGGAACTGCCTCTCTTATGTTCCCAACAAGGTTTTTAAACTCTTCTACCGTATGTCTTCTATTCATTTTCTTTAGTATTTCATTGCTCCCAGATTGCACGGCCATATGTAAATACCTTGAAATTTTTGGAAGTTTAAGAGTTTCTATTAAATCGATTGTGAAATCAAAAGGGTTAGATGAAATGAAACTAATCTTTTTAACAGCTTCCAAAGCATGTATTTTCCTTAATAAAGATGCAAAAGGCAATTTGAAGTGGCTTCTTGTTCTGATTGCAAATTTTGTTTGGGTTGGCAGACCCCAGGAGTTTACATTTTGACCGCAAAGGGTGATTTCTTCAAAACCTGCTTTGATTAAATGTTCTACCTCCGTCATTATTTCATCTTGTGATCTTGACACCTCCCTACCTCTTGCATAAGGCACTACACAAAATGTACAAAAATTATCACAACCAACTGAAATGTTAACAAAAGCGTGCTTCTTGTTGGGTAAGGCAAACTCTCCGGGCGCAAAAGTTTCTCCTCTTTTGGCTTGCAGATTGGAAAAATTCAAAGCTTTATCAGCCCAATCATCAATAAGCTCTAATTCAGTGAGCAACATGGGAAGTTCTTTTATTTGAGAAGGATTTATATACTTATCCACCCAAGGAGTTCTGTTTTTTAGCTCACTTAAAGCATACCTTTGACGTTCCCCCGTAACGGAACCAACCATACATCCAGCCATTAGTATTTTGAGGTTTGGGTTATTCTTTTTATAGTCTTTGACTTTCTTCCCAAGCCCATACACTTTGTCTTCAGATTTTTGTCTGACAGAACAGGTGTTAACAATCCAAAGATCTGCTTCAGCTTCTTTTTTTGTTTCGTAAAAATCAAAGGCTTCCAGAATTCCAGCCATTGCCTCGCTATCCGCAGTGTTTGCCTGGCATCCAAAAGTTGTGATGTGATACTTTTTAGGTTCCAATGAAGGCATAATGGGCGAATTATAACAAAAAAAAACCCTTTCGGAGATCTAAATCACCAAACCAAAAACCTCTGACAGCCGTCCCTAAAACTGTTGCAAATGATAAATAAAGCCTGGAGAATCAAAAAGTGAACAAAGCTACTGCTATAAAGCTAGTCTTATATCAAATTCTATTTATTCCAACAATCTTTATCTCTTTTATGAGAAAATCTTACTTTTTAACCCACTTTGAAAATCTTGATACCAAGAATTTAAATGTTCTAATAATATCTTTTTATCTTCTTTCAATATTCTATTTATATATGGCGGTCAAAACCGCCGTTTCAACCACACCAAGATATTTGCTTATGAAGTTTCTCCTACCCCTCCTGATAGTTCTTTCAATAACACCGCCCTTATTTAGCATAGACTTTGCCTCTTATCTGATTTCTGCAAAAAACATGGTACTTTACGGTCCCCAATCCTTTTTTCAACCGCTCAATTATCAAGATAGTAATCCTTGGGTTAATAAAATCACTGCTTGGTGGGTAGCTTTCCCACCAGCTTATGGCCCGCTTTTTGTAATACTAATGAGCCCACTCACGATCATATCAGATAATATGTTAGTTTCTCTTTTTTTATAAAAGTTTTTCACATTATTAGTGTTTATTTTTTGTGTTATTTTATTTGGAAAAATTTTAGATTCTCTTGGGAGACAGAGGCTCTTTTTCTTGTTTGCATTTAATCCAACTGTTTTGATCCACCTTGTTCTTGAAGCCCACAATGAAGTTATAATTTTATTCCTACTACTTGGATCTGTTTACATGCTTCTCAGAAGAAGATCTTTGATTGGGGGTCTTCTTACAATATCTATGATTTTAATAAAATATTATCCAATAATAATTCTCCCCATTTTCATTCTAAAAAGAAAGAAACAAGGAAATAAGTTACTGTGGACCAAGCAATTCTTTCTCTCCTCGCTCCTAATCACATTGTTGATTATATTTTCCTTTTTTGTGATTAAACACCCCAATTTAAAACCTTTCCTTGATCAAAACTTAAATCTCAGAAGGGACATAGGTTGTTTTCACAGATGCTCTCCAATAGTATCTCTTACTAGATATGTCTTTGCAGAAAATGAAGGTCTTGTTAGGACTACTGTTTTTGTAGCTTTTTATCTACTGCTTATTTATTATTTATTGATTAAGAACTTTATGCTGTTGGAATTTTTGTTTTTCGCCCTCTCTGCTACATTTTTTATTTTTATTTCATGGCTTACCCCCTGGTATCTTGTTCTACCAATATCTATTGGGGTACTTTTATCAAACAGGAGAAGTTATTTATTTTTGGTGATTGTGCTTACTTTTTACTCATTGTTTCATTACTTTGGGTATTAGAGCTACACTCAAAGACAATAATCTGTTATTTTGTAAAGTACAAAGTATGAATCTTGCAAGTGTCAGAAATTACCAAGAGCTAAAATCTGTCTTAAAGGAGGGTATCAAAGGCCCGGATCCCTGCTACTGGGTTTTTAATCAGATAGGTCATGAAAAATGGGAAAATCTCACTGTTGTAGCCCCTGGAGTCCATGGCACCGAATTTAACAAAACTTTTGGCCATTATCATCCTCTTGCGGTAAATGAAACCTACCGACTTGTTTCAGGCAGAGGTCTTTTACTCCTACAAAAGAAAATTGAAAACAATGAGAAAGTTATTGAAAATGAGATTTCCGAATTTCTTGTTATCAAAGCAGAAGAAGGGGATGAAATTGTAATAACCCCTGAATACGGTCACTCCTGGATTAACCTTGGGACAACGCCACTATTGTCCCTTGATAACTGGAAAAGCGGCCACTCTTTGTGGGATTATCAAATTATCCAAAAAATGGGGGGACTTGCGTATTATGTTCTAAAAGATGGAACAGCTTATAAACTTGAAAAAAATCCAAAGTACTTTTCTCCTCCTAGTCCTATTTTCTTAACATCCAAAGAATTAATGGCAAAATAAGCCGTTTTCTACAACTTGTCTTCGTTTTATTTTTTTAAGATACAAAAACCCGCCTTTTACAGCGGGTTTCTGTTTTTTTAACCAATACAAGAATTACTTTACAGCATCCTTGAGACCTTTTCCGGCCTTGAAAGCGGGTGTCTTGGTTGCTGGAATGTGAAGAGGTGCGCCGGTTTGGGGATTTCTACCCATTCTTGCTTCTCTATGGCGAACTTCAAAAGTTCCGAATCCAGTCCAAGTAACCTTTTCGCCTTTTGAAAGGCTCTTTGATACAACATCAACAAGGGCGTCAAGCGCTCTTTGTGAATCGGCTTTGGTCATACTTGTTTTATCAGCCACAGCCGTAATCAAATCTGACTTTGTCATGATAGTATTCACCCCCTTTCAAAACCTGGCGGTAAACTAATATAAATTTCTATCAACTCTTTCAACTGTCATCTTATCTAAATCAAGTAAAACACTCCTAAACGCTTTTCTTCCTGATTCTTCCCATTCAAATTTTTGATTCATACCACTCAAATATTGTCTAAGAATTATTTCTTTTTTAACCCCTAAAACCGAATCCACATTCCCACTCATACCAACATCGCTAACAAAAAAGGTTCCTTTTGGAAGCGTCAGGGCGTCACAAGTTGGTACATGGGTATGAGTACCTAAAACGGCTGTCACACGCCCATCCAAATAAAATCCCATTGCAGCTTTTTCACTTGTTGCTTCAGCATGAAAATCTACAATTACCGCTTCATATTTTTTAGCTGCAGTGAGTGTTAATATTTCATCTGCTTTTCTAAAGGGGTCATCCACTCTTTCATTCAAAAAAGTCCTGCCCAAAAGGTTGATCAACAATACTTTTCCGCGCTTTCCAAGATCAATCTCAGCATAACCTTTGCCCGGAGTACCTTCAGGATAATTCGCAGGTCTTATGAGAGGTAAAGCATCAATATAATCTGAGGTATCCTTATTCCAAAACAAATGATCTCCGCCAGTAAAAAAATCCACCCCGGCAAGTTTCATGTCTGTTATTGTCCCCTCAGTTATACCACGCCCATGAGCTAAGTTTTCAGCGTTAGCAACAGTTAAATCAAGGTCATTCTGAGACTTAATTTTTGGCAAGGCTTGCTCTACAGCCTTTCTTCCCGGGGAGCCAACAATATCTCCTATGAAAAGTATTTTCATAATCTTAAAAGACCCTTAAATAAATTGACTGTTCCCAATACCCCAAAAAAATAAACAAGCCCCGCAAAAAAAAGAAGAATACCAATAAGAAATGTATAAAGGATACTTGCCACAACTGATTTGATAAAAGACTTAACCACATAAAAAGCAACCAATGAAATTAAAATGAGGGCAATGATTCCTATGTTGAAAGTTTCAGCAGGAAGTAGTGTCATATAAAAACCTAGAGCTTACGCAGATTTTTTTACTCAGAAACACGCGCTTAGCACTCTGTTTTTCCCTTCAGACCAACTTAAACATAAAGACAATACCGCTTCTAAGTTATTAAATCAAGCTTTTTGTTGGTTCTTTACCGCTTTTTTAATAAAAAACTTACTTAGCTGTATCAGAGTACCTTGTTTCTCTGATAACTGTTACCTTCACTGTTCCGGGATAAGTTTGTTCAAGTTCAATCTTTTTGGCTATCTCGCGGGCTAAAAGTGCGCTTGAGGAGTCATCCACTCTCTCAGGCTTCACAAAAATCCTAACCTCACGCCCAGCCGATATTGCATAAGCCTTCTCAATACCATCAAAAGAAGTTGCGGCTGCCTCAAGGTCTCGCATTCGCTTAACATATGCTTCATAATCCTCACTTCTTGCTCCGGGCCTTGCACCGCTAATAGAGTCCGCAATATGCACAACAACGGACTCAAGAGAAGAAAAAGGTTTGTCCTCATGGTGTTCCGCAACACAGTTGATAACCGAATCCAAAACTTTAAATTTCTTGAGCAAGTCAACTCCAAGCTGAACGTGTGTGCCTTCTTCATCAGTAACAATCTTTCCAATGTCATGGAACAAACAACCAAGTCTTACTATATTGACATCAAGCTTGAGTTCACTTGCTAGCTGAATTCCCAGTTTTGTTTCTTCAAGAGTATGCTGAATCATATTTTGTCCATAAGAAAATCTATATTTGAACTTCCCAAGCATAAAGATCAGATCTTTAGGTAGATTATAAACACCAACTTTGTGGCAAAGCTCTTCTCCTGCCTTAAAGATTATATGATCTATTTCTTTGGCCGTTCTTTGGACTATTTCCTCAATTTTTGCAGGCTGAATGCGCCCATCAGCTATAAGCCTATCCAATGAAACACGAGCAATTTCCCGTCTGATAGGGTCAAAACTTGAAATCCTGACATCAGCGGAGCCTTCCTCCATCTCAAGATTCACGCCCGTTTGCTCCTCAAAAACCTTTATATTCCTACCTTCTTTACCAATTATTCTCCCCTTTATTTCCTCATCCGGTAATTTTACTTTTGACACTGTGTATTCAACTACATAGTCTGTAGAAGCATGAAGCATGGAATCAACAATTATTTCTTTTGCTTTTATTTCCGACTCTTGTTTAATTTTTTCTTCAGCCTCTCTTACTCTCTTACTTACCTCCTGAGAAAGTTCTCTTTCAACTGACAAAATCAGGCTTTTTTTTGCCTCTTCTCTTGTCATCCCTGAAACAGCTTCCAGTTTTTCCACTTGCTGCTTATATACAGTTTCCAAATCATTCAGTCTATTTTGTGCTTTCCCTTCTTTAGCAATAATTTCATGCTCATGCCTATCAATATCTGATATTTTTTTATCAAGGGTTTCTTGCCTTACGTCAATCCTTTTTTCAAGCTCCATTGCTTCTTGTCTTATCTTCCTGGATTCCTCCTCCGACTGTCTTTTTATTTTTAGAGCATCATCTCTTGCTTCTAGAACTATTTCTCTTGCCTTGTTGTGAGCGTCAATTACTACCTGTTCTTTGCTCACCTGCTCTGATCTGGGCTCTTGCAGAATTGACTTTACTTCCTCTATCTTTTTTCCTTCCGACTTTTCTATTGTCTCGGCTTTTTCCGGCAGTGTAGATGGCAGTAAGCTATCTTTCTTATTTCTTAGACTTAAATAAAACATGCCACCAACACTCCCAAGCGTGGTTACTATTAAGACGAGTTCTAAAACAGACATATATTTCCTCCTATACTAAATACACTTTAATTTTTTGCGATTTAAAACAAAATAGAGGAAAAAACGAGCCCTCACCAAAAGGGTCTTTAACTTAAAAACAAGTAGTAGTTCTTTGGTTATTTGCTTGTAGATTAATAATTAGTCTAGTCATTGTTTTTTGCCAAAAATATTTTGTCTAAATCAGCCCTATTGTATTTTCTTTTGATTATTGTGTCAACCACGCTAAAAACCTGAGATGGAGGAAAACCTCTTCTTAATAAGAAACTGCATAACCTACGCCTAAGTTTTGGCAGATCTTCCGCTTTCACACTATCTATGGCCTTAAGCCTTACCAAAACCAAATCCTCAAGTATTTGGTTGCTTGAATTGCCTTCTTCTTCCAAAATTTTCTCTATCAGTGGTTTTGGAATTCCTTTTTTTAAAAGTTCCATTTTGATGCGAGTTTTTCCAATGGGTTTTTTTGCATCTAATTTAGTTGAGGCATAAATTTTGGCAAAGTTCTCATCATCAATAAGTCTTAAGGCTGCTAATTTTTGAAGCAGCTGGGCTTTAAGGTCCTCTTTTTCTGAAGAGGATAACTTGATATCCTCTTTAAGTAGCATATTTAGCTTTTTTTCAACTTCCGCTTTTGTCCTCAGTCTAAAAGATAAAAAATTAAGAGCCCTTGAAAAATAATAAGAAGATGTAGCTTTAGTTACATATAAATGTCTCTGCTCTTCTGAAAGAGTTAACCCAACCTTAAGTTTTTCTTTAACTAAGTCATCATTAAGAAGTGTAAAAGCCAAGCTGTCATCTACATATACATTAAAGTAACCCTTCCTATAGCTTTTTTCTATTTTTGTAATTAGCATTGATTATTCTTTTTCGACTTCTTCGTTTCCTACCTCAAGAGGGGCCGAAACACCTTTTTTAACGGCATCTCTGATCTTTTTTTCTATTTCTGTTGCCAGTTTGCCGTTACTCTTTAACAATTCTTTAGCTGCCTCCCGACCCTGAGAAAGTTTTTGTCCTTCATACTCATACCAGGAACCGCTTTTTTTGATAACCCCAAGTTCCACCCCAACATCTATTAGATTTCCAACCTTACTAATACCTTCAGAAAACATGATGTCAAATTCTGCAGTCCTAAAGGGAGGGGCAACTTTGTTTTTTACAACTTTGACTTTCACCCTGTTACCCATAACTTTATCTCCTTCTTTAATAGATTCAATTCTTCTTATTTCAAGTCTTACGGAAGCGTAGAATTTAAGCGCTCTTCCACCCGGGGTTGTTTCCGGATTGCCAAACATTACTCCAATCTTTTCTCTAATTTGATTTGTGAAAATAACCAGACAATTTGATTTGCTTGTAGCACCTGTAATTTTTCTTAAAGCTTGACTCATAAGGCGGGCCTGAAGACCTATAAACTGATCTCCCATTTCCCCCTCAATTTCACTTCTTGGAACCAAAGCTGCCACCGAATCAATAGCCACAACGTCAACCGCATTTGATCTGATCAAAGTTTCTGCTATTTCAAGCGCCTGTTCCCCCGTATCCGGTTGAGAAACCAACAAATCCTCAACATTTACTCCAGTCTTATGGGCATAAACAGGATCAAAAGCGTGTTCTGCATCAATCAGAGCTGCCGTACCTCCGGCTTTCTGTGCTTCTGCAATTATGTGTTGAACAAGGGTTGTTTTACCGCTTGATTCCGGACCAAAGATTTCTATTATTCTGCCTCTTGGAACCCCGCCAACACCAAGAGCAAGATCAAGCGCAATAGATCCTGTTGGAATAACTTGAATGTCTTTTGTGGAAGCTCCCTCCCCAAGTTTCATAATTGCGCCTTTACCAAAATTTTTTTCTATCTGGGCCATAGCAGACTGAAGAGCTAAAAGCTTATCTTTATCAACTGACATACCTTACTTTCTGGGGCAAATACTAATACTAATGAGTATTATAGTGTTTTTGGGAGGCTTTGTCTATACTTTTACAAAAATAAAGAGGAAAACTGAAGTAAATAGATTTAACGAAATATGGTATATTTCAAATCGATGCAAAAAAGTCTTTCGGGGTGTGGCGCAGTTGGCTAGCGCACCAGTATGGGGTACTGGGGGTCGGAGGTTCGAGTCCTCTCACCCCGACCATGAGTTTTTCTTACATCTACAGCAAAATTATAGGGACCGTGGGAGACTATTGAACCAAGATTATTTGAGAATAGATTAACAAATACCAGATAAAGTTGTGAATTAAGTTATAATTTAAACATGACTATTGAGGCTCCTTCATTTGAAAAATGTACAAACTTTGGAGACCAGAAAGCAACTCTTCCAATTGAAAATCACAAAGCCTTCTCCAATCCAGAACGGCCCATCCACCAAGGCGCCTTTACTTCTGTAATCGAAATTGGTGAGGTTAAATTCTTTGATACATACCCTATAAACAAGATTCAGGAGTTCACGCGCGACAACGAGTTTGTCCCAAAAGTTACGAAGGTATTAAGGGAGGGGACGTATGAGGACTTAATCGCTTTGGCGGGTGAGCAGGACACAAAAGAAGGGGTTGGTAGAAGACAGATAATTCAATATTTAAGTTTATTGAAGTACCTGGGAGCCGATTTTTGAGCTATAGTATTTCAAAACATAGAGAGAGGCAAAAAAAACTTACTGCACGGAAAAATTTGGTATTACAACCTCCTTTCCTTCCTCTAAAATTTTGTCTTGGGAAACGGTAGAAAGAAGCGGGTTTGAGGCGCCAATAAGCTGCCATTTCTTTTCACTCCCAAAATATCTAAGAGCCAGGGACTTTAGAGTCTTTGGAGTATTTTCATTTTTTACAAAGTATGAAAATGTGTTTGACCAGTTTTTAATGGGTATACCAAACCAAGGCTTAAAAACCATTAGTTTCAACACTTTTTTAGTAATATCTCTAAGTTCAAAATGAAGATGGGGTTCAGTTGTAGCCTCCCCTGTGTTTCCTGATAATGCAATCACATGCCCACTTGCCACCTTTTCACCAAGAGAAACTTTAAACTTACTCAAATGAGCATATAAAGCTACAATGTTCCCATTTCTGATCCCAATAACATTTCCCATACCCTTATGGTTCTCAAGTCTTACAACAACTCCCTCAAAGGAAGCCTTAACCTCAGCTCCAATCTGCAGACCAAAATCAACTCCTGGATGGAGATTATCAAAAAGCTTATAGAAGCTGCCTCTCTTGGGATGGTTAGTATTATCAAACCAGAACTCTTGGATTACATTAAACCTGGATTCTACCGGCAAACTAAGAACCGGACTTTGTTTCATGAGGCTTAGTTTACTATATTTTTAAAAGTTTGGGGGTCAAGCCTTTGCCTTAAGCTAAACCCCCAGAAGTACGTTGCCTCTCACTTGATATGAAGTTTCTCTTTGAATTTCTGTACTGCCCAGTGAAGCAGATAGAGGGGAACAAGAACCAAAAAAAAGATTATGGTTCCTGCCCATGTTCCTCCTGCCACCGCAAAAGCAAAGAGAATTATTGCCACCAGAAGTAAAGCAAACGGCGGGTACAGCAGTTTCTCTGGTAAGCTTAGCTCCAGATCTTGTGAGGACACATGGACAACCTCTACCAGTGTAACCTCTTCCTCATCATGCAATTTGTCTTGAGACATTTCAACTCCTACCTTCAATTAGAGATATTTTTCCCTTTTGTAAATACAAATAGTACTACTAGAGGGCAAACTTTGCAACCTATAGCATTAATTGCTGTTAGAGCCTCTGTTAGAAAAACTTTTAAGGCATCTGTTCTCAACTTTTCAACTGGGCAAAAGTCTAAGTAGCTCTACGGCTCTTTTAGGATCCCCCCTACCAACCGGAAAATAACAGGGAATAATCTTGAAATTATCTCCTACCAAGTTAGTGTTAAAAGTTTCAAGCAGCCTTAGTTTAATTGAAGCATCAAAGTAATCTCTAAGCTTTATATCCAACCCGGTCAACGCTTTGAATGGGATCAACCCAAAAGTAACAATATAAGACGGCTTAACTATCTCAAGTTCTTTTTTTAATAAGGGTAAAAAAAGCCTAACCTTTTGACTATCAGGAAGGTCTGCATTTTCACCTGTCCATTTAACAATATTGGTAAAATAAAACCCCCTAGCACTTAAATGCGAATAAACTTTATCTGCAAAATCAACGCTCCAAATTTTTGTCTTTTCTATTTCCTGCAGTAATGAGTTATCAAAATGCCCTGCCTTATTAAAAATTCGCCAGATATATTTGGTCCCTGTCCATGGCCTTCTTTTACCAACCCAAGAGGGGTCAGAAGATATGTTTTTGTATGTGGGGTTGATAAACACAAACATAAATTTTGGTCTAGACAGCCTTCCCCCGCCCAAGATAGGTTCCAAAGTACTATTTGGAAAATTTTTAAGCTGCAGCGCTTTTGTATAGACCCACAGATCCTCTAATAGGGTAATTTTCTCAAGCATAGGCTATTTCAATTGTATAAGCTTTTAACAACTCTACTTTTTTTTATCAAGCTGTCTCCAAAGCCAAATTCCAACAAGAACAAGATCAACAAACAAAACAGTCCAGAAAAGAAAACCAACTAAGCCAAACAAAGAATATGAACCGTTTCCATAATATCCCATCATCTAACATCACCCCCTTACTCTCTATAGTATAGCTCACAGCTTTATTAAAATTCCACAAATGCTGAAATAGAGTATTATTAACATGTGACAGTGAATGTACACTCTCTCATAAGTAAATATAAAACTTAAAAGGTTTCTTCAAATTCTCTTTTATTCAACTGGTACTTAATTTCTTTTTCAACCTCAATTAATTCATGGGGCAGGTTTCTACCATCCTGACCGCTTCTTGCAAGCTCCAATGCAAAATTTAAAATTTTTGAAGCTTCAAAATTATTTGCCGTCTGATCAAGAAGTAGTGTAATTGTATCCTTTTCAACACTCACCAAGCCTCTCTCAACTTGTAGCTTTTTTAGTTCAGAACCTCCCAAAATTTTAACTACCCCCGGGAAAAGAAGGGTAGCCAAACTTGTATGTCCCGGAAGAATCTTTACCTTACCTGCTTTGGTTGGTAATAAAACACTTTCTACTTCCCCTTCAAATACAACCTCTGTTGCTTTAAGAACTAAAAGTTTCATTTAAAACCTCACTTATTGAGCCTTTCATATAAAACCTTGTTTCAGGAATGTTATCAAGCTCACCGGATAGGATTTTTTCAATACCTTCAATAGTATCAGAAAGACCTACGTACCTTCCTTCTTTTCCTGTGAAAGGTTTTGCAACAGAAAAAGGTTGGGTCAAAAATTTTTGAATCCTCCTTGCCCTTAATACAACTTGCTTATCTTCATCTGAAAGCTCATCAATTCCAAGAATTGCAATAATATCCTGAAGATCTTTATACCTTTGCAGGAGTTTCTGGGCTCCCCGGGCTGCCTGATAATGCCTATCCCCCACTATTGCCACTTCTAATGCGGATGAAGACGATGCTAGCGGGTCCACTGCGGGATACAGCCCCTGTTCAGCCAAAGCTCTCTCAAGAACTAACGTGGAGTCCAAATGACTAAAGACTGCTGCGGGGGCCGGATCTGTATAATCATCCGCCGGCACATAAATTGCTTGAATTGAGGTTATAGAACCTCTTTTTGTAGAGGTTATTCGCTCTTCAAGATAACCAAGTTCAGACGCAAGCGTTGGCTGATAACCAACTGCGGATGGTTTTCTTCCAAGAAGAGATGATAGTTCATTTCCGGCCTGAGAGAATCTAAAAATATTATCAATAAACAAAAGCACATCTTTCCCCTCCTCATCTCTAAAATACTCAGCCATGGAAAGAGCTGACAAAGCTACTCTAAATCTTGCTCCTGGGGGTTCATTCATTTGCCCAAACACAAGAGCCGTTTTATTAATTACACCGCTTTCCTTCATTTCTGAAATTAGCTGAGTCCCTTCTCTAGTTCTTTCTCCCACTCCGGCAAACACCGAATACCCACTGTGTTTAGTAGCAATATTATAAATAAGCTCTTCAATAACAACCGTCTTACCAACTCCCGCTCCCCCAAATGCACCAATCTTCCCCCCTTTTACAAAAGGGCATATCAAATCAACTATTTTAATACCCGTTTCAAGTGGCTCAACACTTGTGGACTGATCGCTAATAAGAGGAGGTTTTTTGTGGATTGGGGCTGTCTTTTTAGGTATAAAAGGTTTGCCGTCAATAACCTTCCCACATACATCAAAAACCCTACCAAGAACAGATGCGCCAACCGGTACTTCTATAGGTGACCCCAGTGCTTTTACTATTACTCCTCTCTTAAGACCTTCCGGAGAGGCCATGCAAACGGCTCTCACACGTGAATTTTCTAAATGCTGAAATACTTCAAGAACCAAACCGGACTCCTCCACCACAAGTGCTTCATTTATAGCCGGCACGCCACCTGAATCAAACAAAATATCAACAACAACACCTTCAATTTGAACAACTTTTCCACTCATATCAATTCCTTGAGGACAAAATTTCACTCGTTATCATAAACTGCCTTTTTTTATTGTAACCCATAATTGCATCCTTCATAACCTCTTTAGCATTATCATGTGCTTTTTTCATGGAGACCAACCTGACGGCATGTTCAGAAACATTTGAATTAAGAAGAGCTGTCAAAATTCTTGTCTTAAGATAAAGTTCTGAGGAGTTTCTGACAAAGCTTTCTCCCGAGGGCTCAATAACAGCACCTGAAGAACTTCCTGATTTGAAATGATCGGAATCAAAAGGCAACAGCCTTTCTACAACAGCCTCCTGGCTAAAAAAGTTGTTATATTCTGCATACAAAACAAAAACTTTCCCAAAAACAGCTTTCAAATAATAATCATTAATAACTTTAAAAATTGGATAAACACGGGTTAAATCGGCCCCTTTTTCAAGAAGTGGAAAATGGAAAAGAGGGCTTAACTCTCCATTTTTTATGATTTTTAAAGAGGCTCTATGAACCGTTATTGTGTAAACTTTTGAGAAACTGTTTTCAGAAAGAAAAACCTTCAGTTTTTTTTTAAGTTTTAGAACAAGCGGACCAACAAAGCCTTTATCAGGGGCAACAAGCAAAATACATGCTGCAGTTGAGAAGTTAGGCAAATAATAAGAAGGTTCCTGATAAGCAAACTCTGAAAACAAATCTTCAAGATTTGCCAAGTAGACTTTGGAGGCTTTTAGTAGTTTTTCCTCCTCTCTCAGCTTTACTGCAGAAATTGCTTCTACTGCTCTGGTGATTTTTTGCACATTTTTAGTAAATTTTATTTTATTTTTAAGAGTTCTTGTGCTTGGCATAAAGTTTAGTAAATGTAATCATGAAGTTCTCTATTTCTTTAACCATTACTTTTTCTGTGTCTTCTTTAAGTTTTGTTTCCTTCCTAAGAGTTTCAGTGAGAGCTCTACAATGGGTTTTTAGGTGTTCTAAAAATTTATGTTTCCAGGTTTCAATATCTTTATCTTCAACCAAATCCAAATAACCGCGGATTGCAGCAAACACAAACATGATTTGCTCAGGCGTTTCATAAAGAGTTGTTAAGTCTTGCTTTAAAAGCTGCATCATTTTAAATCCTCTGATAAGTTTATTTTTTGTTTCCAAATCAAGATCTGAACCAAACTGAGAAAAAGCTTCTAACTCTCTAAACAAAGCAAGATCAAGTTTTAGAGAACCTGCAATTTTTTTCATAATTGGGGTTTGAGCAGCCCCACCAACTCTTGAGACAGACAAACCCACATTTAAGGCCGGCTTTTGCCCAAGATTAAAAAGCTGAGAGTCCAAAAAAATCTGGCCGTCTGTTATTGAAATTACATTTGTTGGCACAAAAGACGCCACATCTCCGGCTTGAGTTTCAATAATAGGAAGGGAAGTTATAGAACCTCCCCCAAACTCATCAGAAAGCTGCGCCGATCTTTCCAAAAGCCTTGAATGTAAATAAAACACGTCCCCAGGAAAAGCTTCACGCCCGGCAGGTCTTCCAAGTAAAAGAGAAACTTCTCTATAGCTTTCTGCATGCTTTGTAAGATCATCATAAACCACCAAAACGTCTCTTCCTTTATGGGCAAAATACTCTGCAATCGCAGTTCCCGTATAGGGTGCAAGGTAATTTATTGAGGCCGGATCTGAAGAAGTCCCTGCAACCACACAGGTATAAGAAATGGCACCGCTTATTTTAAGTGTTTCTATAAACTGGGCAACCTTACTTGCTTTCTGCCCAATTGACACATACACACAAATCACGTTTTTATCTTTTTGATTGAGAATGGCACTTAGACAAAACGCGCTCTTGCCTGTTTTTCTATCTCCAATAACAAGCTGTCTTTGCCCTTTACCAACAGGCACCAAGGCGTCAATAGCCAAAACTCCTGTACTAAGAGGTCTAAAGATATTTTTTCTTTGAATTACGGAAGGAGCTTGCTGCTCAAGAGCCATTTCTTCCCCCTCAGACTTAAAATGCTCATAGGAAAACAAAGGCTCACCCAAAGGATCAATTGTTTTACCTAAAATATTATCTGAAACAATAACGCTAAGATGCTTCCCCGTTGTCTCAACCAGGTCACCTGTTTTTAAATTTCTATAATTTCCCAAAATCATGACCCCAACTTCATCTTCTCTCAAACTCATCACAAGCCCTTTATAGTCCCTGCCTGTTGAAGTGTTCTTTATCCTTACAACTTCATTAAAAAATGCCTCAGAAAGTCCATTGCAAAAGGCTACTCCGTCAAATAACTTTTGAATCCTTCCTGTGCTTTTAAACTTCATAACAGTCCTGAAATACTAAAATCCAAAACTTTATCATTTTCTCTTACTATTATTCCGGATGACACCACGTCATCTAAAGAAAACAAAAGTATCAAATTTTTCTCTGAAAATTTTTCACAAATTAAACTTTTGTATTTGTCATCAAGAGGTTTACCGGATACTACTTCTAAGACTTTTAAAGAGCCATTTAGAATCTTGGCGTAATAATCTTCTATTTTTTCAAGATCTAAATCTTTTGAAATCCTCAGGAAGCGTAAAAATTTAAGGGTCTGATCCTTGGACTTGTCTTTTGACAATAAATATATTTTTGCGGCTGCTTCCTTTTCTTGCATATCATATCTTATCTACAACTTTTTCAAGATTTACATCAATTAAACCTTGTCTTGCCATAGATTCAATCTTCTCATTCACTCTTTCTTCCAGAAGCTTCTCAAAGTCTTTTTTTTCTTCCTCAATTTTTGCCCGCCTTACATCTTCCGCTTCAAAAATTATTTCCTTTGCCTTTTTTTTAGCGTCACTTAAAATTATCCCTTTTTCTTTGTCTCCCTCTTTGCGGGCAAGCTCAACTATCATTAAAGCCTCTTTTTTTGCGTTTTCCAAGAGATCCTCCTGTTTTTTTTGACCTAAGGTAAGAGCACTGTCCGCCTGAATATACATTTGCTCACCTTTTTTCAAAGATTCTTCCCGCTCGCCAACTACTTTCATAAGTTTAACAATCAAAAGTTTATGGATAGCAAGCCACATGACAAAAAAAAGCATGGAGTATATTGCAATATTTACAAGGTTGATGCCAAGTTCTTCCATAAAATCAGACGAATTTAATTATCAAAGCAACAACGAGTGCATAAATTGCTATTGCCTCTGCAAAAGCTATGGCAAGTATCATTAAGGTTCTTACCTCTTTTGCAGATTCTGGGTTTCTGCCAACAGCCTCAAGTGCGCGGGATGCTAAAAGCCCAATGCCAATTCCCGGACCAATCGTCCCAAGCCCTATGGCTATTGCCATTGCCAACATCTTTACAGATTCAGAATTCATACTCTAATGATAAAGACTAAACTAGTGTTTCTCAATAGCAAGACTTATAAAAACGCAAGTTAACACAAAGAATACAAAAGCCTGCACAAGGGAAACAAATACTTCCAAAGCAAAAAATGGAAGTGTGGCAAGCCCAAAAGTGATGCTGGTTATCACAAGGAGCAACACTTCCCCCGCAAATATATTCCCAAAAAGTCTAAAGGAGAAAGAAATAATTTTCCCAAACTCTGAAATAAGTTCCATAAGGCCTACAACAAAAGCCATAAATGATGAAAAATTTATATATTTTTTTAAATAAGCCAAACCTAAAAATTTGAAGCCTAAAATGTTTGTGGCCATGACTGAAATGAGAGCAAGAGCCAAAGTAAAGGAGATGTCAGAGGATGGTGCTCTGAAAAGAGGTTTGAAATCTTGCGCTTTTGAAACCTGAAAGCTTTGTGTAAAGTAACAATCTTTGGATTTTATACAGTTTTGTACGGAAGTAAAGACTCCTTCCGTTTTAATAAAACCAAGCGAATGAATAAAAGGGAGAAGACCAAATAGATTTGAAAAAAGGATAAAAAATAAGAAAGTAATAAGAAAGGAGATTATTTTAACGCTTTCAGTGTGCACTATACCTTCAAGCATTACTATAAGCCCAAAGACGATATATTCCAAAAGATGCTGAGTCTTTGAAGCTTTGAAAGCTTTAACTGAAAGGGAAAATATAAACAAGACTGCTACAAGAACTGCAAAAATTACAAAAGCAGATAAAAGTGAATTGGTAACAGATATGAAACCTAGTTTAAAAAGAACCTCAGGGGCAAGGCTTATATGCATACTACAAATAGTAAGACACCAGACAAACTTTAACAATAAAAGATAGGGCAAAGTGCTTTTTATAGTTATTTCAGAAGATTGAGTAATTCTAAATCCCAACCTCCTGAAACAACCTGTACTCTTATAGATATGGCCAAAATAACCATAAAATTCTATAGAGTAGTACAAAAACCAGAAAGAGGCTGATAAAACTTATCCACTTAAGCCGCTCTCTCCCAAAAACAGCCGTCAACCCACAGGCTAGTACAAACAAGGGGATATTAATACCAAGCCACAGCATTGGGTGACCACTTTGGGGGTATAACCCAGTCATAGCAATGGTAACCAAAGAAAGGATTGCTGTGGATAACCCCACAAAATTTCTAAGTCTTCTGGGAATCTCCATCTTAACCAAATTTCCCTCAATTACTCCTACTCCCCACGCACCTAATAAAAATGCAAGGAAGAGGATTAAAGCTAGCCCCGGCAGCTTATGTTCAACTCTCCCCCAATCAAGAGCATAAAAAGCCTGTTGAACACCCATATCCCCCATCAGCATCCAAAGAACTACCATTTCCACTATGTAAGCACCCGTAAGGAGGAAGAGTAGAGTTCCAAAAGGCTTGGATCCTATTTTTAGATGCATTGCCCCTGCAGCACAACTGGTTGCCACAACAAAGACCTTGATTGGCATCCAAAACATCTTGGGAAGCTGAAAGACTAGCTCCAAGGGGGTCGCTAAAAGAGTCAGTACGGCAGCTGCCAAAAGCAAGGCTATTACACCCTTGGGCAAGGTTTCGTTCCTGACGCTTACTGTAACCAAACCAATCCCCATAGCACCACCCAAGAGCAGCACTAACAGGACCGGCAAGGCGCTAACTGTTTGTGAAAACATTGTCTGTTTCTCCTTTTTTGTAGATTTTTCATTAACTTAAGCCAAAAACCCAAAAATAGCAAATTGGTTAAAACATATTGACTTTCGTCTTATATTTGGTTATTAACAGCTAGTGTATGAAGAAGTAAATGCAAAAATAAAAGTGGCGGGGGTGTATGAAAATAACTTATTTTGGCCGCGTAAATTTGTCTGGAATGGAAAACTTTATGAAATAGAGCAAATTACACTAACAAGCGAATTAAGAGATGCAGGAGTCAAAAAACGCCTCTATAGTGTACTCTCCAAGGGCACTGTGTACAGACTTCTATTTAACAGAGATAATGAAACCTGGTTTTTAAGGGCTCTGTGGCTGGACTGAACTTTCTGCATATAGACATAAATTCCTACTTTGCCACAATGCTCCAGCAAGAGAACCCAGATTTGCGGGGAAAACCCGTTGGAGTGATCAAAGATAAGGGCAGAACCTGCATAATCGCCGCATCAAAAGAAGCTAAAAAGTTGGGTGTCAAAACAGGTTGTAATGTAAAAGAGGCTAAAATTCTTGCTCCGCATATTATTCTTGTTCCAGCAGAGTTTGATATATATCTTGATGCCACAAAAAAGCTTAAAAAAATCTTTGAGAATATTACTCCGGACGCTGAAATATTTTCTCTTGATGAGGCCTTTATCCCACTAAAGACTCTAAAGTATATATATCCAAATCCTCACAAGTTAGCCATTAAAACCAAACTAACAATCAAAGAAGTCCTTGGAGAGTGGATAACCTGCAACATAGGCATTGCCAAAAACAGACTTTTAGCCAAAATTGCAAGCGAAATAGCTCCAAAAGATTCAATTTTTGAGATCAATGAGCAGAATGAAGAAGAAATACTAAAAACGGTAAATTTCTCTGATGTTTGCGGAGTGGGGTTCAAACTTGAAGCAAGACTTAAGGAGCTTGGAGTAGAACACCCTTATCAAATCAGAACTATTCCAACTGACCTGCTTGAAACAAAGTTTGGACTCTTTCTGGCTGAAGCCTTGATACAGATAGGACGGGGAGAAGGCTCTTACATTCTTGACAGAAGTAGCGCAGCACACATGAAAAGTGTAAGCAGAACAATCACCCTCTTTAAACTGTGCGGCAATGAAACACAAATAAAAAGCGTTCTTTATAACTTAGCAGAAGAAGTAACTTACAAAGTAAGAAGAATGGACATGGCAGGGCGCCAAGTGGGTTTTTTCCTCCAGGGAGAAGAAAAAACAATTAGCGCACATAGGACTCTCAAACAGTACATAAGACACACAAATGAAATGGTTGAAATTATTGAGGACTTGTATAAAAATCGCAAAAGAACTTTTAGAGTTATCAAATTTGGAGTTTTTCTTTCTTACTTGAAACCCCTAAAAGAAGTTCCCCCCACACTTTTTTCTG
The DNA here is from genome assembly GCA_038064575.1 of Patescibacteria group bacterium. GTDB lineage: Bacteria > Patescibacteriota > WWE3 > UBA101185 > 2-01-FULL-41-18 > JBBTST01. The sequence goes on from JBBTST010000001.1 coordinate 152,819, forward strand.
AATGGTACAAAAACGAAAAGCTTTATAAGTCTTTGGATGCAATCTCACAAAAATATGGTCTTTTCACTGTGAGATCCGGACTTTTGACGCAAGTTAAAGACATAATAAGACCGGAGGTAACAGGCTATCTGGGAGATAAGAAGTATCAGTTTATGGAAGAGTAAACTCACTTCCCATGGAATCAAATTTGCTAATATCATACTTTGGCCTTATCTCTTCCCCAGGCTTTTTAACACCGAGCGCAAAATTGAGGGCGTTTACTATACTTGCAGAAATTCTAAGCCCTGTAAAAGATCCCGGTCCCTCATTCATAGAAAAAATTGAGACATCAGAAAATTTTAATTTATTTCTAACTAACAGCTCTTCTATTGAAGAAACCACATCCACCTCCCCGGAGATTTCATCAAGCGCTTTCTTATCCTTAAGCAATCGAATAATGTTTTTGTGTCTGTCGGTACAGTCAATAAAAACTTCAACCATAAACTCAACAATCAAAATTTGTTACAATTTTGCGAGTTTTTTCATCTACAAATTCAAAATCTATTCTTTTAGCATCCTCTTTTACAAATCCTCCAAGTACATCCGGCCACTCAACCAAGGCAACAGACAAATCACCAGCTATTATATCTTCAATCCCCAAATCCAAAGCCTCCTGTAAAATTCTTGCTCTATACAAATCAAGATGATAAATCCTTTTTATACCCCTTAGCATCTTGGTAAGTTTATAATCTCTAACAAAAACAAAAGTTGGACTTTGCACCCTAATTGAAGAATCAATAGCCGCCAAAAAACCGGTTACAAAAGTAGTTTTACCGCTTCCTAAATTGCCATACAAAAAGAACGCATCTCCTGCCTTACATCTCAGAGCTATTCTAGCAGCCAAGTCTTGAGTTTCCCTGGGAGAACTGGTAAGTATTTCCATAAAAGCAGTCCTGTAACTAGGATACCGGAAGAGTCTATCAAAAAATCAGAGATTTTTCCCGTTCGGGTAGGAACAAATGATTGATGCACTTCATCAAAGGCCGCATAAAAAATAGCAAAAATTATACTCAGAAAAGCGTTTTTTGTGGCCCTAAAGTAGGTAACGCATAAAAGGGTATATTCAGCAATGTGCAACGCTTTTCTGATCCAAAAGTTTGCGCTCCCATCAGAAGAAAAGTCAGCTCCGGGGAGGGAGGACAACACAAAAATCACAGCCATCCAAAATAGTGAAGGAAGCCACAATGACACAACTCTCTTAACTTTTTCACATCTTGTAATTTTGTCAGCCATTTTCCTTCTACCTTATATGAAAATAATAACTCACAATGCCATCCCCATGATCAATTGCCGCAAAATTCATCTTAATTCCATAACAGGGTGTTGTACCCTTAATAAGGGTACCATCATCAGGCGCATAAATAAGAGTATTTGATGCAACCATGTCTATTCCCGTATGTTGTCCGCCAAGATACCTCCAAGACCAAGGAGTCCGCCCGTATCTTTGGGTTATCTCAGGAGTTTTCATAGGCCACTCCCATTTGCCACTACCTATTTTCTTGTAACCTGAGGCATAGTCGCTAACATACAAAGTTTTAGATTTCAGGTAACTTTCGCTATTTACAGCTTTCCCATTTTTTCTCATCTCAAAGTGTAAGTGTGCCCCTGTTGAACAGCTTGGATATCCCGAGTTACCCATGACAGCAATTGTATTTCCTTTCTTAACTTTAGACCCGTTTTTAAAATTTGTTGAGGCAACAGCACCTTCGATAGCTGCAATCTCTCCTTGAGCTTGTCTCAGTAAATCCTGATATGTTGCCTCACTTCCCCTGGTTTGTGTCAAAAGCGCATCTTTCTCACTTTTTTGCCTGGCAAGGGATGCCTTCAAACCCTCTAAACCTCTTTTTTCATTTTCAATTCTTAATTTAACCTCTTCAACTTTTACTTTTTTCTCCTCAAGAGTAAGTTTCTGGCCTTCATAGTTTCTCTTTGTATCAGTAAGTATTGCTATAAACTTTTTATCCTGCTCCTCAATCTCTTTTATATATTTAATTTTTTGCAAAAACGAATTTACATTTTCATTAAACACATAAAACAAAAGAGAGATGCTTCCGGCTTTATATCTTGATCTGACACGCTCATTTAATAAGGCCGATTGATAAGAAACAGCACCCCCAAGCTTGTCTATTTTTCCTCCCAGTACTCCTATATCTCCAATAAGACCTTTAAGCTCATCTTCTTTTTCCTCTATGGTTTTTGTTGCTGTTTTAATTTTTAGCTGAACAAGACTTACTTGATCATCAATACTCTCTATTTCATTTTGCAGAGTTTTCTCTTTTTTTTCTAATTCTGAAATCTTTCTTTCATATTTATCTTCAAGCTTTTTGCAGTCCTCCAAAGTATCGCAAATTTTATCTTCCTCCCCTCCTATTCCTAATGGTCTTTGGAAAAGCTCATCATGCGCCAAAGCAACTTTTGAAACATTTAATGCTGACGCAAAAAGAGCCAAAAAAAACAAGGCAAGGAAGATAGCTTTTTTGAACATACGGGATTAATACTTCAAGTACTTCTTAATTGCAAATGCACTGCCCATAAAACCCAGAGCAATACCAAAAAGTGTTTGAAGTGAAGCAAAAGCTACAAAAGAGGCAATTCTATCCAAAACGCTCATACTTTTTCCAAAAAATGGCGCCCAGTAAATAAATTCTAAAGGCCCTATCTCAACGCTTATGCCTTTAACTATTCCACCAATCACAGGGGCCACAAAAGGCAAAACCCCATAAATCAAAAGGGTAGAAATAAAGGCTGCACCAACTCCATAAAAAACTCCTTGTAAAACAAGCGGAGCTTTCACATATTTATCAGAGGCTCCTACAAGCTTTAAAATCTCAACTTCCAAACCTTTTGAATGAATAGTAATACCAACGGTCATCCAAATAACAACCATGGACTCAAGAATAAGAACCACTAACAGCATTACGCTGCTTATACGCAAAATGTTGCTCCATCTTCTGAAAGTACTTACAACATCTTTATAAAACTTAACCTCTTCTACACCGTCTCGTTTTTTTAACTCTTCGGAAAGGACATCCAGATTCTCAATTTTATCAGACTTGACCTCTAAGCTTGCAGGAAGCGGGTTTGATTGCAAAGATTCAACTAAAGCAGGCTCATCTTTGGTAGCCTCTTTAAATATTTCCAGAGCTTCCTCTTTTGAAACATAGTTAACCTCATGGATTCTCTCATCCTTTTCAAGATTTTCTTTTACCTTAAGAATGGATTCTTCTGTAGTAGCATCAGTAAAATAAACTGATATCTGAGCTCTTCTTTCAAGATAGTGCAAAACAACACCCGAACCTACTAACAAAAAAATAAAAATATTTAAAGTTATTACTGCTTGTGCAATTACAAACACAGAATTTAGTGCAAGCCAAGGCTCTCTTTTGATGTTACTTCTTAACATTTGAAGAGCTTTTTTAAGTTTCATTTCCTCCTTGATCTACATCCTGTACTACCTTCCCTTTATCCAAAACTATCACTCTTTTTTTGAGTTTATTTACAATATCCATATCATGAGTTGCCATAATAACCAAAGTTCCAAGTCCATTGATCTTTTCAAGCAGATCAACAACTTCAGCTGTGGCAATAGGGTCAATATTTCCTGTTGGCTCATCAGCAATTAACACCTTGGGTTCATGAGCTAAAGCTCGGGCAATAGTAAGCCTTTGTTTCTCTCCTCCCGATAGTTGATAGGGAAACGACTTCATCTTGGAAGAGAGACCAACAAGATTAAGTGCATTAGGAACTATTTGGGAAATTTCATATTCCGGTCTATCAACAACTTCCAAGGATACGGCAACATTTTCAAATACAGTTTTTGAATTCAAAAGCTTAAAATCCTGAAACACAACACCAATTTTTCTTCTAAGCTCAGGAAGCATTTTTTTATTCATTTTTGTGATATCTACCCCATCAACAAAGATTGAGCCCGAGGAAGGAAGCTCTTCATGTATTAACAGCTTGATAAGAGTAGTTTTTCCGGCTCCTGAGGGACCCACCAGGAATACAAAACTTGAAGAGGGTATTGAAAGAGTCAAATCCTCTACAGCCACCGTTCCATCTTTATATGACTTGGTAACACTTTCAAATTTAATCATAGCTTCAGTTGTAAACTACTTGTTCAACAAAAAAAACTTCTTTTTTACCATCATTAGTTCTTTCAACTTTACCTTTGAGCTTAACTGTAGCTCCTTCAACAAATTTAAGTTTATCGTCATCCGCTTTTAGAAGAATTATGTCTTTCCCCTGTGCATCTACAAGTTTGTAAGAAATGTTTTCGTCAGGATATGTGTCAGGATTAACGTATACAACTTTACCCAATTTCTGCGCAGGGTCTTGCAGGGTAACATTTTCAGAACTATCTTCTTTTTTTGCACCTTTAGTATTTTTTAAAAAGTTTGGGAGTTGACCAAGAATGAGTCCTAATAAAGCAAAAAGAGTAAAAACACAGGCAACAAGAACCACTAATTTCTTGCCTCTAAACCCTTCAAAATAATCGTACAGTTTTTTAACGGCAGGAAGCATGGGCTCATTATACTAAAGAGAAAGCATTGCCTCAATGAATTCATCTATATAACCATCTAGAACTTGTTCAGGATTAGTCACTTCATAGCCTGTTCTTAAATCTTTAACCATTTTATAAGGATGCAGCACATAGCTCCTAATTTGGTTTCCCCAACCTGCATTTTTATGCTCGCCTTTAATGACTTTCTTCTCTTTTTCAAGCTCCTCCTCCTTAAGCTTATAAAGTTTTGCTTTCAGTACTTTTAGGGCTAAATCTCTATTTCTTGCCTGATAACGTTCAGTCTGACATTCAACAACAATGCCTGTAGGCTTATGCTTAAGTCTCACAGCGGTTTCCACCTTATTTACATTTTGTCCACCATGCCCAGTTGACCGCTTGGATTCAAATTCAATATCCTCAGGTTTCATATCAATCTCAGAATCATCTTCAATGACAGGCATTACCTCAACCAACGCAAAAGAGGTTTGCCTTAAATTATTTGCATTAAAAGGTGAAAGTCTCACCAGCCTATGAACACCGCCTTCAAGCTTAAGTAACCCATAAGCAAACTCCCCTTTGATTTCATACGTTACAGACTTAATTCCCGTCTCCTCTCCGTTTGTTCTGTCTATTTCCTCATACTTAAAACCTTTGAGATCACAATACCTCAAATACATTCTCAAAAGCATCCCCGCCCAATCACACGCTTCAGTTCCTCCTTGCCCTGCGTGAATTGAAAAGATAGCATTTGAGGAGTCGTGCTTGCCTGAAAGATAGGTTTTAAGCTCTAATTTTTTGAGAAGCCGCTCAAATTCTACAAATTCCTGAGACTTGAGATAAAGTTCAAGAAGCAAAACTTCATCTAGCTGCCTTTTAAGATCTGAAAGCTCTTTTGAAAGCTTCTGTCCTTCCTGCCAATCGTCCCATAAAGTAGTGCTTGAAACAATTTCTTCAAGCTCAGAAAGTCTCTTTCTTTTTTCATCTATATTTAGTTTTTTCTTCAGAGCTAAAAGCTTTTCCTCAAGTTCCTCCACTTCCTCATTCTATAAGAAGATATAAGTATTCAGCAAACAACAGGTATACAGCCTCTATAACATCCCGCACAATACAAAGATTACTTAAAAACTTCCAGTCCTATTTCTATAGAATCACCCTGAACAATTTCATTTGTTAACAGTTTTCTTGCCAAATAAGATTCTACTGTATTTTCAATTAACCTCCTCAGAGGCCTTGCCCCCCACTGCGGATCAAAACCATCATGAGCAAGTTTATCAATTAACTCCTGCTTAAACTTTATTCTTACACCTTTGTCATCAAGAGTTTTTATTACCCTTTCTAAAAGGATTGAGGTAATTTCCATCACATCGCTTGGATATAGAGGTTTAAATGTAATAATTCCACTAAATCTGTTTAGAAATTCTGGTGCAAACCTCTGCCTAACTTCTTTCAAAGCTTCTTCCTTCATACTTTCATAAGATCCTCTGTTTTGCATAATTTCCTGAATCTTTGAAGTTCCCGCATTTGAAGTTGCAATAATAATGGAGTTTGAAAAATCTATCACTCTTCCCTGACTATCGGTAAGTCTTCCATCATCCAAAACTTGCAAAAACACCAATAGAACTCTGGAACTTGCTTTTTCTATTTCATCTAGCAGAATTAGAGAATAAGGGTACCGCCTAACCTTATCCGTCAATAATCCTGTTGTATACCCATCTGAGGTTCCTATTAGTTTATCAATGCTGTCGTCTTTCTGATACTCACTCATGTCAACCCTAATCATAATTTCCTCACTCCCAAAATAAGTGGAAGCTAAAGCTTTGGCTGTCTCCGTTTTTCCAACTCCAGTAGATCCTACAAACAAAAAGCTGGCGATTGGTCTTTTTTCATCTCTAATTCCAAGCCTTCCTCTCCTTAGAGCATCTCCAATCTGAAAAACTGCTTCATCCTGACCAATAACTCTTTTTTTTATTTCCACTTCAATATTTAAAAGCTTATTGGTCTCATCAACTGTTACTGCGGTAACAGGAATTTTTGTTATTTCTGAAATGATCTCAGTTATAACTTGGGAATTAACATATTTGGAACTTTTGGAAACACTCACACTCGCCCTTTCCAAAATATCAATAGCCTTATCAGGAAGGACTCTATCCTTAATTAACTTCTTTGAAAGCTCTATTGTTTTCTCAAGTGCCAGAAAGGAAATGTCCACCTTATAAGTTTTTCCAAACTTTCTTGCCATTACTTTCAAAACCTCAAGTGTCTCTTGAGGTGTAGCCTCCTCAAGCACTACCAGTTGAAAAAGTCTTGCAAAGGCACCGTTTGGCTCAATGTACCTTCTATAGTTAGGAAAAGAGGTAGCCCCAATAAATTGAATTTTGCCAGAAGAAAGGTGTGGCTCTAAAAAACTAAAAACTGATGCCAGTTCAGCATTCTCACTTCCGGTGCTAGCAACTAAATTATGCACCTCATCAATAAACATTATTACATTTCCGGCGCCATAAGCCTCTTCCATTATTTTTTCAACTTTTTGGCTTACTTCTCCAGGACTTCGGGCCCCAGATATTAAAGCTCCCATCTCAACAGATACCAACCTTTTAAACTTAAGAGCTTTAGCCTCTGTTCCCTCTATTATTTTTAGCGCTAGCCCCCTAACCATTGTAGTTTTTCCACAACCAGGCTCTCCCACAATCAAAACATTCTTGCCCCCGCCTTTACTTAGAGCATCAATAGCCTCCTTCATAGCCTTTTCTTTACCAACCACTTTATCAAAATAACCTCTGGCGGCCATTTGGGTAAAATCCTGAGACACAGAATTTAGAACAGGTGTAATCCGTGAAGTCATGCCTCTGTTCACCCCACCGATTGGAGGTGGTACATAATCTTCCTGCCAAAAAAATATTCTTCTTAGATGATCTCTTTGGGAAACAACCCAATAAATTGCATCCTCAATGTTTGTTGTTTTCAGGCTAAACTTGGCCAAAAACATGTCATTTTGAGGCATAAGTTTTAGAATAGAGCCAAAAACATGCTCAAGCTCTATATAATCATTTTTCTTTTCTTTAGCAAAATCAAAAGATTTTTGTAGAAGGTCTTGGGAGGGTGCTTTTATCTCCAACACTCTCTTTGAAAAATCCATAAGAAATTCATTTTTATTCACTTCCAGAAGTGTGAGAAGCCTGGTTACTTTTGAGTTAGATAAAAGTTCTTTGAGAAAAGTTTCTTTACTTATATCAAATTTTTGGAGCAGACCTTTATCAAAAAAACAGGCCTTAGACGCATGAGAACTATCTGCCACAAATGAAAGCTTAAGTTCCGGCTTTCTTAACTTCAAAATGGTGAATGAAACAAAAAGAAAGAGATTATAAAGAATAAAGTAAGATACATCAGTTAGCAGAAGATAGATAGGAAAGGCATACCACAAAGGCAAAGCAAAAACTGATACGGTCAAAAGTGTTGCCATTACAACCAAACCAACAGCAAGTTTAATGATTCTAAAAATAAAGCCAATAAGCCTCCCTACAATTGTGTAATCTCCAAAAAGCGGAGTAAATAAAAGTTTTAAAGTTAAAGTAAATGCAAATGCGTTATTTGATAGAAATAGTATGTGTTCAAGAAGAACAAAAATTCTCTTTGGAACTCTTACAAAGACCCAAAGAAAGACTTTTGAAAAGTGGGAGGGCAAATCCATATGTAGATAATAGCATGGACAGAAACCTAAGTTTCAGTTAATTTCTTAGGGTGTTTAGCATATATCCCAAAAGAGGAATTTTGACTAAAACAACACCTTCAATTTCCTCATTTTTGAGAAGCCAAGGGTCTAGCACAGGATTAATATCCCCCTTTGTAACAAAATGCTGCTCATTAGCCAATAATGTCACCCCAACCACTCTATGTATTATTACCTCCTGAGATTTGGGACTTTTAAATGCAACCAGTCTACCCTTTTCTACCTTTCCCGGATAAGCAATTACCAAAGAACCTATAGGCAGAAGTTCACCCATAGAACCTGAGGTGATGGTATAAAACCTCAAACCAACCAAAAGGGAAGTTAGGTACAGTATGACAATAATTCCGGCAATTTTAAAATCCTCCATAAAAATACAACTCCCGATCAGCGCTAATCGGGAGATAGTTACTATTGGGAAACCCCATCAGTTGTACCATTAAACACAAATTTATATAAAGCTGACTCGCCGGCTTTTGTTGAAGGTATTGTACTCAAACTAAATCTTAGAACATAACCTTTAACCTCCAAAGGATTAATAAAACCCAAATCAATTCCTTCAGTCTTCCACTTTAGAACAGTTTTCTTAGCTATGGGTATTGCAGAAACTTCCTCAGGCTCAATAGCCCCGTTACTGTTAGTATCAGCCCACTCAAACACTTCAACAAAAATATATTCCCTTAAACCTGCTGGATCATCCGCAGCGGTATAGTCGGAATTTGAATTAAGGGCCATCTTTAGGCTACCCTTATTGTATAGCTTGACCATATAATCCTCAGACCAACCAGAATATATATTCTCAAAAGAGGGACCGTTTTTTGTATCAAGAAGGTTTTCCTCTTCAGTACCCTTTGAAAGGTCATTCAAAAGCTTAATGTCAGCACTGCCAACAGAGAAGTTCACCCCGGAAACTTCTCCGGAGTTCTCAAAAGCTGCCTTAGCTGTTACCACTCCTCCAGCAACTATCAAAAGAACAAAAAGGAAAATAATAATAAATCTGAAGCTCTTCATTTTTTCACCTCCTTTCTAAATTTAATACTATTTGTTATAAACTTGTTGCTAGGAACTAGGTGTTAGTTGCTAACCTCCAAAAGCAACTCGAATGTATCCCTAGATCCTAGGAATAAGATTACAAGCTATATTAGTATTATACATATAATAATCAGGATTGCAACTATTTTCTTAATAAAGTTACTGCAACAAGTGCCATTTGGTCACAAAACGGATAAGAAGCATTTACTTCTATACTAAATGAAGAAATAATTGTGACCTTTCCCAAATCTAACTTGTCAACTAAATTTAACCCAAACCCATCCGTTGAATATACAAAAACACGATCCAGGTGTGCATCCTGGATAACTTTTAATAAGGGGACTAATACGCTTTCATATTTATCATTCAGGGGAAATTTAAAAGTAAATGTTTTTTGAAGCACTAGAATATCTTGATAAAATAGATATTTATAGACGCCAACAGTTACATCTGAAGAAGAAAGGTCTAACAGGGCAAGGGTCATACAACATAAATATACATGTGATTATAATTTATATCAAGATAATAGATGTGATTATTTTATCTTTTAGAATATTGGGGAGCCTTTCTGGCTTTCCTTAAGAATGGCTTTTTTCTTTCCACTTCTCTAGGATCTCTTGTTAACATATCATGTTTTCTTAAAGTGTTTCTATTCTCCCCATCAAATGCTACTAATGCTTTTGATATAGCTAATAAAACTGCATCAAACTGAGAAGACTTTCCGGAACCGGAAACTTTGACAGTTCCTGAAAAGGTGGTGACAGGATGTGAAACACCAACAATATGAAAGGGCTTCATCCACCCATTTTTATGAGCTTCCAAGTCAAAATAATCGTTAAAAGTTTTGCCATTAACAAAGAAATCACCTTTTTTTGTATAAAGAAAGACACTGGCCACAGAGGTCTTTCTTCTTCCAACCCCATAAAAGTGCTTTTCTTTTCTGCCTCTTGTTGCCTTTACTACCTCTACTTGATTGGTGAGTTCTTTCTTTTCTGACATAATTTATTTTTTTTCAATCTGAGCCTTGTGTGGATGCAGAGAGCCTTTATAAACATATAAATCCAACATCCTGTGTTTTCTCATCTTATTAACCGGAAGCATTCCCCAGACCGCTTTTTTTATAACATCTTCGGGTTTAGTTGCAAGCAAATTTGCTAAGGTTTCTTCTTTAAAACCACCTGGATAGCCCGAATGTTTATAATACTTTTTATTAACCATCTTTCTACCCGTAACATTTATTTTTTCTGCATTAATAATTACAACTTTGTCTCCCATATCAAGGTTTGCACTAAAGGAGGGTTTATGCTTTCCTATAAGAAGGGTTGCAACTCTTGTGGCAAACCTGCCTAACACTTCAGAGGAAGCATCCATAACATGCCAGTCCTTTTTTATATCTTTCTTTTTAAGAACTAATGTTTTTTGCATATACTACTTTACCTTAGTCTTTTTTAATTTTTCAAGTGGCTTGTCTTTTGCCTCCAAGGCTGATGTCTTTTCCTTGTTTTTCTTCTTGTCAGCTTTTTTTGTGTCCTTTGGGACATCCATATGCTCAACCCATTCCAGTTTTGCAAGAGGCGCATTGTCACCAACTCTTTTTCCAAGTTTGATAAGCCTGGTATAGCCTCCATTTCTTGTTTCAAATTTTGGTGCTACAGTTTGAACAATTGTATCAATTGCCGCTCTTGTATCCAAACTTCTTTGAAGAAATCTAAGAGAAGTTGTACCTTCTGATTTTGCTTTAGTCACAAGCTTTTCAATATATGGTTTAATAAATTTTGCCCGAGCAAGCGTTGTAGTAATGAAACCTTTTTCCACAAAAGAAGTGGCCATAAACCTGTTCAAGGATTTTCTATGAGAGGTGTCTATATTAAGCTCATTACCTTTAACTCTATGCCTCATTGTTTAAAGAATATCCTTCCTTTTCTAACAATTTTTTTATTTCCTCTATGGATTTTTCACCAAGGTTTTTTATTTCCGTTAACTCATCCGGCATTTTACCTGCTAAATCCTCAAGAGTCTTAATCCCCGCTTTCCTAAGAGCATTAACCGTTCTGGTTGGAAGCGGTAACTCCTCAACAAAGACTTCTTCACTCTTCTGGGAGTTTTTTTCTTCCTTAACAACTTCTTTTGCACCCCCTACCTCTTCTACTCCAAGAGCTAACCTTTCAAAGTATTCCTTCAAAATATCAGAGGCTTTTACAAAGGCATCAAACGGAGTTATTGTCCCATCGGTCTGGAGGGAAACTACAAGTTTGTCAAGATTTATTTCTCTGCCAACTCTAGTAGGTTCAACTTTATATGACACAACGCTTACAGGTGAAAAAACACTATCAAGCAGAATTACCCCCACTTTGTTTGTTTCCCTGTGTTCTGAAGGCACATAACCCACACCTTTTTCCACAACAACTTCAAACTCTATTTTAGAGTTTTTATCAGCCAGAGTTGCTATATGAAGGTCTTTGTTTACAACCTCAGCATCTGAAGTAAGGTCAAAGTCAGAAGCTTTAACCTCCCCAGGTCCGGTCTTTTCAAGTTTTAACACAGAAGGGGAATCTCCATGTACCTTAATCCTTAACTTTTTAAGGTTAAGACAAATTTCTACAACATCCTCTTTTACCCCTGGAATAGTGCTGAATTGGTGTGACACACCACTAAACTTCACTTGTGACACAGCAGCTCCCGGTAAGGAAGATAGAAGAACTCTTCTCAAGGCATTACCAAAAGTATAGCCATAACCTTGTGGAAGAGGCTCCACTACAAAGACCCCTTTTGATTCTATTTCTTGCTCCCTTTTTATTTTTACATCGTTTGGACTGACTCTCATAGTTTTATACTCCTTTATCTTGAATAATACTCAACAATTAACTGTGGATTCACGTCTTGAACCGTCTCGCCTAAAGCCTCTTCAGAAGGCAACAGCGACAAAGTGATTGTAAGTTTTTTGGAATCAATTTGTAGCCACTGTGGAAACTTCACAATCTCTCTTGGAGCAACTTTCTCCTTAGAAAGGATAGAGACTACGCTTCCAACACCCACTTGGTAAGAAGGGATAGTAACAGGTCTACCATTCACAGCATAATAACCAAATCTGATAAACTGCCTTGCTTGAGCACGAGACGCTGCATAACCTGCTCTATAAATAACCGAGTCCAATCTAGCTTCAAGCATTTGCATTAAAACCTCACCTGTAACTTCTTTTTTCTTAAGTGCGCGGGTTACATAATTTTTAAACTGCGTTTCCAAAATACCATATATTCTCTTTGCCTTTTGTTTTTCTCTCAATTGAACTGCATAACCGCTTGGTCTTTTCCTTGAGGCACCATGTTGACCCGGAATCTGCTTCCTTCTCACCATGGCACACTTTTCAGACTCGCACCTAGCTCCTTTCAAAAAAAGCTTGACACCTTCTCTTCTGCAAAGTCTGCATTTTGGTCCCGTATACCTTGCCATAATTAAACTCGCCTCCTATTCTTAGCTCTACACCCATTATGGGGAACAGAGGTAAGATCTGTAATGGATGTCACATTCAACCCCGCGTTTTTTAATGCTTTGATTGCAGAGATCCTACCGTTACCGGGACCCTTTACAAAAACGGAAACTTCTCTTAAACCTTTTTGATAAGCTTTTCTTGCAAGCCCTTCAGTGGCTATGGTAGCAGCATAGGGTGTGGATTTTCTTGTGCCTTTAAAACCGGATGCTCCACTGCTGCCAACACAAACAGGTCTTCCTGAGTAATCGGTGATTGTAATTATAGTGTTATTAAAACCGGCACTAACATAAACTCTTCCAACAGAGATGTTTGATTTTGATTCTTTTTTTTGAAAATCACCCTCAATAAAACTCATAGATTATTTTTTTGCTAATACCTTTTTCATACCTCCAACAGTTTTTCTCTTGCCTTTTTTTGTTCTTGAATTGGTTCTTGTTCTTTGTCCCCTCACGGGAAGACCCTTCTTGTGCCTTGAGCCTCTATAGCTTTGTATTTCCTGAAGCCTCCTCACATTTTGCATTACTATTTTTCTAAGTTCCCCCTCAACCGGAATTTGAAGTTTTTCTATGGCCTCTCTAATCTTAGCAATTTCTTCTTCCGTCAAATTCTTTGCCCTTGTATCGGGGTTGATTTTAGCAAGTTCTAAGATCTTTTTTGCCTTTGGCCTGCCTACACCATACAAATAAGAAAGCGACACTTCTATTCTTTTTTCATTAGGTATATCAATTCCTGAAATTCTTGGCATATTTTATCCCTGTCTTTGCTTATGCTTTGGGCTCTTACTACAAATCACAAAAACGCGACCCTCACGCCTTACAATCTTGCAGTTTCTGCACATCTTTTTAATTGATGCCCTAACTTTCATAAACTATCTTGTGGACCTAAAAGTAATCCTACCGCGTGTGAGATCATATGGGGTGAATGAAACTTTAACTTTGTCGCCGGGAAGGATTCGAATATGATACATTCTCATCTTTCCAGAAACTGTGGCCAAAGCCTCAGCACCATCATCAAAAACAACTCTAAACATTGCGCTTGGCAAAGATTCCTTTACTATTCCCTCTTTTTCAATAACATCCTTATTACCCATCAGAAAAATCACCAGTTTCTAGCCTGGTTTTAATGCAAGCTGCATTCTAACAAAAGGACTTTAGCTCGTCAACAAGCGTTAAAAACGCGACTCTTTCAAAATATGTCTTTGATTTTACCTTACCTAAAGGCTGAAGTCTGTAAGCACTTTTGGCCCCATTGCAGTAATTGCAACCGTATGTTCAAAAAGTCCGGCCAGACTCCTGTCCTTTGTAATAATAGTCCACCCATCTTTTTCATAAGCTATTTCAGGTCTACCCACCTGATAAATAACCTCTAATGCAAATACCATACCCTCCTTCATAGAGACACCCGTCCCTGCTACACCATATCCTGGTATTTCCGGAGCCTCATGAAGCTTCTTCCCAACCCCATGTCCAATAAGCTCGCGACTAACACTATAACCGCTCTTCTCAATAATTCTTTGTATAGCGTTAGAAACAGTTCCAAGCTTCTGATCCACTATACAGTTACTTATTGCTTCCTTAAGCGCTTCCTTTCCAGCAGCCAAAAATTTGGCGAATCTATTTGTTCCAACCTCAATGGTATAGGAAAGATCTGTATTAAAACCTTTGTAAAAGGCACCAAGATCTATTTTAACTAAATCTCCCTTTTTAACTTTTCTTTGAGTTGGGACACCATGGACTACACCCTCATTAATATTTATGCAAGTGGCATATTTGTAGTTATAAACTCTTTTAAATGAAGGCTTAGCACCATTTTCAAGAATTGCCTTTTCAGCAATTTGATCTAAATCAGAAAGCGTGCTTCCAACTTCCAATTTTTTTAAAACTGTAACTAAAGCTAGCGCAGAAATTTTCCCACCCTCACTCATTTTTTTAATATCCTCTTCACTCTTTATTGGTATCATACAAAAACTTTAGCTTTGTTTTTAAATTAAAGCAAACGCGCAAGCTTAGATAAGTCTTGGATACAAACCTATAAGTGAGGCAAAAAGATCACTGAAAATAATGGTGGCATCTCTGTTGCCATCTACAACCAGAAGTCTTCCCTGATTTTTATAAAACTCCAGAACTTTCTTTGTTCTTTCATGATACCAAGAGACTCTTTTACTAATCCCTTCTAATGTGTCATCTACCCTTCCTCTTTCAATAAGCCTCTTTATAGCCTCTATATCTTGCACATCTAACAGAATTGCAACGTCTATTTTGGGGTTGTACTCATTAAGCTGCTCCAAATTCCTGGGATAGCCATCAAGAATAAAACCTTTGCCACAATCTTTATCTTTAAGCCTTTCTTTTAACACCTCTGCCGCAAAGTCATTGGGTACAAGATCTCCCTTTTTCATTCCTTCACAAGCTTCTTTGTTTTTCTCATTTGGAGTAAGACAAGACTGCCTGATAAGACCTCCAACATCAATCACTGTAAGCTTAAGTTTTTCACCAAGTAGCACAGCTTGGGTGGATTTTCCTGAACCCTGAATCCCTAGAATTGTTATTCTCACAATATTATTATAAGATGTTGGAAAATCTTTACAAGAAAGGAGTAAGTCTCATGCCTACCCGCAAGAATTCACCGCCCGGAGGATTTCAATCTGGGAACGCTTGGAGTCTGTTTGCTCCAAAGCCAAGACTTCCCGTCAAAAAGTCAACGGGCTTTGGAATGATGTGAGTTCTAAATGAATTTCCCCACTAGCAGAAAATGACTATGCTAGT
>JBBTST010000002.1:0-80606 GCA_038064575.1 Patescibacteria group bacterium
ATGTCCACTAGCATAGTCATTTTCTGCTAGTGGGGAAATTCATTTAGAACTCACACAAGACAGTAGTAATAGTGTCGCACAGGTTTTCAACCGTTAGAAATGCCGATAGGATTATAGTGTTGGATAAGGGGAAGATAGTGGAGGAGGGTTCGCACAACCACCTCATGGCGCTTAACGGCTATTATGCTAAAGCTTTTAATCTTCAGGCCGAGGGGTATTCGAGCTGAATTACTCGGCGTATCCCAGCAGTTTGTAAATTTTTTCCATCGGTTCTACTTTAAAACCGTTTAGATCTTGGCGGGACTCGCATTTGTAGGCCTCTCTTCTGGTTGGTTTGTCGATTAATTGTTCTGTGTGGTCTTTAAGGTAAAGCTTTATTTTTTCATAAAGTTCTGTTGCAGATTCTCTGTGCGGATTGTTTCCTTTGCCTCTGTAGTACTTTTCTACAAGTTTCATGTCGGAAATTTTTAAAAGGCCTTCAATGTTTTCGAGCCACTTGGGGCTTATTTTACTGCCGGTGAATACTCCCGAGGATTCGATGATTTGAGTGGCCAGTTGATCCTCCTGGTTACGAAGCTTTAATTTATAACCTTCAAAATCTATGTTGATCGGATCAAACGGGATGTAGGGCTTATGGCTGAAGATGTCAATTTTTATTTTTGTGTCAAGGTATAGTATAGTTTCAAAAAATCTAAAGAAAGGTGATAACCATACCATGGGTTGGTTTATAAGAAAGCTTATTTACTTTAACAGGGCGGCCTATCAACCTAGTTTGTTTGAAAAGGTTTCTGCAACGCTTGGAGTTCTCACAGGTCTTGCTTTTACGGTGCTCATTGTCAAGTGGCTTGAGGTTGCCTGGGGAAATTCCCTGGTCAACTTTGTAGGTACGTTTGGGGGAATGTTTCTTGTTCTGGCTTTTGTGGGCAGTTTGGTGCAGTACATATATGATCTTGTAACTACGCACTGCTTGGCTCGAAGTGCTTTTATCAGAGCAAGCTTCACGCTCCTTGAGCTTGGTTCTGCGTACCTTTGGGGAGTTATGGCACAAGTAATTGTTGGGGCTACAACTCTGCTTGCGCTGGTATTTCCTATGCTTCTAGCTTTCCTCAAGGGATGAGACTTTAGTGGTCGAATGTTTACAAAGGCATTCGACCACATTCACTTTTGCAAAGCTTTTGCTATTTTCTTGAAATAGATGCCAGTCTATAGTAGAGTTTATCTACTTTATGAAAATAGCTGTTGGGTATCCTCCCATTGAAACAGATAAAGGGGTTCCACTACTTTCTCAAAATAGGCAATTTCAGTATTTTAATGCGGAGACATTTATTTATCCTATGGTTCCTGCATATGCTGCATCTAACCTTAAGCATAATGGTTATGAGGTGGTGTGGATGGATGGGATAGCCCTTAAGCAGTCTTATGATGACTGGATTAAAGAATTAGAGTTGGAGAAACCAGATGTTTTGTTAGTTGAGACAAAAGCCCCAATTGTTAAGCATCACTGGAACATAATTAAAGATCTTAAAGTAAAATTTCCAAATTTGATATTAGTATGGGTTGGCGATCATGTTACGTTTATGCCCAAAGAAACTTTTGATAATTCTCCTGTTGATTTTATCCTAACAGGAGGGGATTACGATTTTTTAATTGTGAATCTGTGCAATCATTTTACTAAAAATGAGGCTCTTGAAGGTGGTATTTGGTATAGATCTGGGGATATAAGAGTTAAACAGGAGCCTGGTAAGACTGAAAAATCTCAAGGCGGTTTGGATTTGAGTTGTACAGGCCCTCAAAAGCTCAAACATGTGTTGGACGAGCTTCCTTTTGTTGACAGAGACCTTACTAAATGGCAGTTATACGCTTACGCAAATGGGAATTACCGTTACACCCCGGCAACTTACATGTATTCTGGTCGGGATTGTTGGTGGAACAGATGCACTTTTTGTGTATGGGATCACACAATTAACCCTATAGGTTCTTATAGAAGATTTACTCCAGAGAGGCTTTTTGCGGAGATTAAGCATGTTGTTGATAACTATGGTGTCAAAGAAATTTTTGATGATGCCGGAACCTTGGCAGTGGGGCCTTGGCTCAAGACTTTTTGTAATTTGCTTATAAGTTCCGGATATAACAAGAAAGTAGTGTATGGGTGCAATATGAGGCTAAATGCTCTAACTCAGGAATATTATGATCTTATGGGCAAAGCAAACTTTAGGTTCATTTTGTATGGAATGGAGTCAGGGAACCAACTCACACTTGATAAGCTTGATAAAGGAGTTAAAGTCCATCAAATTGAAGAGGGTGTCAGGATGGCCAAAAAAGCCGGTCTTGACCCGCATTTAACCGTTATGCTTGGCTATCCATGGGAAGACTATGATATGGCCAAAAACACTATAGCTCTTGCCAAACGCTGTTTTGATAAAGGTTATGTTGATACTATGCAGGCTACTATTGTGATCCCTTATCCCGGTACCCCTTTGTGGAAGGAATGTAAAGAAAAGGGTTGGCTCCTTTCTGAGGACTATGATGATTATGACATGAGAAAGTCGGTTATGACATCTGCAATTACAAACGAGCAGATTTTGGAGCTTACACAGGAGCTTTATTCCTCCTTCTTTACTCCTAGATACATGCTTAGAAGGTTGCTTGAAATTAGAACTCTGGATGATATTAAGTACCTTTTTTATTCTGCTTGGAAACTTATAAGCCATCTTTTAGATTTTGATCCCAACCAAACAAAAGTGAGCATGCTGTCTCCAAAGTTTTTGGTGAACGCGGTTAAATCGCTTGCAAAAACACTCTTTCCAAGTAAAGCCGAAAAGGTTGTTGATAAGAATCTGAAAGAGAGTGCAGAGCTTGCTGCAAAAGAACAACTTGAGGTAGTATGACATGGTCCAGGCCTAACTTTTAATTCTTAACCAAACCATATGAAAATAGCAGTTTTACACAGATACCCTCCATCGCAGGTAATAGCGACTAATGCGTCTTTTCTTGAATTTTTAAGAGTTTTGGCAAAAAAAGAAAATAGTATTTACTATATTACTTATAAAGATAAGAAGGAAAGAGTTCAAATTGAAAACCTGAGTTACAAAGATCTACCCTTTTATTTTGATAGAGGAAATAATAAAGACAAGTTAATTAAGACAATACTTTGGACTTTCATGGTGCCATTTTACGTTTTCCTACTAAACACTAAGTACAAGTTTGACCTTGTGTATTGTGATGACTCAGTTCCATATTATGGTTTTCTTACTAAACTTTTAAACCCGTTTACTAAGGTTGTTATAAGACTAGGGGATCTACAGACAGGCTATTTCTTAGCTGATAATCACCATACCCTTTTTAGGTTTTCATTGTTGTTGGAAAAGTTTATGTGGAATACGGTTGATGGATTGGTGGCAATTAGCGAATCTTTTAGAAGATTTCTGATTAAGGAGGGAGTTGAAAATAATAAAATTTGTGTTGTGGAGGAGAGTATTAATCTTGATGGATTTGACCAGAATGGTAGGGCTCAAAGCACAAGTGGAAAAACCATTTTGTTTCATGGAGCGCTGCTTAAATGTAAGGGCCTTGAGGTGTTAATAGAGGCCTATAAACTGCTTTTTGAGAAAGATAAAACCTTTAAACTTATCATAGCCGGGGGTGGTGAAGTGGAGGAATCTGTTAAAAAGCTTGCCTCCAGTTTGAAACTGCCTGTTGAGTTTACAGGTTGGTATGATCATCAAAAATTAGTTGAAATTATGAGAAAAAGTGATGTTAGTGTTGTTATGAGAAGCCCAAATATGGCTAATAATTTTGTTGTAACAACGTGTCTTTTGGAAAATTGGAAGTATAAAAAACCTGTGGTTGCACCAGATCTGGAAGCTTTTAGGAGTATTGTTACGGATGGTATAAATGGTGTTTTGTTTAGGGTAGGTGATAGTAAAGACCTTGCAGAAAAATTGGAAGTTTTATTTCTGAATAGAGATAAGTGGGATTTTTTGGCTGAGGAGGGATTTAAGACAGCCCACAAATATTTTGACCACAAACTCATAGCTTTGAAGATGAGTAAAGTGCTTTTAGATTATACTAAGGGAGGAAAGTGAAAGGTTTATATATTATAAACGGTCTTGGCTTTTCCCATGGGGTGGGTATTGGAGGCTCTGATAAAAGGGCAATAGAAGTACTAAGAGCTTTGAAAGTCGCTAAACTTGAACAGTTTGATATTCTGACCACTTACTCCGGAAAAAAGATCTTTTTGAAAGATGAAAAGCTTGATGTTTTATATTTGACAATCACCAAACCTTTTTTTTGGCCCGAAACTATAAATCATTACTTGTTTGGAAGGGTTTTGTCTTATTTTTATGCGCTTTTAGTTTCCGGTTGGATTATTTTAAGGAAAAACACTTACAATTTTTATTTTGCAACTTCCGATTTTTTCTTTGACTTAATTCCGGGATTTTTAGGAAAAGCAGTTCATAAAAAAAAGTTAATTTGTATGGTGCATCATTACATAAGGAGTCCAAAAGAAAGATCGGGGGGGTTTCTTATAAACTTTCTTATGTATTTTTCTCAGCGTTTTAGTTTTTGGTTTATTACAAAAACGGCAGACGCCCTGTTTTTGTACGACACAGATGAAGGAAAGAAAATACACCAAGTTTTTTTGACTAGTGGTTATAAAAGGAAGGTTTTTTTTGTTAAAAATGGCATCAACACAAAACTGATTGATAAAGCTGAAAAGAAAGAGACCCTTTATGATGCGTGTTTTGTTGGAGGTCTGAGACTTAGTAAGGGTATAAACGAATTTGTACCTATTTGGGAGCAAGTTTTAAAATTTAAATCCGATGCTAAATTGATAATACTGGGTGGGGGTAGTAAAGAACTTGTTGACCAACTTAAATTTCAGATCAAAGAAGCTGCGCTCCAAAACCACATAATTCTTGCAGGACCTTTATCCGGAACAGCCCTTTTTGAAAAAGTAAAAGCTTCTAAACTTTTTTTATTTCCAAGTCATGAAGAGGGTTGGGGTATTGCCCTGTGTGAGGCAATGTATTGTTTGCTTCCTGTGGTTTGTTATGACTTACCCGCTTTTACCGTTTTTGGCAATGTGTTAATTAAATGCAGAGTGGGTGATTTTGACTGTTTAGCGCAAAACACCATAGAACTTTTGAAAAAAGATGCAAAGAGAGTTGAGATTGGAAAAACCCTAAATGTTATTGCAGCAGAGTATACTTGGGAAAAGATTGCTCTTTACGATCTTGAATGCATAAAAAGTGTGCTCTGAGTTATTTTGTGGCTGATACATAGGCCACATCCCTGAAAAGAACAAAAGGAAAATTATTGGCTAAGGTTAGAGCATATTCAAAAATTCCCGGTAGTAACTCATCTAATCTTGAAAGACCGTAGTAACCCTTAGGAGGAACATATTTCCCCATTTGGCCATTATTGGAAAAAAGCTCTTGTTTTATTTTAGTGGTGCTAAAACCTACATTTTTGAGCATTTTGGCAAGCTTTACCGGACTTGAAAAGTTAATGTGGGATGGATCATAAAACCAAACTTTAGGGAAAAGGAATCTATTTGGACACCAACCGTTAGGGGTTATTAATAATATTTTCCCCCCAGGTCTTAACACCCTTAAAGACTCCTTCATAAATTTAAGTATTTCTTGATCTGTAAAATGTTCAACCATATGCGCATTCAAAATCAAATCAAAGGTATTGGTTTGATATGGCAGATTTTTGCTGTCGCCAATAACAAACTTCCCTTTGGGAAAATTTTCTTTTGCGCTGTTAATGGCATCTTCTGAGAAGTCCACACCGTGTACTTCTTTTAGGCCCAGGCTTCCAAGGAATTTGCAATATATACCAACACCGCAAGCCACATCCAACGCTTTAGCATTATGGACTTTTTTCAGATCAACAGGCAGTAGTCCCCGAATCATTCTTTTAAGGAACAAATCCAAATCCTGATAGTGCCTTACCTCAAAGTATTTTGTATTATAATACTCATTATTATATGAGTTCTCCTGATACACAATTTTCTTAATCACTTTTGCAGGATTGCCCGCTGAAATAGTATCATCCTCAATATCTTTTGTTACTACTGAACCGGCTCCCACCACAGCATTTCTGCCAACGGTAACTCCACCCAAAACTATTGCCCTTGTGCCAATCCACGCCCCTTCTTTTATTGTTATAGGTTTTTCTGTAATTGCTAAATTTCTTAATTCAGATTTTTTTGTGTAATCGTGCCCCCTTGATATGATTGCTACATCATGCGCAAAAACAACATTGTCTTCAATTATTACTTTTCCATCCTCATTTCCCGCATTGATTAAGGCATTTACCAGAGAAACGTTTTTTCCAATCCGAATATTTTTAGCCCCGTTAAAAATTTTAAAACCACCTGCAAAACTTGTTTTCCAGCCAACCTCCCCTACTCTATAGTAATATTTAAGTAACAAATACTTAATTAGGTTGAATGAAAAGTCTATTATTTTGGAAGGAACTATCTTTCTAATGATTTTAATTAGTAAAGTCATAAATTTATAGCTTTCATGTAGGCTTTTTCATAATCCTTAATTAACTTTCCCCAATCATACTTTTTAGCAGTTTCCAACCCTTTTAAAACAAGTTTTTTTCTCAAGACTTGATTGTCTATTAATGTGACCACCGCATTTGCAATTTCTGTTATGTCATTAGGGTCTTCAATAAGCTGTCCTGCCCCGTCCAATATTTCAGGAATAGCTGTTTTGTTAGTTGAAATTATAGCGCATCCTGATTTCATAGCCTCTGCAAAGACTATACCAAATCCCTCCTCATATGTGGGAAGCAGGTAGATATCCGCTTTTTGATATGTAGCCACTTTGTCAGTCTGGGGGACAAAGCCAAGCAGTTTTATATCTTTTGTTAGGTTAAGCTCTTTAATCAGTTTTTTGATCTGTTCTTCCATAATGCCTGTCCCACCTATCAAGAATGAAATATCTTTTCTGTTAGATGTCTTTCTAATTATATGAATTGCTTTGACAAGATTAATTAAATTTTTCCTGGGCTCTAGCCTGCATAAAGTAAGCACCAGTTTTGAGTTTTTCTTGAGTTTTTCAGTAAGTGCTGATCTATCTATAGTTGGAAAGATGTCTTCTCCTATATATATAACCTCAGGGTAATACCCATAATTTTCATCACATTTTTTTGAAATGTAATGTGAAATACTTACAACTTTATTTGCGTACTTAGCTTCTTTTCCCTCCCAAGGAGTGTAGCCCTCAAGAATAAAAATGTATGGGATTCTAAATAGGAGTCTTATTAACTTTGCTATCACGGCTTCCGTTGCAAAATGAACGGAAATGATGTCTGGTCTTATTTTTTTTGTTAACAGAAGCCTGGTCAATTTTATAAAACTTAACGCCATGAATATAGCTGTGTACATGTAAAGCAGGAAGGGGTTTTCATACGAATTGTCATTTTCAAAAGGAGCCCTAGGCACAGTGATAATGGTTAGCTCTGGAAAGCCTTTCCTTAAGAAGTCAATTTGTCCACCTTTTCTGGTAAGAAGAGTTAATTTGTGTTTTGGGGAAAAATTCTTAACAAGCCCTTTTAGATGACTTTCAGTCCCTCCACCTCTTACCCCTGTCCACCTGTGGAAAAAAAGAATGTTCATGAAAAAAGCCCTTCCAGAAACCCGCTGATTCCTTTGAGCTGTTTTAAATCTTTTGTTTTGAGAGTTGCATATACCCAGTAAAAATTAAGGAGCATTATATTTAACAGCGCTCCAATTAAACCGTCCAGACTTTTAGGTCTAATATGTTTTTTATAAAAAAGAGCTGTATCCTTTCCAATAAAATATGCGTTTCTGGAGGGTCCTATCCTTACATGGTGCAAGGCTTTTACTTTTGGTGTAAAGATTATTTTGAATCCCGCTTGCTTGATTCTTAAAAAAAGATCACCATCAGCATGATTAAAATTAAAGTGCTCATCAAACCCGTTAACTTTCATTAATACTGTTTTTTTAATGCCCATGCTTGTTGTTGTTGCAAGATCTATCTCCTGTCTGGGGTAATCTTTTGATTGTTCTAAACCGGCGCCAATGCTGTAAGCACCGCTTTCAAATAACTTTCCGGGTTGAAGAACATTGTCTTCCATTGCAAAGTGAAGGTAGGGAAAAGACAAAATTTTAAAATAAGTATTTTTTTGCGATAGGAGAAAAAGTCTGTGCATTTCTCCTGCAGGAAAACTTGTAGATATAACAGGCCCTGTAACAACACCTGTTTCTTCACGGGAAAGCTCCTCATTAATAGAGAAGAGCCAGTTTTTATCAGCCTCCGCGTCGTCTGCTATATAAGCTAGATATTCTGTTTTGGAATTCTTCCAACCCAAATTAAAAAGGAAAGAGAGTTTTTTTGTCTGATCAACAAGCAGAGTGATCCTGCTTTTTTCTTTTGAATAAGTCTCAATAAGCTTATTTATTTGGGATGAGTTCTTGTAATTTTCAATTAAAAGAATACAAAAAGTCTGATAAGTTTGAGAAAATAGAGAATTGAGACACCTTACCAAGTCAGTTCCGCGCTCTTTATAAGGATAGGTATTTACTACGATTGTATATTTTGGAGGTTCCATACTAGATCTTAACGCTTTTAACTATCAATGTTTTACCAAGAGTTGGAAGTAGATCTGCTAGTGTTTTAGATGAAACGGAACCACTGGCATTGAAATTTACAATATCGGAGGTGTAATGAGTCACTTTGAAGCCGTTTTTTTCAAGTAACCAAATGAGAGATTCCTTTATGAAGTATCTAACATGTCCAGCCGAATAAGGTTCAAATGAAACTTCCAGATGTGGGTTTTTTCCAAAGAGAAGTAGAAGTCTTCTACCAAGGGCCGCAGTATTTGGGGTTGTGATTATTAATTCTCCATCCTTCTTAAGTGTTTTTTTTATTTTCTGTAAAAAACCGCTGGTGTCTGTGACGTGTTCTATGATTTCTCCCGCAATCACTGTATGAAATTTAGTATTGAAGGGGATAGCCCCTTTCTCTATATCCAAAAATTTTGCTACTAAACCTTTGGAATTGGCCTTGTCCACACATGTTTTTGAGATATCTGTTCCATATACTTTATTGCCGTTTTTAATTAAAAAAGAGCCTATATAACCATCACAACAGCCTATATCAAGAACAGTTTTTCCGCTACCAACAAGATCAGCAATTTTTTTGACTCTTACATCATCCGGCTTTCCCAGCTCATGAGTAGCATATCTTTTTTCATTAAAGTTTTCTTTTTCAAAAATCGGTTGCATAATTATTTAAATAAATTCAAATTTTCAAGAACCCAATTATATAGTTTTTCTATTCCCTGTTGGGGAGGTGTTTTAGGTTTCCACCCAAAAGATCTTTGAGCTTTTCTGATATCACTAATGTAGATTTTTTGATCCCCAGGTCTCCAGTCAGCTTGTCTTGCCAACAGTTTTTTCTTTGAGAGGCTTTCTAAAATTACTTTAAAATCTTTCCATATCGATATGGTATTGTCTTTTCCTCCCCCAATATTAAAGACTTCTCCTTGAGTTTTATTAATATTTTCTGTTGCTTTTTCAAAAGCGTCCAACAAATCATCTACAAATAACACGTCCCTCACTTGTTTTCCATCCCCAAAGATTGTTATCTTTTTGTTTGTCAGTAGGGCAATGATAAACCATGCTACCCACCCCTGGTCTTCAATTCCAAATTGTCTTGGTCCGTATATGCATGACTGTCTGAAAACTATGGTTTTCATGCCATAAATTCTGAAGTAGTCTCTGACATATTGGTCGCCTGAGCCTTTACTGCACCCATAAGGTGAGTGAAAATCAAGAGGTTGATTTTCAGGTATTCCATTAGGAAAGTCCTTGTATGCATAGGCATTAGCCTTTTCCATAATTTTAACCTCATCCATGCCTCCATAGACTTTGTTTGTTGAGGAATAGAGTAATGAAAGGTTTTTTGAACCGTATTTTCTTATAGTTTCCAAAACATTAAATGTTCCAAGCGCATTTATTTCAAAATCTCTTCTAGGCTTTTCTACGGAAGTGGTAACAGCAACTTGAGCAGCCAAATGAAAAACCCTGTCGGCGCTTTTTAAGGACTCTTTTAATTTTTCTGGGTTTTTTGTTATGTCAATTTTCAGGAATGATAATTTTCTAGGAAATTTGCTGTTTAACCACCCCAAGTTTTTTTCAGAACCGCTTCTTGACAGGTCGTCTGCCACTACAACCTCCTGTTTCTTTTCAAGCAATCTGTTTGCCAAATTGGATCCAATGAACCCAGCGCCTCCTATAATTATATTTTTCATATATTTGATATAGTGTCTTGTAGATTATAAAACAGGTTATTCTCAAAACAAGTGTTTTTTATGACTTTTAAAGAAAACGGTGTTCAGAAAGTTTTATACTTTTGTTGTTATACACTCTTTTTTTTATCTTTAATCCAATTATTTAATCATATAGGTAATAGGGAACTAGATTTGAATTTATTTTATAATTCGGACTCTTTGTCACATCCTGTAATATTTAAGGATTTGTTTGAGGATGGGTTTTCCTATTCCGGCTGGATGTTTTCAGATTCTCCAGCCTTTTTTCCGGACTTTCTGTTTTATTCCTTTTTCCGAATTGTCACTGGAAACTTTCTTCTAGCCTCTTTACTTAACAGTCTAGCCATTTTCTTGTTAATATTTGTTTTTTTTGATCTTTTGCTGCGGGAAATAGTTAATCAGAACTCCTACTTGCTGAGGTCTTTTGCGCTGCTAATTGGAACTTTGTTATCTGTGTTAATGGGTGTTGGTAAAGGCTTTCTTTTTTTTGTTCTTTTTCTCTCCCCGGATTTTCATGTGGGTACGTTGGCAATTTCAGTTTGTAGCTTGGTGTTGGTTATGATTTTTTTGAGAGGTGGAAAAAAAAGATATTTATACTTACTTTTCTTTATTTCACTGTTAGTAGGTATTTTTGACAGGCTTTGGGTTATCCATTTTGTTGCGCCTATTATGTTAGCCTCAACGCTATTATTTATGCTTGGCAAAAACTACAGATTGAGGTTGTTGTACATGTTGGTTGTAGTACTGAGCTCTTTTTTGTTGGGTTGGCTCATTTATAAAGTTATTGTGCCTTTTCCTACCTCCCCAAGTCTTAAACTGGACATAGCAGTTTTTTTAAACTTGTTAAGGGATATAAGGTTGTTGCTTACTAGTAAGTACCTAACCATTAATGTTGCGAGTGTTGATTACAGATTCAAAAACACGGTTTTTCCTTTTGTCTGGGTAATAATAATCACTTTTTTTTCATCCCTGGCTCTAATCTTAAAAAAGATATTAAAGAAAGAATTCTTGCATGTCCTTACCACTATGGACTTTTTCCTTATTTTTTATATTTTTTTGGTGATTTGTGACTTTTTAGGAACTGTTGTCTCAGGGCAGTATGTAGCCTTGACTCACTCAAGGTATTTTACGCCGCTTTTTATTTATTCAATGATTTCATTTCTGGTATTTCTACATTTTTTAATAAACAGACTTCAAAAAACCTACATTGCTATGCTTTGGGTATTTTTGATAGTGAATCAATTGCTTTTAATAAAGCCAGGACTTTCAACTAACAGTTTTAAAAGCTATAAATCTTTGGTTAATTACAGACCACAAATTGTAGATTGTTTAGATCGGGCCAAAGAAACGTATGAGTTAAAGTACGGCTTGGCTGATTATTGGAATGCCCATCAAATAACAATGTTTTCTATAACAGGGTTAAGAGTTTATCAAATTCATACTTACTATCCATCTCCAAACCCTTATCACTGGAACAATAATGTGGATTGGTATCTAGGAGATTTAAAGAGCAAATATGAAAAGCCCACATATAACTTTGTTTTACCAACAAGATTAAATGAAGAATATATTAGGTTTGGTTTAGGGGAGCCGTACAAAAAAATTTATTGCTCTTCACAAGAGGTTTGGTTATACTCAGGCGACACGGAAGAAAGGGTAAAATACGCTATCTCACCCAGAGTTCTTTTCAGACAATTAAGACTGCCCGGAAATAAACTTCTTATGAACGGAGACGAACTCAATAGTGTTTTGCTTGACCCATATGAAATTTTGAGAGCTTCTCAAACAGCCAAAGTTGGTAACAGTTTAGTCGCTGATAACATGCTTGCCAAGCCCGGAAATGTTGTGCTCGGTCCATATTTTTACATAGAAAATGGGATTTATAAGTTCACCCTGCTTTATAATAATGATGCGCTACAAGCTCAAGGAGGTCCAGTTTTGACAATATCTAAAAACTCAAAGCCAAATTTTCTTAAACTACCGTTATGGAGCACAAAGAGCCAGGATAGAAAGCTAGAAGGTTATTTCCAGATAGCATCATCAAAGATGGGTATAGGTAGACTGTATAGAACGGAAGATATCCAATTTAAAATATATCATAGCGGTAATAGTACTTTGAAATTAATTAGTCTTGAGCTTGAAAGAGTTAGGTAGATGGTACTATACTGACAACTTATAATTATGTTTAAAAGGATTTTATCAAAACTTGTTAAATTCTTAATATCTTTAATATCTATAGAGTTACTTTTACTTCTAATTTTTAATTTGTTAGTTTTTTTGGGACTGCTAATGTTTAAAAGTCAGCTGGCCTATGGGGATTTGCCACCTTTTCCAGAGTCTTATCAGACAGCTTTTGAAGACTTTTTTTATGTTTGGAAAAATTTTTCCTTTGGTTTGTATAGATATCCAGGACAGTTACAACCACTTCTGCAGGGTCTATTACTCCTTCTTTTTGGCAGTCCTGTACTTGCCCAAAAAGTTTATATGTTTTTCCTACCTGTAATGGCATTTTTGGGTTTTAAGTACCTGCTGAAAAGCTCTTATAAGAGTGTGAGCAGAATATCCGGTTTTATAACGGCTTTCTTTTACGCCTACAGCCCCATTTTTATTCAGGAATTCATGGGAGGAACTCTATACTCCACACTGCTCGGCTTTGCGCTTTTTCCTGTGGTCTTTGCAAAGTCCATTCAGTTGTATGAGGATTTCAACCTAAGAAGAGTATTAATTCTGGCTCTTATTTTGGGAGGTATAGTATCTTTTTACCCGCATTTTATTGTGATTTATTCAATTTCAATGTTTGTACCTTTTGTATTAGACGTTCTTTTAAATAGATTTAATAACTTAAAGATTTGGTTAGGGTTTTTTTTAGTGGGAGTATTGGTTATAGTGCTAAATCCTATTTTTGTGTTAACCAGCTTTAACCTTGTTAATACTTCTTCCGGTGTGACGTCGTCTTCTTTTTCAGCAAATGTAGAAAATTTTTTGAATGATGTTCATTACACTTATTATTGGAGCACATTTGGTAACATTTTTAGATTTGGAAATAATAATAGTCCACACGGTTATTCTGAGCAAAGTTGGTGGACGTATCAATTCTACGCGATTGTAACTTTTGTATTTGGTTACTGTTTTATCTTTAGAAGGAAAAAATGGAATGGGGTTTTTTGGTTTTCACTATTTCCTTCACTTATCTTAATTATGGGCTTTGTGTATTTTACCCATTTAAACAAAACAGATTGGTTGTTTAAGTTGTTCTCCCCACTTATTCTTTTTAGAAATCCTGCAAAGCTAACTTATTTATCATTCTTTTTCTTTTCACTTCTTTTCTTTGAAGCTCTAAATTTTGTAGAATCCAGATCAAAGACAGCCTTAGTAAAATATATATTTTTTGTTCCCATAAGCATAAGTATCCTCATTTATATTTGGCCTGTATTTACACAGGATTTGAGCTTATCAAAGTACAGATCAGGTTTCACTCTACCAAATGTTTATAAGGAAGTTATATCAAGAGTGGAGAAGGGTGAAGGCAGAAATTTTTGGTTGCCATCCTCTCATGAAAGCACCTCAATCAAGTTGGCGTGGCTTGATCAAAATAAGTTAGAATCTCAAATTGGAGTAAATCAATTTAGCGATGATTATTTTGTGGACGAAATCATCAACCCGCTAAATGCCTCTTTACTTAAGAGTAAGGAGCAAGAAATGAAAAACCTTCTAAATATTGCTCAGGTTAAAAATGTTATTTTGTTGAAAGACAAAAAAGACAACATATCAACTGAAACTTTATTTGGGTCTGGAAGTATTGTTGGTGGAAGCCAGGTTTTAAGTTCCTATTTGGATTTCCTGCCAAAACTTCATGACACAAAGAGTTATTCTATTTATCATAATGATACTTACTACCCCACTTTTTTTGTTCCAGATACTTTTGCGTATGTTGATGATGATGCCGTCTTTAACGGGTTTTTGAATACAATAAATCCTGAAGCAAAAATAGCTCTGATTAAGAGTAGCTTTTTTTCAAGCTTTCCTTCAAGTAGTTTTTCAGTGATTTGGCCTTCAAAAAAACACACCAACTTTGTAATGAGTGGCTGGGACCCGCTTTGGATTTGGCCTAGTGTTAGTGTAGATCCTAGAAATGAGGCTGTTTATAGCCTTGTTAGATTAAAAGAAAACTTCATAAAATTAAAAAATTCAGATTTTTCTGAAAGAATTGAAACTCTTTTGTGGCTTGCTTCCAAAAGAGTTGAGGAAGTGTCAGAATTTAATATTACTCAAGGTAACTTAAGATCTAAGATTCTTGCAGAATATTATGCTTCCATGAGTGGGGGTTTTATTTTACTTGAGGGTTATCCTTCCAAAACTGATTCTAGATATCAAAAATTCTTGAGGAAATATTCTGAGTTTTTAAAGAGGGGATTAGAAAAAGCAAATGTTGATGAGCAGGATGGAGAGTTGGGTTCAAAACTACAGGCACTTTTAAAGGAAGCACAGAAAGTTACTTTAAAATTTGATTATAATTGTGGTCTAGACATTTGTTTTTATGGCCAGGTTCCAAAAAGCGCAAATTATGAATTAAATCTGGGTTTGGAATATAAAGGACAAGAGCTTATTGAAGCTGGTGCTGTTTTGTCATCCGTTGGTCTAATGGGTGAAAAGGTTCTAGCCATTCCTCTTAAGAAGGGTCCAATTCAGAACTTGGGGGAAGTTTATTTGGAGAAGGACCATTATTATGAGCTTGAAATAGCGTTTCCTCCAGGAGAAAACCTTGTTTCAGAGGGGCCTTGGATTGAAGAAATTGAGCAGGCCCCGCCTGATTGGAATAAAATTGATTTTATAAAGACTGACTCATACCTTTTCCCACTTTTGAGTAATAAGAAATACTCTAAGGTAAGTCAAGTTATGCACAAAAAAATAAAATCAATTAATGAAAAAGGAAGCTTTAGACTTACTTTTGATTATTTGTTAGATAATGGGGATCTTGGGTATGCGGTGGTTCAGAGAGATAAGAACACAGGTAATTATATACAAGCTATGGGGGGCAGGGTTTCCCCAAATGTCAAAAGCTTTGAGAACTGTTTGAATGAAAATTGCTTTTCTACTCTTAATAAAACTTTCCAAACATCCGGTTTGGGGGAAGATGCTAGGGTAATCTTTTTTGTTGCTTCAAACAACAAGCTTTCTAAATTGGCGACTATAAAAAATGTAGCTCTAGAGCAAGTACAGGACATAGCAATGCATCTTAAAGCGGCCGGTTTTACTGATTACAAACCGTTAAGCATTAAGCCAAAGCTAGTAAAATTACGCCCCTTTTTATACAAAGTAGAGTTTGAAGAATTAACTTCTGAAATACCAGTGGTTTTTAATCAAAGCTTTCACAGAGGGTGGAAACTTTTTAGAACTGACACATGCAAGGGGTGGATTGTGGGTTTTATTCCAAGGTGCAGGTATTTTTCTTCAAATGAATATGATGAAAACCATACTCGCATAAACGGATTTGCCAATGGATGGGTAATCAAACCACAGGACTCTACAAACATAAGTTTTTATATAATTTTTGTACCCCAAATCCATTTTTTTATGAGTTTAATCTTCAGCTTAGTAGTTTTGATAGTGTTTTTACTTATCTATTTAAGGAGGAAAACCTTTGAGAGAAGGAATTTATGGACTTAATTGATAAAACAAAAACTTATCTGACAGTTACAAATATTGCAAATGCTTGGCTTTTGATTGTTGTTGTAGGTTTGTTTTTATTGTTCTTTACTCGGTTTTCTCCAATTTTAGTTCTAACCCCTCTTTTTTTGTTATGGTTTTTGCTGTTATGTATTGACCAAAAACTTTTTGTCATAAATTTGATACTTACTTTCCTTTCTCTAATTATTGCACTAATATGTCTGCTGTTTAATTTTTTATTTGTTTCAGAAGCTATGTTTTATGCATTTTTTTTACACTGTGTAATACTTATTTTGTATCAGTTAATAACTGTGCTCAGGGAAAACTAATTATGGCTTTTATAATTGGGGGTTTAGATGATCAGTTGATTCTTTTGGTATGGGCTAATGTATCAAAACTATTCTTTGCCTTTAATAACAAGGCTTTTTACGATTTCTTTCTGTATAAGGAAGTTTTTTGGCCTTTGCTAAAACCTTTTGAGACCAATGAGCCCATTTTATGGTTGGTTATGTCTTTATGCCTCTCCATATTTGGAATAAATTTTTATAACTTCTTTCTTTTGTTCACTCTTGCAGCAGCTTTTACAGCAAGTTTTTACCTTTTTAAAGAATATAAGTTTGGGTTACTCTATTCTGTTGTCTTTACTTTTTCTTCCTATACATGGTCTCATTTAGGAATACATCTGGGGCTCTCTCAAATTTGGCTACTTCCAGTATTTTACAAGATTTTTCTGGATGCATTAAAACTTAAATCTTTTCAAATTAAAAAGTTTTTTATAAGTGGAGTAATCTTAGCGTTAATTGCTTTAACCGCCAATTATTTAGCCTTTTTTATATTGCTGTCATTGTTTGCTGGAGTAGTTTTAATAGTAATATTACCGTCTAAAATTAAACTCTTTCCGGTGAGCCTGTTGGTGAAGGGGACAATGGTAACCTTTGTAGTTTTTGTTTCCATCTCAATTGCTACTTTATACCCTTTCATAAAAGCAAACTACTTTGACCCCGCCTTGAACGGCCCTAAAGCACAAATGATGGTAATAGATAGACCACTTTCAGACTTTTTCACATTTAGTACAAGACCCTGGTACTTTTTTATTCCTCCGCCGAGTAACCCAATCTTAGGGGGGCTAGGTCAAAGAATGATCTCAACAATTAAATCAACTAACTATTTTCTTGCCGATGACTATTTTGAGGGCGAGCACGCAGCAAGTTTTTATGGGTATTCTCTTTATATACTATTTGGTACTCTCTTTATTACCCTTGTCAAGAAAAAAAAAGTTCCCAAAGAATCCATATTTTGGTTGCTTCAAGCGTTGGTACTTTTTTTAATAGCACTGCCCCCTTTTATAAGTTTGAACGGTATTAAAATCTATACGCCAGGTTTCTTACTCTTCAAGTTTTTCCCTATGTTTAGGGTCTCTACCAGATTAGGAATCTTTATACTATTCTTTTGTATTCTTGCTTTGGCTGAGTTAATTAAGGTTTATTATCCTTTGGTAGTGAGAAAAAGACTTTTTGTTTTTTGTGTCTTTACGGCTTTTATAGTGTCGATTATTGAGGTTTTTGTTCCGGTAAAAATATTTAAATATGAAGATCCTCCTGACGTATATGTTTATCTAAAAGCTAAGACTGATGGATCTACCTTTGTAGTATTTCCTTATTCAAAAACAAAAGAAGCACTTTTTTGGCTTCCTGTACACCAGAAGTTTTTATTAAATCCCAGAGGTGCTTTTTTTAAAAATTTTTATTCTGAGACTTTTACTAAAGCTTTAAATACAAATGAAGGCATTTTTAAACTTAAGGATTATAATGTTAGGTATCTTATTGTGTTTAAGAATTCAAAAGAAGCTGATTTAAAGGAAATATTAACTCATCCGCTTCTTCAACTGGAAGCAGAATTTGAAGATTCCTATCTTTTGTTGGTAGGGGAGGATACCATTTATTCCCATGCAGAGGTAAGAAGTTATTGAAGCTTAGGCCAATTGCTTAGGCTTAAAGTTTATGAGAATGAATATTTATATTAAAGACTTGCTCCTTTTTCTGATGTTTTTCTCTGTACTTTTCTTTCCCTGGTTTATTGTAAATGGACTTAAGGTAAATGACCTAGAAATTCAAAGTGAAGATACAATCCCCGCACTCTTTTTACCTGTGGCACTTCTTAAAGATAAAACTATTTATCTTGATAACTACTATCAGATGATGTTAGAAAGGTATCCTCATCCTGATGATAAAAAGGCAACGTTGGGTTTGACGCCCTATTATTTAAGGAAAGTTGACAAGCATTATTTATCAGCATTTCCTATTATGGCTAGTTTATTGAGTATTCCTGTGTATTTTATTGGGTTTTTGTTGGGGGCAGACGTGTCATGGGAAAGCCTGGTGTTTCTATCAAGATTTTCAGCAGCTTTAATTATAGCTTTGTGTGGAATGCTTATGAAGAAAATAGGGGAATACTTTTTATCTAATAAGAAGGCAGCTCTGTTAAGTTTTGTGTTTGTTTTTGCAACCGTCAACTTTGCTTCAATTTCTCAGGCCTTATGGCAACATGGAGTATTAGAACTTTTCTCTCTTCTGGGGGTTTATTTTTTACTTAACTCGAATAAAAATGAAAGAAATCTGATACTTTCAGGTCTTTTTTTTGGTTTTGCACTGATTTCAAGACCTACAGGCATTTTACCTTATATTCTCTTGTACCCTTTTATTTTTAGCTTCTATAAATTGAAGGGTATTTCCAGATACTTTATTGGAAGTTTGTTACCTATAGCTTTCTTTCTTTTTTATAATCAAGTTTTTTATATGGGTATCTCTAACCAAGGTTATTCAAATCAAGTACTAGACAGCTGGAAAACACCCTTTTATTTAGGTTTTCTTGGAATGTTTCTATCCCCGAGTAAAGGTATATTGGTATATTCGCCAGTTTTTATTTTTTCTTTAGTTGGTTTTTATAGGTTATTAAAAGAAAATACCTATTCCAAGCTTGAGAAAAACCTTTTCATATTTGCAGCCATAGTAGCCTTTTTGCATATAAGTATTGTTTCTATGTGGAAGCATTGGTACGGTGGATGGTCCTTTGGTTATAGGATGGCTTCAGATATACTTCCCTATCTTAGTCTTCTTTTGATTCCTTATTTTAGCTCAGAAATTTATGAGAAATCCAAAAAATATTTTTATGCAGTTTTAATTTGGTCTGTAGGAATTGAACTTATGGGAATAGCTTTTTTTGATAGTGTCTGGCATGCAGCTTATGATAGAGGGTATAAAAATCAGTGGTGGCTCTGGTCCCTGCAAAATAGTGAAATAGTCTTTAATATTAAAAGAGTACTTGTTAAGCTTAAACTAATAAATGTAGTACTTCCTTAAAAGCAATGAAGCTTAAAAAAAGATTTGATTTGGTTGTCCTAATACTTGTTTTTTTTGTTTTCTTGGTCCCTGTATTTTATCAATTAGGGAATGATTACACTAATGTGGATCAGTTTCTTTGGTATGAAAGGTCCTTAAACTTTTATAAAGCCCTAAGAAACTTTGATTTTGCAAATACTTATCAGAAATATCATCCCGGAGTGACTGTTATGTATTTGGTAGGTTTAGGTCAGTTAGTATTTTCAAAAGTAACTACTTTTTCTTCTGATTATAGCTTTGTGCCTTATACCTCTTTTCATCTTTATAATTTCTACACCAAGTTTTTTGTTACCTTAATTTCTTATCTAACACTTTTTATGTGTTTTGTTTTAATTTACAGATATTTTGGAAAATTATTTGGATTATCTTTTATATCTCTTCTCCTATTAGAACCTTTCTTTTTAGCTAATATTAGAAATTTACATTTAGACACGCTGTTAACCTCATTTATATTTGCTTCTTTTTTGACATGTGCCCTTTGGGTAAAGGAGAGAAAGAGGGGTTTCTTAATTCTCAGTTTTATTTTTTGTGGTTTATCTTTACTAACAAAATCAATCGGGATTTTTTCATTAGTGTTAAATACTTTTGTGATTATCCACTCGAGTTTTTTCTTTAAGATCCGTAAAAAAGAGGCCTTAATAGGATTAGGATCCTTTCTAGTTGGATCCCTTCTGTTATTTGTGCTTTTGTTTCCTTCAATGTGGGTTGAACCAATCAGAACAGTAAATAAAATGCTTTATGATGGGGTTATAGACACTGGGGTTTCCGGCGGGCATACTCACTACATTAATCAGATACGGATAAGAAACCCCGGGCCTCAATTTTATTTGACTGTTGTCAAATACCGTTTTAGTGTCTACTACATTTATTTATTTTTAGTATCAGTATTGTTTCTTATGGTTTATGGTTTGGTAAGAAGGAAAACAGCCAATCAAACATTCCATTTTGCCTTTATGGCTTTGCTTTTTTTGGTTAGTTATCTATTAGTATTTTCCTATCTTGTAAAAAAAACGGACAGATACGTTTTAGTAATATACCCATTTACTGCTTATCTAATTGGTTATTTCTTTGAAGAATCCCACATTCTTAAAAAGTATGTTGGTAGGTTGGTGTCCAACTTTTTAATATTAAGTCTTTTTTTTATATTAGGATTCATTAATTTTAATCAAGTCAAGGCAGTTTATTCTGTATTTCCTAATATGTTTACTTTTTATAGTCCTTTTTTTGGCGGGATAAATCAAGCTAAAAAAGTTCTTTATCTTAACAGCGGGGGAACTGGTATGAGGGAAATAGCTGAATATCTAAATTTGCTTAATTTACCTGTTACTACCAGGGTTGGCTATTTTAATCCAGAAACTCTTCAACCTTGGACGCCTTTAAGAGTTGATAATCTGAGAGTAGAAGAGAAAAAGAAATATGATTTTATAATAATTCCTGATCAAAGAGGTAAAGAATTTACGCAAGGTTATAATCTAGTTTACTCATACAGAGTTGATACATTAAGATATTTAAGGGTTTATAAGAGAAAAACCCCTTCAGTTGAGTAGTTTAAGCTCATGGGATATTATAAAAACATGAATAAGCCTTTTTTAAAGAGCTTTATTAGAGATAAAAGAAAAGTATTTTCTTTGACTCTTGAGGTTTTAGTTTTTGTCTTAATATCATATTTTTTTGGGATAGTTACAAAGGCCAATTATAAAGAGGCATGGGAGTTTGAGACCAGCGATATGTTTCATGAGTTCCAACAGGCTAATGATGTAAGAGCAGGGCTAAATCCCTATAAAAGAATTCTTTCAGGGGACCTGCTTATTAATAAAAAATACGCAACATTATTTCCATTATATTACTATTTTTTGACCTTTGTTGGTTCTTTCTCAAATTACAATTTTGAGATTTTTATTGATCACATAAGAACAGTACTTTTTTGGTCCGCACTTTTAGGGTCAGCTTTTTTATACATTTTTTTCAGACAGAAAAATATGAAAGTCCTTGGATTTCTTGCAGTGGTGCTTTTTTTATTTAATCGATGGAGTATTAATACACTTAGTGATTCAAAACAGGATTTTATAGCAATAGCCTTTTTGATAGTAAGTCTTCATTTCTTTAATTCAAAACAAAAACTAGCTTATTTATTTTATGGGCTTTCTCTTGGGATAAAGCATCTAGGCATTTTTGTGTTCCCGCTTTTTTTGACACCCTTTATTTATAAAGAACAAAAACCCAAAAAGTTTTTTTTAAGTTTATTGTTTTTGTTCCTTCCTGTTTTGATTCCAGCTCTTCCTTTTTTATTAAATGATTACAAAGCCTTTCTCTTTTCTATGCTGTTTTCCTTTACAAGAAAGCCCGCCACAACCAGCATTCCATTTGGTTATGAGAATCTGCTTATTTTGTATAATATTGGAGTTAAAAATAATAAAGTAATCTACTACCTTATTCCTAGGATCCCATTACTGTTTTCAATGCTTTTAAATATTTATTTGTTATTTACAAAACGAATCCCTGTCTATTTTTATCCTGTTGTTTCCCTGTTTTTATTTATATCTTTTAATCCAGTCTTGTTTGATCAATATCTTACATGGGTTACACCGCTCTTGCTTATGGGTGTAGTAGAAGTATCTGCTGTCAAAAAGGAAAAGGTACATGGAAAAATATAATATAGTTTGTCTCTCAAATCAGTTTTTTGACCAAGAGTTAAAAACCAATAAATGGCATATGATGACCAGGCTTTCAAGATTGGGGCACAATGTTGTTTTTGTTGATCCTCCAACAAGGTTTGCCAGGGTTAAACGACTTTTAAAAAGAGAGCTTTCTCTATTTCACTTTCTAATAGGGCTAAAAAGACATAACGGGGGGAACCTCCTTGTGTATACCCCAATTAATTTGTTTAACTTCAGTCCTTTTTCTATTTTTAATATTCTGGTCCAAACGCTTAGAATAAATACTTTTCTGAGAAGTTTTGAGAAAAGGAGAACTATTCTTTGGGTTTATCACTTTGACTATCCCGGTCTTGAAAAGCTCTTGAAAAGAATTAACTATGATTTGTTGGTTTATGATGTTGTAGATGAATATAGTTCCTTTCCTGAATATTTGGAGAAATCAAGTCTTAACAAGGGTCTTGTGAGAGTTATAGAGTCTTTTGATAACGCGCTAAAGATAAAACTTAACCAGGGAGGATTAAGCGGTAAGGCTTGGGTAAATTATAGAGAAACCTTACTGTCAAAATGCTCAGATATCATCTTTGCTACAACTCCTGCGTTAGTAGAAAAGTTTAAGAAATTGTGCATGAAACTTGGGAAAAATGAGAACCTGGTGTTTTACACTCCCAATTGCGGAGATTACGAGAGGTTTAAAAATTCAAAATCTTACAAAAATGACCTCCCAAATGATTTAGGTACTATTCCCTCTCCTGTTATTGCAACCGCAGGAGCAATTGACTCCTATAAAATTGATGTGAAACTTATTGAAAAATGTGCAAGAAAGTATCCTCAGTTCTCTTTTGTTTTGATTGGGCCTAAAAAAGTCTCAGATCCTAATCTTGATCTGACTCAGCTTCTAGCCTCTCCAAACGTTTATTTTTTGGGAGAGAAAAAATTTCAAGATTTGCCAAAATACTATGCTGGAATTGATTGTTATTTCATTCCTTACAAGCTAAATGATTATACTTTAGGTGGGTGTTATCCGGTTAAGTTTCATGAAGCGCTGTCTGTTGGACTTCCGGTAGTGGTTACCAACATGCCTGTATATAAAGATTTTGAAGACATTTGTTATATAGCCAAGTCAGACGAAGATTTTGTTAGTCTAATTGATGTTGCTTTAAGAGAAGATAGTGATGAAAGGGCAACAAGAAGAAAGATTGTTGCAAGCAAAAATTCCTGGGAAGTGAAAGTTGAGAAAGTTCTTAAGATACTTGAAGATTATGAAAGTACTGTCTCAAGATAAGCCTGGGTAATGATATGTACCTGACCACTACAGTATGTATAATATATTAAATGGGTCATAGTAATTAATTGTTGAAGGACATTAAAAATGAAAAGACTGCTCTTTACCTCTTCCTTTCTTGCAATCATAGCCGGATTTATTTTGGTTAGCGGCGCAACGTGGGCTATTTACTTTACCTACACTAATATCGCTCTGGAAAACATCACAACTCCCGAAGATGCCTCCATTCCCAACACGCCAGTTCGAGGCCCTCTCACCCTAAAGGCCCAGGCCGATATTATAAGAATTCACGCGCTTCGCATAGCAGGGGGTAAAACCTACGCCGAAATGCCGCGCCAGATACCAAAACTCGACGAAAAAGGCAACAGCGTGCTTGATGACAAAGGGAATCCCGTTATGACGGCCAACACGACACGTGATATTTGGGTCACGGCAACAACTCTTAGGACCGCGTTACATTTAGCTATTCTTACCTACGCTTTTTCAGGTTTTACGCTGTTGTTTGGATTAATTTCAATCTGGACAGGGGTTATATTCTTAGCCTTGAGTAAAAGAAAATTAAAATAGCTTAGTCTTTTTGGGGTTTTCGCTTAAGCTCACTCCGATTACAATCGTAACAATCTGTCTGTCGTTACTACTCTCTATATAGCATAACGGCTTTCCTCGCGTAGCAGGAAGCTCCAAGCTTTAGCTTGGAGAGGAATGCTGCGAAATATGGTTCATATCTGAACTTTACAGTGTTCGGATTCGTTTTAGAACTCGTGTTCTTGGTATAATGATTTTAATGGCAAGAATCCTTTTTGTTTCTAATTCTTCGAATCCGGGTGGGATGGAAAAGCACGTTAAAGATTTGGTTGTGGGTATGAGAAAAAAGAGGCATGAAGTGTTTGTATGGTGTCCTAGTGGCGTCATGGCAGACGTATACGAAAATGAGGGGGCTAAGGTAATTAGGCTTGCTATACAATTTGATGTTGACCCCTTTTATATAGTTACCCTCTTTTACTTTCTTATAAGAGAGCACATTGATATAGTACATGCCCATGAGTTGAAAGCCGTTGTGAATTCGCATTTAGCGGCTTTTTTGGCAAGAGTAAAAGTTAGAATTTCTCACAGCCATACCCCAATTTCTACATGGAAGAAAGCGTTTTTAGGCTCAAAACTAACCTGTTTTTTTTACTCCACTTTTGTGAATATGTTTTCTACAAGAGAGCTGGCCTTGACTGAACAGATAAGAAAAATCAAGATAAAGGAAGGTATTAAGGCAGAAAAGTTGATAGTAATCCCGAATGGGATTGATACTAAAAAATATGATATTCCAAAGACGGTGCGTGAGGGTTATAAAAACGAGATTAAGTCCCGATATGGCGTACCAAGAGATGCCTTTGTGCTTGGGAATTTATCAAGGCTTTCCATTGAGAAAGGGTATGACACCCTTATTGAAGCTTTTTCTCTACTTAAGGATCCCTCAAGTTATCTTTTTATAGGTGGGGGCGGGGTTTTAGAAGAAGTGATTTCTGGCAGTGCTAAGAAACTTGGGATATATGAGCAAACAATAATAACAGGACTTTTTGAAGAAGAAGATAAGGTCAAGTTTTTATCATGTCTTGATTTACTGGTTTTTCCAAGCCAAACAGAGGGCTTTGGTTATCTACCTTTGGAAGGTCTTTGTTTTGGACTTCCTGTAATTGTTTCTGATATTCCTGCATTAAAGGAGGTGTGTAGGGAATATGTTACTTATTTTAAAAAAGGAAATGCTTTAGATCTTACCGGCAAAATAAGAGAAGTGAAAGATAAACTTGGCTCTTTCACTTTTGAAGAAGTAGTAAGCTTTATTAACAAAACTTATTCACTAGAAGTGTTTTGGGATTCTTATAACAGGCTCTATGAAAATTCTCTTTCAAACAAGATTTGACAGCTTTAAAAATACCGGTGGGGATACTCTTCAGCTTCTTAAAACTAAAGAGGAGCTTGAAAAACTTGGCTGTGAAGTTGTAATTGACTGCAATTATAAAATCAATTTAAGCACTTTTGATATTGTTCATGTTTTCCAACTTGATTGGACTCCCGAGCCGTATCTTCAGGCTCTTAATGCCAAAAGACAGGGGAAAAAAATTGTTGTTTCTCCAATTCATCATTCGGAAAAGGAGGTAGTTGAGTTTGAGGAAAGGGTAAGGTACAACTTCAGGATTCTGGCTAACATGTTTTTAAAAAAACAAGAGCAAAGAGATGTTTTAAAAAACATTTATAGATCAGTTTTTGATACAAGAAAATTGTATCCAACCCTGCTTTCTGTGATAGAGGGTTTTAGAAATGAACAAAGGAGTGTGCTTAAGTTTTCAGATGCCGTTTTGGTACAAACCAGAAAAGAGTTGGAGGATATTAAGAGAGACTTTGAAATTGATGTTTACGCTAAAGGCTTTGTTATTCCAAATGGCGTGGGGGAGAAGTTTTTTTTGACTGAGCAAAGGAGTCAAGCTCATGAAACGCAGGTTTTGGGAGATGGTTATTTTTTGACTGTGGGAAGAATAGAACCCA
Organism: Patescibacteria group bacterium; assembly: GCA_038064575.1. Lineage (GTDB taxonomy): Bacteria > Patescibacteriota > WWE3 > UBA101185 > 2-01-FULL-41-18 > JBBTST01. The sequence continues at coordinate 25,857 of JBBTST010000002.1, forward strand.
GGAAAAATATTATTGCAATTGTAAACGCTGTTGATTCCTTGCGTAAGAAAAGTAACCTAGACTTGAATTTAGTAGTTGTTGGAGCTATGAATAAGAACAATTGGGATTACTACTATCATTTTCTTTCAAGAATAAAAGGTATGTCTTTTGTTAAACATGTAGAACGAGTTCCTTATGATAATATGCCTGGTCTTTATAGAAAAGCTAAAGTTTATGTTTCAGCCAGTTTTTTTGAAACAAGCGGGCTAACACTCTTGGAAGCAGCCGTTTGTGGGTGTCAGGTTGTTGCCAGAAATGGGGATACAGGAGAAAGAGTAAGGGAGTATCTTCTTGATTTTCCATTTTACTGTGATCCTTTTAGTATGGCTTCAATAAGCGATGCTTTGTATGAGGCTTTAAACTCCAAAAAGAAGACTTTCTCCCCTTTGGGCATAGAAAAATTCAAATGGAGTGCTGTAGCTAAAGAAACTCTAAGCATCTATAATGGACTTATTGGACGGGCATAAATTACTATGTTTTTTTCTGAACTTTTTCTAGTAATATCAATTTTTGTTTTGTGCCTGTTTTTGGCTCATGAAGACTTGCGCTCAGCTTTTGTCTTCTTACTTTTAGTATCACCTCTTCTACACAAAGAAGTATTTAGTCTTGTTAGGTGGGACTTACTTCCAATAAGAATTGTAATGCTTTCTATTTTGTTTGTATGTGGGGTTAAGTTTATATTTTTTGTAAAAAAGAAAAAGCTTTCTCAGATGAAAGAGTACATTAATGATCCACTGCTTATTCTTTTATGCCTCTTGTGGGGGATAAGGCTCCTTTCTCTGATTAACTCTAAGAATCTTGGAGCAAGTCTTTTGATTTTTTCATTTTTTACAACTATGGTTTTTCTTTACATTCTTATAGTTTATCTTTCAAAAAAGTATAAAGAGAAATTTGTTCTGACAAGCATTAAGTTTTATAGTTTGGTTTCTTTGGCTACAGCAATTATTGCCCTGTTACAGTTTTATCTTGACTATAAGTACAAAATAATTTTTGGGGCTCTTTGGAGAATACCGGGAAAATTATCCAGGGTAGGATCAGTTTTTTGGGATGTAAACCATTATGCAGGTTACATATCCGCTATGATTCCCATAGTAATAGGATTGATGTTAGCCTCTAAGACGCTTTTTTCCAGACTATTTTACGCAATTTCTGCCCTTATTATGACAATAGTTTTGCTTTTAACTAATTCCAGGAGCGCTTGGATTGGGTTTGCGGCAGCTATTACGTTAATTGCTTTAAGAGTGTTTATTCAAAAGTTTGGTTCAAAAAAATTACTTCTGGTTTTTACTCTTATTGCTGTTGTTTTTGTGTATGGACTCAAGGAATTTAATATAAAAGAGAGTGTGTTTAGAGAAAAGATTAGATCCTATTTTCAATACAGGGGAGACTCATTTGCCAGCCATTTTATGCTCTTAACGGGTGCTTATCAGATATTTGAGAGCCATCCAGTTTTGGGAGGAGGATACGGAAGCTTTTTTGAGCATTTTAAAGATACTCCTGTTGCCGCTACTTATTACGCAAGAGATCCTGCAGCTCTTTCAGGAAGAGTTCCGGCTCACAGTATTTGGGGGGAGGTTCTTTCAGAAACAGGATTTGTTGGATTCACTATATTTGTACTGTTGGTTTTGTTTATTCTTGGAACTGTTTATTACTCCTCAAGAGTTCTTGAAAGTAAAAATAGCATTGGCGAATCAAATATGATTTTTTCGTTTGGGTCGGCAATTGTAGCGTTTTTGGTATCCGGTATATTTTATTCCTACAATGCTGAATTCTTTTTTATAATTTTATTTTTAACGTTTGTTTATGCAAGATTGGTTCTTGGTGAAAAATATGATCCTTTTATTATCTTTTCTTATATTTCTCAGAAAAAAAGTTTTTTGGGTGTGCTGATTCTACTTATTTCTACTTTTCTAATTTTTTCAGATCTTGAGAGAAACCATCTAATTCCGTGGGATGAAGCTATATATGCCAAAGTTGCAAAGAATATGGTTAAGAACAAAGAATATTTTACTTTGTTTTGGGATTCGTCAAAACCCTGGTTTGAAAAACCACCGCTTTATATGTGGTTTTCGGCACTTTTAATACATGTTTTTGGAGTCTCGGGTTTTTCTGCTAAGCTGCCTTCAGCAATTTTTGGACTAGGGACGCTTGGTGTTGTCTATATGATTGGAAGAAGACTGTTTGGCGGTTTGACGGGTTTTTTGGCTGCCATTAGTCTTGTTTCTACGGTTTACTTTTTAAGATATTCAAGAATAGGAATGTTAGATGTTTCAACTACATTTTTCATAGCTTTAGCTTTGTATTTTTATTATTTTTCTTTAGATTCAAAGGAGGGAAGGTTTAGGTTTTTAGCCTATATATTGAGTGGCTTATCCTGCGGACTTGCTTTTATGACCAAAGGAGTTGTGGGTTTACTTCCAGTTTTTGTTATTTTAGCCTCAGAAATTTATTTATTGATAACAAAAGAGAAAAAGTTAAATCTTAAATCTTATTGGCATTTTATTTTCTTTTTTCTTGTAGCATTTCTTACAATAGCTTTGCCATGGCATTTGTGGATGTTTGTTAAGTATAAATACACATTCCTAAACAGTTATTTTGGATATCATGTAGTAAAAAGAGTTACGGAATCTATTGAAGATAAGGGGCAGCCTTTTTTTTGGTACTTAGTTGTTTTAAGAACAAGCATGAGATTGTGGTTTCCGGTTCTGCTTGGTTCTTTAGGGGCTTTTGGCTTTTCAGTTTTGGGTAAAAAAGTTGGTGAAAACACTAAATTTAAGAGCGCGGTTTTCCAATTATTTAAAGATTACAACTCCAGAAACAGTGTGTTAATTTTGATTCAGTTTTTGGTAATATTCTCCTTCTTTTCTATCTCCGTTTCAAAGATTATTTGGTATATCACACCTTTGTATGTGTCTGCTTCTCTTTTAGTGTCCTACACAATTGTTTACTTTTATGAAAAAGTTTTGTTTAGGATAGATCCGGAAAGAAGGCTAGGTTATAAATTCATTCTTGTTTTCTTAACTGCAAGCTTTGGGCTTTTTTATCTATTTACTGTTAGACAGCTTGCTTACTTGTCCAATGACACAGGAGCTAAGGCAAGAATTATTATGGAAAAAGATAGGTTAGTTGGACTGTCTCCAAAACTTTTTTATGATAGGATAGAAAAGCCTTTGGCGGTTTACTATAGTGATGGAGAGATTCAGGAAATTGACTATACTCCGCTAGTTGATGAGATATCAGATGCCGGTTTTGGTGAGTCTATAGTTTTTATTACCAAGCAGTCAAGGTTTGATAAGCTTCAGACTAAATTTTCAAATATTACGCTTTTAGCCTCAGATGAAGAATTGAGACTTGGCATAGCCAAATCTGAGAAACAGTTATTAGATGAGGCTATTATAGACCTGAAACTGAAAGTTGATCTAATCATGGACAAGTCTTTAGAGGAAGGCATTTCTTTGGAAGAGGGTAGGAATCTTCTGAATTATCAGAAAAATTTGGATATGTTAATAAAAATAAGAGAACAAAAGTTAAGTTCTTTTGATGAAAGTGGGGATAAGCAGTGAAATTGCAACCAAGGATAGAAAAGAGCTTCCTAGGTTTGAGAAAGCTACTCCAAAAACCCCAACAGTCTTAATCAAAACTAAGTTAAGAGTAAGTAGTATAAATATTTTCAATAGTTGAACGGTAAAAAGTACCTTTGTTTTATGAAAAATATAATATATGTTTTCCAAAAATGAGGAAGATGCCGTAAGGGCCGCGCTTATTGAAAGAATATAACTTAATTCTATTAAACTTTGATACTTGTCATTGAATATAAATTTTAATAAGGGTCCTGTTGCAGCAAGCATTACAAAAAGTGAAAGAACCAGATACACAAGCGGTAAAAAAACAGTTTTTGAGGTCAGTAGCCCCTTCTTTGTCTGTTGGGCGTTTTTTGGAAGGAAAACGGTAAACAAAGTTAAGGAAGCTAGTGAAAAAATAGTTGATATTTTTTCAGCCAAAGCAAAGGAGGCAACTTGAGTTAATCCTAAACTGGACTTGATCATTGTGCTATTTATCAAAGGTACTATAAGAATTAATGCTTGAGACACACCAGCAGGGGTTCCCAGTACAAGGAGCTGTTTTACCTTACCTTTTTCTTCAGACTCAGTCTTGGTTTGAATTGAACTGAGTGCTTTCTTGGAAAAAGCTAATGGAAATGCAACCAATAAAGAAGCCAGATAAAGAAGAGAGAACTGATAAAAGTTATAGGAAACAACTGAGGCTATGGCAAGTAATGCGAATACAGCTTTTACAACTGCAGGCAGAAAGTTTATAAGAGAAGTCTTAAGAAAATCTTCTTTTAGTTGGAATAAGGCAAATAGGTAGTCGTTGATTAAATAGCCTATAAATCCTAAGGAAAGAGCAAAAAAAGTGTAAAAATCAGAAATTGAAAAAAAGTTGAGGAATGCAAAACACAAAACAAAAGCAACAAGGCCAAAATAAACCTTTAGTTTAAGAAGTGCTTTTGAATAGTCAGTTTTTTCTTGTATAGAGAGAGTAACAAACGCCGGAGTTGTACCAAGCTCTGTGATTTTGGCAAAGAAGACAAAGCTTGCTGTTAGTACAGCAAACTTAGCGTAGTCGTCTGTTGGAAGTAATCTTGCAGAGGCTATTAGAAAGATAAAACCCCCAATACCATTTGCTAGGTTGGATACGCCAACCATGAGGAGATTTTTTGTCATAGAGAAATCATAGCATTTTTGCCTAAAAGACCCTAAAAAAGGTAGAATTGTATGAATGATCTCTTTAATATCCACACTTTTCAATGAAAATGAAAACCTGCAGTTGTTTCTTGATGATATCAAGAACCAAACTCAAAAACCTGAGGAGGTGGTTTTTGTTGATGCCGGTTCTACTGATGGTTCGTTTGAGTTAATGGCAGGGAAGTTAAAAACACTAGTTAAAGAGGGTTGTAATAGATCTGAGGGAAGAAACCTTGCTATAAATGAAGCTAAAGGTGACGTTATTGCCGTTTGTGACGGAGGAACAAGACTTGATTCAAACTGGCTTAAAATTCTCACTGCTCATTTCAAAGATCCCAACATTCATGTGGTCTCAGGGTTTTTTAAACCGGATGCCAGAACCTTTTTTGAAAAATGTTTGTCTAGTGCCACAATCCCAATTTTAGAAGAAATAGAGGAGGAAAAGTTTTTGCCATCCTCAAGGTCTCTAGCATTCAGACGGCAAGTTTGGAAAGATGTGAAGGGTTATCCGCAATGGCTCCCGGTTTGTGAAGATTTAATCTTTGATATTAAATTGAAGAAGAACGGCTTTACCTTTAAGTTTGAACCAAAAGCTATAGTTTATTGGAGACCCAGAAAAAATATCCAGGCTTTTTTTAAACAATACTATATGTATGCCAAAGGGGATGGGCACGCAAAGTTATGGTTTGCCAGGCATGTGATTAGATATACCGCTTATTTCACCGGCTTGCTTCTAATTTATTTATCTTTTAGCGTTTCCTTTTTGTGGCTGTTACCTTTTTTTGCAGCGCAACTTGGTTACTTTAGCAAGTTTTATTACAGATATATGGGGCATTTTGAACAAGATCCGGAGTATAAAATTGGCGCTGCGTTTCCTTTAATATCCTTTCTTGTTGTAACCGGGGATATTGCCAAAATGGTTGGCTATCCAGTGGGTATTTATGAGCGGGTTACTAAAAAGATTAAATTTGAAGAGTATAGAAAGTAAGTATGGTAGATGTTTCAGTACTGATTTTGAATTATAAGTCTAAGGAGTGGGTTTGGAGGAATCTTACAGCTTTGAAGCAGTCAATTGAATATACTCAAAAGAAGAATGTTACTTTTGAGGTCATAGTTATTGATGGTACTGAGGGCGGTGACGGGACTTGTCCTATGGTATGGGAAAATTTTAAAGAGTTTTCTTGTTTGGACCTTAAGAAGAATTTGGGTTTTCCAAGTGGAAACAACCAAGGCTTAAAAGTGGCAAAAGGTAGGTACATTTTGCTACTTAACCCTGATGCATTAGTTGAGGACAACACACTTGCTCAAATGGTGGAGTTTATGGATTTAAGAACTGATGTAGGTGTTGCTACCTGTAAGCTTGTGCTATTAAAGACGGGGAAAATTGATCCGGCATCCCACAGAGGTGTGCCTACCCCATGGGCTTCCCTTATGTACTATACTAAGCTTGAGGCAATCTTTCCTAGATCCAAGTTGTTTGGAGGGTATCATATGGGTTGGGAGGATTTAGAGAGAGAGCATGAAATTGGTGCGTGCGCAGGGTCATTTATGATGATAAGGAGGCAGGCTTTGGAAGCTATTGGTGGAAAATTTGATGAAGCATATTATATGTATGCAGAGGATATTGATACCTGTTTTAGGATACTTAAAAAAGGCTGGAAGATAATGTATTATCCTTATGTTAAATGTTTTCATTATAAAGGGTCCAATTCTGGTATAAAAAAGGAAACTCAAAAAGAAACTTTGGTGAGTAAAGAGGGTAAGATTAAAGCAATAAATGCCTTTTGGGATGACAATAAGTTGTTTTTTAATAAACATCTTAAGTCCCATCTCCCGCTTTTTGTGACTTATCTTGTGTATATAGGGGTGTATGTTAAGAAATGGATTGCGCTTAAGAGATTGCATGTATAGTTTGGTATAATTTGTCAAAATATGACTTCTGAAATTAGAGTAGCAATTGTGCATGATGATTTGATTCAGTTTGGTGGGGCTGAGAAAGTGTTTATGGCTCTCCTTGATCTTTATCCTTCTGCTTCTGTTTATACCTCCGTGATCTCAACCGAATGGAAAGATATACTCCAGAAGAAAAAGATCAATGTTTCAACTTCCTTTATGCAGAGCCTTATAAATGCGGTTTCCTGGAATAGATTTTATTCAACTTTCTTATTTCATCTGATTGCCTTTGAACGATTTGATTTGTCTTCTTTTGACCTTGTAATTTCTTCCTCCTCAAGATTTGCTCATGGCGTAATCACAAAGCCCGATACCAAACACATTTGCTATATGCATTCTCCTGGGAGAATGTTTTGGGAGCAATCAAAGTATTTTGAGAATGAAAAACTAAGTAAAAATATCTTTGGAAGAATTGTTTATACTTTGGGTTCTTTTCCGTTGTCTTTTATGAGGCTTTGGGATTATGCCGCTTCTCAAAGAGTAGACATGTTTGTATCTAACTCTATAGGTGTGCACAATAAAATTACAAGATTTTATCAGAGAGATTCTTCTGTTATCTATCCTTTTTGTGATGTTTCTTACTTTACAGAGCAAGCTTCTGAGGAAACCGGTTCCAAAGGAGAGTATGGGGAGTTTTATTTGGTGTTATCAAGACTTATTTCTTGGAAGAAAATTGAGATTGCTATTGAGGCGTGTAAGAAAACAAACAACAAACTCATAATAGCGGGTGATGGTCCTGATAGAAAACGCCTTGAAAAGCTAGCTGGGTCAAACTGCACATTTCTGGGTTTTGTGGATGAACCTCAGAAGAAAAAGCTTCTAAGAGATGCTAAAGCTCTTATTCTCACACAGGAAGAGGATTTTGGGCTAACAAGCCTTGAGGCAATGGCTTCAGGAACTCCTGTAATAGCATATGGCTTAGGCGGTGCATTGGAAACGGTTGTACCGGGTAACACAGGTGAGTTTTTTTCTCCTCAGACGAGCGCCGCTTTGGCTTTAATTTTGGAAAAGTTTTCAAGGGATACTTACAAAAGTGAAGTCAGTTTAGCAAGAGCAAAGGAATTTGATAAAACCGTCTTTTTAGGTAAAATGAAGGCCTTGATTGAAAGCTTCTATGTACCCAAAAATTAAACGGCTGATGGATATAGCTATATCTTCAACTGCTCTTTTGCTATTTTTTCCTTTTGCTGCCATTTTGATGCTTATGATTTTTATAGAAGATAAAGCCTCTCCAATATACCGACAACCAAGAGTGGGAAGGCATAGAAAGCTTTTTAGTTTTTATAAATTTAGATCTATGGTGAAAAATGCGGATGAACTTTTATTTTCTAATCCCAGCTTTTTGGAAAGGCTTAGAAGCGGCAATCATAAGATGAAAGATGATCCGAGAATAACAAGAATTGGAAAATTTATAAGAAAATTTAGTATTGATGAGTTTCCTCAGTTTATAAATGTGTTGATGGGAGATATGAGTTTTGTAGGCCCAAGGCCCTTCAGACCTGATGAACTTGAAAAATATGAGAAAAGTGGAAAAGTGTTAAAAGATGCCGTAGACAAGATTTTATCAGTTAAACCGGGAATTACAGGGCTGTGGCAAACCGGAGGCAGGTCTGAACTCTCATTTGATGATAGGATTAATATAGAGCTTAAATATGCCACACATTGCTCTCTTATGTTGGATCTGTATATAATCTTTAAGACGCCGATTGCTGTCTTTCAAGCAAAGGGGGCCTTGTAATTAATCGTTAAGGAAAATGAGTCTATGACAATCTCAAATTTTTGGAAACCGAGTACTAATTTTAAACTTCCTTTTGGTACTGATTTTGAATCCCTTGATCCTAAGAGAAAAAAGCTATTGAAAGTTCTTGGTATAGTGGGAGCTTCGTTTTTTGCGCTTGCTTTGGTTGTTGCGATTCTTCTTTTTGTTTTTGTTATCAAGCCTTCCTTAGCCGTCTTGTCCCAAGTAAATAAGCTTAAGGAAGATCAGATGCTTGTGCAAAAAGCTTTTAAAAACCAGGATATAGATGCTATTAATCTGTCTTTGGAAACTCTTAAAAATGATCTGGAAACCCTAAGAAATGTAAGAGACGCTTCCTTTCCCTGGGCGGCAAAATTTGGACCGTTTGTGAATTATTACACTGATTCAAATCATTTTATTACTGCGGGAACCTTGGCCGTTGATGCACTTAAGGAATTTGTTGTTGTTGCTGAACCCTTTGCTGATGCTGCCGGCTTTAAGAAAAATGATATTGTTATTACTGATAGCAGTGCCCCATCGGGTTTTGCGGAGGCCTTTGCAACTTGGGTAAGAATAATGCCGGAGGTTGCAGGTAATATGGATGGGGTAATTGATAAGTTTGACAAGGTAGGTGATGAACTTTCTCTGGTTGATGCTAGGCGCTATCCGCAGTCTATAAGCGGCTTTCCTGTGAGATCAAACATAGAGGCTGCGCAGCAGTATTTAACACAGGCTTCTGAATATGGCCCAGATATTAAAGCTGCCTTAACTATAATACCTCCTCTCCTTGGGGTGGGTCAGGAAAAGAGGTACGCAATAATAATGCAAAACGATGCAGAGATTAGGCCAACAGGGGGTTTTTGGACCAATTATGCTACATTTAGGATCTTAAACGCAGCTTTAAACTCCGATTTCTCCTCCAAAGACATGTATTCAATGGATGAGATTATTGCAACCACTGATACCATTTACACATCTCCTTTCCCAAAGCCTTTGGCTCCTTATAGAGACTTTCTAAAAGTAGAGCATACTTATGCAAGAGATGCTAACTTTTCTCCTGACTTTGTAACTGCAGTTGATAGCTGGATGTGGTATTACAAGTTTGTTGGAAGAATACAACCTCTTGAGGCAAAGCCAATCAATGGGGTTTTTGCTATTGACACACATGTTATTGAAGAGTTGTTAAGAGTTACAGGTCCTGTTGATGTAAATGGGGTTTCCTACAGTGCCGACAATGTTGTTTTGGAACTTGAGAAAATCGCGAGTCTTGGTTTGAAGGAACAACAGGGTAGAAAGAAGGTTTTGGGAGATTTGATGGAATCCATGCTTATTAACATGTATAGGTCTGAGAGTAATTTGTGGCCAAAGTTTGTGGAAACTGGAATTAGGCTTGCTGTGGAGAAGCACGCTTTTGCCTATGTTTTCCCAACTCAGGATGAGCAGACTGTAAGAGCTCAGGAGCTTCTTGAAAAGTATAATTTTTCAGGTCGTATTCAGGAGACTAAAGGTGAAGATTATTCTTTTGTGGTGAGCACCAATCTTGGAGGGGATAAAACAAATACTTTTGTGACTAAGGAAGTGGAGCACAAGATTTTAGAGGAAAACGGTAAATGGGTTCATGATGTGACAATTGATTACAAATACGGACAGCCAAAACCTGGGTATGAACCTTTAGTCACTGTTTATAGAGACTGGATTAGGGTATATGCGCCTTTAGGAGCAAAGCTCTTGGTTTTAGAGGGAAGCGATGCAAAAACGGAAGCTGATACTGGGGAAGAAAGAGGCAAAGTGTATTTTGCGGGACATTTAACGCTTGCTCCAAACGAGTCAAAAACAATCAGATTTAAATATGAGTTGCCAGATGGTGTTGTAAAAAGTGGTTTGTATTCCGTCTATTTGCAAAAACAGGGTGGGACAAGTGATGACTTGCATAAAGTTACATTTAACGGCAGAACGATGGAGGAAAAACTTGTTACTGATAAGACTCTTACTTTCAGATAATCATTAACATGAGGTCTACCAAAGTTGAGGGCATAATTCTCAAGTACAAAAATTATGATGAGGCATCCAGACTTTTTACGCTTTTCACAAAGGAAAGGGGAAAGATAAAAGCTGTTGCTAAGGGTGTTAGGCGAATAACGTCTAAGCGTTCTGGGTCTTTGGATCTCATGAGTCATGTAAGAGTGTCTTTGGTAGAGACTAGGGGTTTACCCCTTATTACTGAAGTGGCTCTTGTTGATAGTTTTGATGCTCTTAAAGGGAATTTAAAAGATTTTAGCCTATCTTTTTCTGTGCTTGAGATTTTGGATAAGTTTTTTGAGGAAGAGGATCTTAATGAAGAAGCTTTTATGCTTACACTTGGGTTGTTGAGGAGGGCTGGTAGGTTAACGGGTCTTAAAAGGGAACTTTCATTAGCATATTTTCAATTTAAATTGCTTGCGCTTCTTGGGCTTGATCCAATAACAAGCTTTTGTGTTAAGTGTATGAAAGATATTGATGGGCACTCTGAAAAGGTGGTCTTTAACCCCTCAGAGGGCGGTGTGGAGTGTCCTTACTGTTCAGGTGGGGTAAAGGGGCTTAGTCTTTTGAATGGTACGCTTAAACTTATTTCAGCAATCAAGACTACACAGTTTGATAACCTTGCCTTTGCTGTTATTTCTCCCGGAAACGTTTATGAGCTTGAAGAAATGATTAAAGTTCATATTGAAGCCAGTCTTAATGAAAAACTTGTTGCATCAAAAATTCTTGTTGGTTTAAAATGACAAAATAAGGCAGCTGTGAAAAAATCAAAATTTTTACCAGCTCATGCCTCTGAGAAAGACTTGACGCAGCTTTAATCTTTTTCTATAGTTTGGGAGGCTAGCGTTGAAGGGGTTGGCATCCCTGAGCTCCTTAATTTTAATAGAGGTGGTTTGGCGTTTGCCAAACAACAAGGATGGAACCGCGAAGAAACCTTCGTTCCTTGATCTAAGTGATTTTAGGTTAGGGAAGGAAGGTTTATTTTATATGCAAGAAGAGTTAATGAACAAGATTACAAGTCTTTGTAAAAGGCGAGGATTTGTGTATCCGACTTCAGAAATTTATGGGGGGTTTGTAAGTTCTTATGACTACGGGCCGTATGGAGCCAGCCTTCTTAGAAATATCAGAAACCTTTGGTGGCGAGAATTTATTGAAAAACGGGAGGATATGGTGGGGCTTGATTCGCAGATTATTCTCCATCCTAAAACTTGGGAGGCATCCGGACATGTTACTAGTTTCAATGAGCCTTTAGTTGAAGATAAGGTAACCCACAAACGCTACAGGGCTGATCATTTGATTGAAACTTGGCTTAAGGTTAACAAGCCTAATGGCAATTTGGTGTCAGAAGACATGACTTTTGAAGAACTGGCTTCTTTTATCCTTGAGCATAAAGTAAAAAGTCCTGATGGGAATGAGATAACTTCACCAAAAAAATTTAACCAGCTTTTTAAAACGAGTGTAGGAGTGGTTGAGGGAGATAAATCTGAGGTCTATTTAAGGGGGGAGACAGCGCAAGGGATTTTTTCTAATTTTAAAAACATACTTGATTCTACGAGGATGAGACTTCCATTTGGAGTTGGACAGATTGGAAAAAGCTTTAGGAATGAAATTACTACCGGGCAATTTATTTTTAGAACTCTTGAGTTTGAGCAGGCAGAAATTGAATATTTTTTTGATCCTGAAAAGTCTGACTGGCAAAAGTTAATGACCGACTGGAAGGCTGCTATGTATACTTTTGTAACCAAAACTTTGGGTGTTAGAGAAGAAAACCTTAGATGGCGAAGACACACTGATAAAGAGAGAAGTCATTATAGTAAAGATACATATGACCTTGATTACCAGTTTCCTTTTGGGTGGAAGGAATTATGGGGAATTGCGTATCGAACTAATTATGATCTGACACAACATGCTAAATTTTCAGGACAAGACTTAGCTTTTAGAGACCAGGAGTCTGGGAAGGTGTTTGTACCTCATGTTGTTGAACCAGCGGTTGGGCTTAATCGCTTGTTTTTTACGGTTTTAGCGGATGCTTATGTAGAAGAGGAAAGGCGCGTAGTGCTCAAACTAAAGCCTGAACTGGCCCCTTATAAGGTGGCAGTTTTTCCTCTTGTTGCTAATAAAGAGGAGCTGACCCGAAAAGCAAGGTTGGTTTATGACAATTTAAAGATGTCTGTGCCAACTTTATGGGATGCTAGGGGCAATATTGGAAAAAGATATTATGCTCAGGACGAGCTTGGAACCCCTTATTGTGTCACAATTGATTATCAGACTTTGGAGGATGAAACTGTGACTGTGAGAAACAGAGATACAATGGTTCAGGAGAGAGTTAATATGAAAGAAATTCTTAGTAAGATTGGTTTCTGAGCAATTATAAGTGAATGTATATTAGACTGTCAAGATCTTTCATACCAACGCTGGTTGATATGAAAGATCAATAGACTAAGGTGCATCTTCGAAGCTTCCACTATCCTTCAATGCTTCTATCAGAGACTTGATGCTCACTCCGAATAGCCTTAGACCAGGATGTTCGTTTTCTGAGACAAGGATAATTTCAAAGCTTGCAGTTTTTGGCATACCTTGTTTCAGGGCTTTTAAACATGTTCCTTTAGGATTACGCTTAAATAAAAGTTCGACTTCAGGCCGGGTAGGCCAGACTATAACATCTGGGTGATCCTCATCCTCAACCAGTTGGATTGCTTCATACCTATTTTTCACTACTCTTATTGTAAAAAGGGCACCCATGATGCTCCATCCTTTGTTTTGTAGGTTAGGTAAACCCACCTTTCCAGTTTCATACGTTCGGAGGCGGGAGTTCTAAGTTAGATTATTTGCTTTATAACCCTTTATACAGATTAAGTCAATTCAAGACTTCGGGTTCTCTTTGTATTGACAGTATTTCTACATTGGTTTTAAATGGTGATAAATGGTGAATAGGTAACAATTAACGAACATTGAAAAGTTATGATCATTGGAGAATACAAAAGTAAACTTGTAACTGGCAATAGAATAGCGTTTCCTAAAAAATTCAGAGATGAGTTAGGAGGAAAACTTATTGTCACAAGAGGGTATGAGGGGTGTTTGGTGATAGTTGATGAGAAGGGATGGAGCGGTCTAATTACTGATGCTGCCAAAGGTCCCTTTGTTTCTCAGTCTGTTAGAGACACTACCAGATTTTTGCTTGGCGGTGCTTTTGAGGTTGAACTTGATGATCAAGGTAGATTCGTACTGCCTCCGAATTTACGTGATTATTGTGCAATCTCTGAAGAAGCTACGTTTTTAGGACTTGGAAGATGGGTTGAGCTTTGGAGCGCAAATTCCTGGGATGAAAGGAAAAAATACATAGATGATCATAGCAGTGATTTAGGCGAAAAATTGGCCAACCTGAAGATTTAAATGACTATTTATCACCAGTCAATATTAGTGGTGGAGGTAGTTGCACATTTACAAGTGAAGAAGGGTGGAAAGTATATTGATGCCACTCTTGGTGATGGTGGGCATGCCATTGAAATTTTGAAATTGGGAGGAAAAGTTTTATCTATTGATCTTGATCCAGACGCACTTGAAAGAGCAAAACAAAGAATAACTGAGCTTAATTTGGGTAGCTTTTGGCAATCCTTTGAGGGCAATTTCAGAGACATTTTTCAGATTGCCACAAATGCGGGTTTTGGAGAAGTTGAAGGAGTTATTTATGATTTAGGAACCTCTTTACTTGAACTTTCAGACCCAAAGAGGGGTTTTTCATTTTACTCAGGGGAACCCTTAGATATGAGGATGAGTCCTAAACTGGGAGTTACAGCCAAGGATTTAGTTAATGCCCTTCCGGAAAAGAGTCTTGCTAAGCTAATTTTTACATATGGGGAGGACAGATTTGCAAACATAATTGCAAGAGCAGTTGTTAATGCCAGGAAAGAAAAGGATATTGTATCCTGCAAGGAACTTGCTGAATTAATTTATAGCGTTGTTCCAAGAATCAAGGGTGTTTCAATACATCCTGCAACAAAAACTTTTCAAGCGTTAAGAATTGCTGTTAATGATGAGCTTACAAACCTTGAGGTTTCTTTTGGCGGGGCTGAGAAGCTTTTGATACCTGGCGGTAAACTTGTGGTTATTACCTTTCACTCTTTAGAAGATAAAATCGCAAAAAGCTTACAGTCCCGACTAAAAGAAGTAGCAAAAGTACTTCCCTCTGAGGAGGAAATCACAAGAAACCCAAGGTCAAGGAGTGCTAAAGTGAGAATTTTTGAAAAATTATGAAAATTGATCTGCCAAAGTTAATCTTTTTCTTACTTATCTTTACTACTATTGTAACCTTTCTGGGCAGGGTCCATGTTTTGAATGACCTTGCAACAAGAGGTTCTGATATAAAAAGCCTTGACGGCAAAGTTTTTGGTCTTTCTAAAGAGAATGAGGAGCTTAAAGAGCAGATTATGCTTCTTTCATCTCTGAATACCATCAAGGATAAAGCTCTGGCAATGGGTTTGATTGAAGATAACTCCCCAGAATTTTTAACTTCCCCAGTTACAGCTTCTGTACCTTCCGGGTTTTAGGCTATGCTAAAAAAGTTTGAGGTTAGAATTTATTTTGTTGAGGCCTTTCTTGCTTTGGGATTTGTCTTTGTTATCTTAAAACTTTTTTTCATTCAAGTTGTTCAAAATAAAGATTATTTAGCAAAAGCTAAAGATCAGCATTCCAGTGTGCGGGTTTTGCAAGCCAAACGAGGAGAAATACTGTCTTCAGATGGCTTTCCGTTAGCAACAAATAAGATAACTTATCTGTTATTTGCAGAACCTAAAGAAATTGAGGATAAAGAGGCGTATGCTAAGGCACTTGCGCCCATTTTGGTTGATAAGCCGAGTGAAAATGGCCTCAAAGGACTGTTTCCATCTGACGGATCTTCCCTAACTTCAGATAAGCTGGTTGAAACTCTTGTACTAAAAGAGATCACTGAGACTGAAAAAAGAATCATTGAATATCTTTCTATGGATAAAGCGTGGGTGATGATAAAAAAAGGATTATCCAGAGAGGAAAAAAAGAAGGTAGAGGAGTTAAAATTGAAATGGTTAGGTTTTGAGGAAGAGCCTTTAAGGTATTATCCGGAAGGATTCCTTTCCTCCCACATTTTAGGCTATGTTGCGGGGGGCGACGCTTGGGAAAACCAGGGATATTTTGGTTTGGAGGGTTATTTCAATGGGGATTTAAAGGGCAAACCCGGTAAGATTTATGAGGAGTTAGGGGCTACGGGCAATATAATTCTATTAGGCGGTTTTAGAAAGATTCCCTCCCAGGATGGAAGAAGCCTTGTTACAACGGTTAGAAGAGATGTGCAATTTGTGGTTGAGAAGCTTCTGAGGGAGGGTGTGGAAAAGTATAGGGCAGAAAGCGGATCTGTTCTTATAATGAATCCAATTTCTGGAGATGTGATTGCGCTTGCAAATTATCCTACTTTTGATCCTTCAGACATTGCGGATAAGGCTTTGGAGGCTAGTCCTGAGCTTAAAATATTGAAAAGAAATATTGTGATTTCAGATACTTACGAACCCGGTTCGATTATTAAACCTGTGACGGTGGCAGCTGCAATTGATTTAAAACTGGTTGATGAATATACCACTTTCAACGATGATGGTCCAAAGACTTACTCCGGTCACACAATTGATAATTGGAATGGCAAGCATTTGGGGATTCAAAACATCAGAGAATTGTTAGAAAAATCAAATAATATTGGTGCTTCATGGGTGGGAATGAAAGTAGGAGCAAAAGATTTGTATAGATACTTTAGAAAGTTTGGGTTTGGTGAGTATACAGGTATAGCTTTGGAGGGAGAAAATGCAGGAGTTTTAAGAGATTCAAATGAATGGCGGGATATTGATCTTGCAACAGCAGCCTTTGGACAAGGGTTGTCACTGTCTGTGGTCCAGGTAGCCTCAGCTTTTTCTGTTTTTGATAATGGTGGAAGGCTTGTTAAGCCTCGGGTGGTTTCAGCTATACTGGATGGTAAAAGAAGGATTGATGTTCCTGTTGAATATAAAAGGAAGATTATTTCTGAAGAAACGCTTGGAAAAATGAGGAAGTTATTGGTAAATGCGGTGGATGCCGGGGAATCAAGATACTTCAATGTAAAAAATTATACTATTGCAGGGAAAACCGGAACTGCTCAAATCCCAATAGAAGGTAAATATGATCCTAATAAAACAAACGTGACTTTTGTTGGCTTTTTACCAAATGTTGAAAATAGCAAAAAGTTTGTGATGGTTGTTAAGCTTCAAACCCCTACATCAAGTATTTATGCCGCTGAAACGGCTGTTCCTTTATGGATGCAACTTCTGAAAGAATTAGTAAAAATTTATAAGATTCCACCCGACAGATAGGCTTGTATTCACTAATATATATTGGTATAATATATCCATCCAAAACTTTGGAAATAAGAATAAAAAATTGGGTTATTTGGGGGAAAACCTTGCAAAAGATTTTCTAGTGAAGAGAGGTTATAAGATTATGGCTCAAAACAGTCGTTTTGGTAGGAGTTTTGAGATTGATTTGATTGCATCTAAGAAAGGCGTTATTGTTTTTGTTGAGGTTAAAACCAGAAAATCTTTGAGGTACGGTTATCCGGAAGAAGCCATTACTTATAAGAAAAAGAAGAACTTAGTGTTGGCATCCCAAATATATTTGGGTAAGGCAGCTGAGCAAGTTCAAGTCCGAATTGATGTAATAACTATTACCGTTTCTTGCGGGAAAGCTAAACTTAGACATTTTATTGGGGTTTAGCAGAATTAAGCGTGGTGTTTTTATTATCTTTAGATTCAGGTTTTATGAGGCCGAGGCGTTCCTTCAGCTGGTTGTGAATTGGGGAATAGTCGTTGTTTTTGGCAACAAGGACCCAGGCGCCTCCATAGTCAGACATGGGTGGATTATAAAGATAATCCGAATTTACAAAAAAACTCTCAACTGTATAAGTATCTTTTTCAGGGTAATAAGCCCATAATAATTCGCTTTCTTTCAGGGTCAGATTTGTTGACATTCGTTGTGTAATAACCTCATAAAATTTTGTGAGGATGAATGGGTTGAAAACGCTCTTTGGAGTTAGAATAGCGTTTGGCAACGCTTTTAGAATTTTGTGCTGTCTTTGCATTCTTTTAAAGTCGCTCCCTTCTCCGTTGTTGCCATGTCTTGACCTGGAAAGGACAAGCGCGCTTTTTCCGTCTATTGTTTGTATGCCTTTGTCAAAATTTACTGTTATGTAAGTTTTTGTGACATCATTTGGATATGCTGAGTCTGTGAACGCAGTCTCCAAGTCAACTTCAATGCCCCCCAGGGAGTCAATAAGCCATACCAGGTCCTCGAAATCGCACTGAATGTAGGCGTTGGGGCTTATTCCGGTAATACCTAAAAACGCCTTTTGCATGTCTTCCCAACCACCGTTTACAAAAGTGGCATTAATTCTTCCCCCGTTTATCCAAAGGTCCCTTGGTACAGAGGTTAACACAACTTTTTTTTGAGACTGATTAACAGATAGTAGAACCATGATATCTGTTCTAAAGGCAGTTTCTGCTTTATGTCTCCTGTCTATCCCAAGAAGAAGTATGCTAAACATCTTATCCTTTCCTATCTTAAGTGGTATTTGTGGCTCAGGTGATGTGTTTTTGGCCAGGTCTGAACTATCTTTTGGAGATATATCAAGGGGATAGGTAAAAGGGACATTTTTCATTAAAACTGCTAAGTAAATGACAGAGCTTATTAATAGACTAAGAAGGAGTGTAAATCCAAACAAAAAAAGGGGTTTTTTAAACATATCACAGAATTGTAACAGAGGTGGCTAGGTGGTTGAAGTTTTAAGTTTGAGAACCTATTATTCAAACATGCTTAACCCGACCGTTTTCAGAAATTATGATATTAGAGGTATTGTTCCTGATGAGCTCACAGAATTGTCAGCTGAAGAGATAGGTAAAGCTTTTGGAACTTTGGTTCAATCAAAGTATGGAAAGAATATAGTAGTAGGGCATGATAATAGAAAAACTTCTGCGCCACTTAAAGATAAATTTGTATATGGGCTTATGAGTACAGGTTGTAATGTTACAGATATTGGGTTAAGCCTAACTCCAATAATTGAGTTTCTCACATTTGAAAAAGAGTTTGATGCCGGTGTTATTGTTACTGCCAGTCATAATCCAAAACAATTCAACGGGTTCAGGTTTTGCGGAACTAAAGCAGATCCTTTATATGGTAATTCTATACAGGAAATAAAAAGTACTATCGATACACAAAATTATAAAAAATCTATGGGGTCGGTAACTTATGAAGATCTTTCAGAGGTGTATGTAAAATATATGGTTTCCAATTTCCAGTTTAATAAGAGGCACAGAGTTATTGTGGACTGCGGGAATGGAACATCAAGTGTAATTTCAATGAACATTTTTGAGAGACTTAACTTATCTGTTGTAGGAATGTATTGTAATCTGGATGGAGATTATCCTCACGGCACACCTGATCCTGAAAGCAATCTGTTTATGCAGGATTTGGCCAAAGAAGTTTTAAAGCAGGGTAAGGAGATTGGTATTGCCTATGATACTGATGGAGATAGATTTGGACTAGTTGATGAGAAAGGCACAATTTATTCCAATGATAAGATGCTTTTACTGTTTGGAAAATACATGTTAAAGGATAATCCCGGTGCATCTGTGATATACGATGTTAAATGTACAGCTCTGTTGGAAGACAAAATCAAAGAGTTTGGTGGCGTTCCAATAATGATGAGAACCGGACACCCTTATTTTATAGAGCGTATGAAGGGCGGCGCCTTACTTGGCGGAGAGTTTTCCGGCCATATCTACTTTTCTGATAAATATATGGGGTTTGACGATGGCATTTACGCCTCCTTAAGAGTTATTGAAATTTTGGATAAGGAGGATAAAAGCTTATCTGAATTAATGAGTGCTTTTCCTAAAATGTACCACACTGAGGAATTGAAGTATCCATGCAATGATAATGAAAAAGAGGCTTTGATTGAGAAGATTAGGGAGGTTGTAAAATCGAATCTTTCTATAGTTAGGGTGGATGAAACAGATGGGATAAGAGCTTATCTCAATCAAAATACCTGGTTTTTGGTCAGAGCATCCAATACCTCTCCTTATCTTTCCTTGAGATTTGAATCCCAGAGGGAGAAAGACTTAAATGACGCTTTGATTTATATTGAAGGACTTTTGCCTAAGTTTCAAAGACCTTTAGAAATACTATATTCATAGGTATCAATGTGATTGAAATTGTGGGCTAAGAGGCTATAATTCATAGAGTATGAAACCTGCCAATCTATTGTGGTTTAAAGAAATTAGGAAGAAAGATATCCCGACTGCCGGGGGAAAAGGGGCAAATCTTGGAGAAATGTACTCAAACTCAGTTCCGGTGCCTAATGGGTTTGTTATTACCGCACAGGCTTACTTTGATTTTATTGAAGCTACTTCACTGAGAAATAAAATTCTAACAGAGCTTTCGGGGCTTGAAATAAGTAATAGCAAGGCTTTGATAGATGCCTCAGATAAGATAAAAACAGCTATATTAGCAGCGGAAATGCCATCTTCATTAAAAGATGAAATTAAAAACTATTATCATGAGCTTTGTGGAGAGTTTGATAGAGAGGTTGCCGTTAGATCCTCTGCTACAGCTGAAGACTTACCCGATGCCTCTTTTGCAGGGCAGCAAGAGACTTATTTGAATATAATCGGGTATGAAGAGGTAGTTAAGGCAGTTCAAAGGTGTTGGGCCTCCCTTTTTGAGTCGCGAGCAATCTTTTATAGAACGGATAAGGGTTATAACCATATGAAAGTAGGAATTGCGGTCCCTGTGCAATTAATGGTTCAGAGTGAAACATCTGGCATAATGTTTACCGTAAATCCCATAACCAATGACCAGTCAGTTATTTCAATTGAAGCTGCTTTTGGGCTTGGTCAGCCTATTGTTTCAGGAGAGGTTACGCCTGATCAATTTTTGATTAAAAAAGATACTTTTGAAATTATTTCAAGAGAGTTGTCAAAGCAGACTTGGCAAATGACAAAGAGCGGAAACATACCTGTATCTAAAGCATACCAGGAAACCCAAAAGCTTTCCGATACTTTTATTGTTGAGCTTGCTAAGATAGGCAAAAGAATTGAAGAGCATTATGGTTTCCCATGTGACATAGAGTGGGGACTTGAAAAAGGAAAACTATATATTGTTCAGTCTCGCCCTGTAACAACGCTTAAAATGAATACCGATGATACTTCCCTTCAAATTGACGTTATAAATGAAAAATTACTGCTTGAGGGTCTTGGAGCTTCTCCCGGTGTAGCCTCAGGGCCTGTGAGAATAGTTAAAGATCCATCTGAGATAGGAATTGTTAAGAGTGGGGATGTGCTTGTTGCAAAAATGACAAACCCGGATTATGTCCCGGCAATGAGAAAGGCCGTAGCTATAGTAACAGATGAAGGAGGAAGAACTTCACATGCCGCAATTGTGAGTCGTGAGCTTGGAGTTCCCGCTGTGGTTGGGACACAACATGCAACCGTAATGTTAAAAGATAAGGAGGTTGTCACTGTTGATGGGTCTAAGGGAAAGATCTATGAGGGTGATGTTGTTAAAGCTCATAAAGAAGAGGAAGTCAAAATTGATACATCTTCTCTTAAAACTGCTACTAAAATATATGTGAATCTGGCAGAGCCCGATTTTGCCGCCGAAATAGCTAAGCGCAATGTTGATGGGGTGGGTTTGCTTAGGGCGGAGTTTATGATTGCCCAGATTGGGGAGCATCCCAGAAAATTCATCAAAGAAAAAAGACAGAAAGAATTTGTTGATAAGCTTGCCGCCGGTTTACTTGAATTTGCCAAAGCGTTTAACCCCCGTTCAATCATTTATAGGGCTACGGATTTTAGAACAAACGAATACAGAAACCTGAAAGGCGGGGAAGAATTTGAGGGGGAGGAGCCAAATCCAATGCTAGGCTTTAGAGGGGCTTCCAGGTATATTGCCGATCATGAGGTTTTTGATCTGGAGCTTGAAGCTATTAAAATTGTCAGAAATAAAAACGGGTTCAAGAATCTGCATTTGATGATTCCCTTTGTGCGTACTGTTGGGCAGTTAAGAGAAGTTAAAAAGTTTGTTTCTGCAGCCGGTTTGAGACGGGGCGGGACGTTTAAATTTTGGATGATGTGTGAAATTCCCTCAAATGTGATTTTACTTGAGGATTTTATTGCGGAAGGGCTTGATGGCGTATCAATTGGATCGAATGATTTGACTATGTTGATTCTTGGGTGTGATAGAGATAATGAATTGGTGTCAAATGTTTTTTCAGAGCTTGATCCGGCAGTGTTGTGGGCTTTAGAACGCGTGATTACAACTTGTAAGAAAAACAAGGTGACATGCGGAATTTGTGGTCAGGCTCCTTCTGAATATCCGGAACTTGTTGAAAAGCTGGTTGATTGGGGTGTAACTTCAATTTCAGTAAGTCCTGATGTAATTGATAAAACCAGAAAGATTGTGTATGACGCGGAAAAGAAGCTTGTGAATAAGAAGGCTAGGAAGTGACCTGTTGGTTTTGGTCGATCATAACCCATCACAAATAAAACCTTTCCTTAGTAGCTGAAATAGAGGTACTCCCAGTTCAACTTACTTAACAGCGTAAACTTGGCTCAAAGAGGAAACTTATAAAAACATAAAAGCTTTCTTCAAGTCTTGGGAAGGGTATGTTGGAGATCAAACAGTATATGAGGACACAGCCGTTCCGGGCTGTTTAACATTAGATCCGATTAAGGGATAGCTTTTCAATCGAATACTGCCTTCATGATTAAGGTTGACTCCTCTTTGTTGAGTCTCGCTGATAGTCTGTTTAACTCATCAATATCGTTTATCCCAATTCCTAAACCGTTTTCTAATGTGTATAAAGTTATATGCGTAGGTTGAGCTTCAAAGCTCATCTTAAAAGCAGTTCTAAGATAGTCATACAACAGCTCGATGTTGCTAACTTTTACCGCTGCTATTAAAGAACTCCTGTCTTCTCGTTTTGCCATTCTTATTTCGTCTGAAAAGGCAGCAAATTTGATTGGTACCTTTGTAACAAATTTATCAACCTCAGAAAGAATTGTGCTTAGTGCCTGCTCCTTAGTTATTTTTAATTTTTGTGAGAGCAAAGGTATGTACTTTTTGGTAGCAAGTATACTAATATGAAATTCCTTTTTAGCAAAGAAGTTTATATTTTGGATATTTAAGGTAGCAATCGGTGATAATTCTATGGGTAGCATAATATAGCCTTTTGAATAGAATAAATCGCCATTTAGTCGGATTTTTGAGTCTTCCATAAAGTTATTTTAACAGCTGGTGATAGAAATTAGAATTAATTTCAGATTTATTTGATACAATATCCTTACTTACGGTAGGGGTAGTTTGATCAAAATTTCTCCATGTGTGGAGAAGACTTGGGTAAAACCCCAACCCCTACCCCAAGAAGAAATGACAATACAAGAACACCTCGAAGACAGATTAAAAAATACTTCAAAATATACGCCTTCCAATGAGGATAGCAAGATAATTAAGTACGAAGGTATCGAAACCTTTATTTACAGAAAACTTACTTCAACTAAGTTTAGAAAAACATCCGTTGATTCTGATTCCGAAAAAAGAGTTAAGAAGGCAATTCATTTAAATGTTTCAAACAACAGCCCAATTAAACTTACTTATCCTTTTGGTGCTTATAAAATTTGGAGAGTTCCAACCTACCCAAAGGTTGACTGGGCAGAGTTTTTAACAATTTCTTATGTTTGCAGATATGTGGCGCCAATTCTTGCCGCTTACAAACCGGGGGCAGAAATCACCTTTTCTTCTGATGATGTTGTGATAGAACTTATTGATAATTACCCAAGAAAAGATTTAGATGCTTATGTTTCTTCTTTTAGGGAGTTGTTGGCAGCCTTTGGTAACTATTTTCCTGAAAACTTGAAGGTGGAATTGAAACAAGTTGTTCCCGACATTTACTCCTTGAGTGACTATAATAAGGAGTTGAAAGAGTTGTTTTCTATCCTCAAGGCCACAGGTTTGTCAGAAGAAAGGAAAGTAAAATTAAGAAAGGCCTTCGAGTTTAACTTCCAAAGAAAAGGAAAGGATGACCTGACTTCAGATCTGGACTACCAGAAGGCCTTAGACGATTTGATGATCTATAGTGAGGTGTATTTACAGCTGACAAAGAGGCGAGCCTTTGTTCGAGGTGAAGACAAAGTGGTCTTATTTTCTCAGAAAATTCCTAATGCGCTTGATATAGGATCGACAAGTGTGTCTAAAGCTAAGTTTTGGGTGGGCATGGGAGTGTTGGAGCAGGCCGAAGGTAAGTTCTACGATAGAATTATGACTCCAAAGCAGTGGGAGGAGAATAAAACCAAAGTGAAGTGGGTGAATACTAGTCTGATCGCATTACCTAATTTTGAGAAAATCCCTGTTTTTAATGAAAGATTTAATTTCCTGAAGAGTGAATAAAATAGCAGGCTACCGTATCTTAATATGGTCAGAAAACCCTGATGAACTCCAAAAGGAGCTTCAACAGGTGAGTTTATAATCGTTTCCAGGACAGGAAGCTAGCTGCCAAACATTGTTTTTACTTCGCAAAACCTGATCTTTATAGTGAGTACTAAAAAAATAGTTTCAACGTTGGAAGAAGCCATTAAAATATTAAATGAAGTCGTCATTCCCCTCGAGGCTGTAAACATGAAACAAAAGTATGGAATGGGAACACAGCTTTCAAAACTTTTGATTTTCAAAAAGGAAAACCCGATGATGGGAAGAAAAGTAAGACTCATACTTGTAGAAGAGGATTTGGGGTTTTAAAAGTTTACCCTCGCCTGTTCTAGCGGTAAAGGTTGGCGCCTGAAGATGTTTAAACATCAGGCGCTTTTTTGTATTCTCTTGCTTAAAGCTTTGGTCAATTCAAATTATTCTTCCAATTCCGGTATCTCATGGCCTGCTGCGACAAGGACTTCGTACAGTCTTTTTGCAGACTGAGGACCGAATTCTGGCACCATAGCAACCAAGCCTATCCACCCTTTTTCTTTGAGGATGGAGAGTACTTCATCCAAAGTCTTTAAATTACTTAGCATCCACTTGCGAGTTTTACCCGTTAATCTGGCAATCGTGGTGAGCTCATCAAGAGAATTATGGTTAGCTTTCGCTCGTCTTCTGGCCGAGTCTGTGAGCATGTGGTTTCCTTCCTTTCAGTTAGGATTTTAATTACAGTAGTAGCAAAGTTTAGGTATGTCAAATTGACAACTATCGGGTTTTGTCTACGCGAATAGAAGTATCTCTAAGATGTTATCAACTGTGCATTCTCATTTTTGTAAAACCTTGTTGCTCTGGTGCTATTGACGTATTATCTGTCTATTGAGTGAAAGCTTTTAGGCCAGAGCATATTTTTAAATCGCTTTTTTTTATCAGTATGTAGCCTTAGTTCCATAAGAAAAGAAGCAAGTTCCTTTTGCCTGAAAGCTTCGGGGTTATCAGAAAGCATTAAAAATTCGTCAAATGTAACAAGCATAGGTTTTATCTTTTCACCGGATTCGGGGTTGGGTGGTTGTCTTAATATGCAATTTTTTGCTAGATATATGAATATATTGAAAAATACTTTAGGGATAGGTTTAAATGTTTTCCAAAGGGTCCAATCGGCAGATTCATACCCAGTTTCTTCCAGCAGTTCTCTTTTTGCACCATCTAATGGATCTTCATCATCAAGTAATCTACCGCCTGGTAGAGAAATAAATTTACCTGTATTAGGTTGTTCTTGTTCCAATATGAGAATTTTGTTCCCAATTGTTGCCAGAACTTGAGATGTGTCAGGGCGTTTGAGCACTTCAAATATCTCCTTTTTTCCATCATACATTTCCTGTTCCCATTGATATACATTGAAGATTCGGCCTTTAAAGACAAGTTTTGCGTTTGAAGGTAAACCTTTTTCTGTCATTGTTAAGTACATATTAACAAAATAAAATTTTCTTGACATAAAATCTTAATGTTAGGACGAAAGTTTTTATGGTATTGATCGAAATGTTAAGTAGTACCCGAGCGTATGGGTTGCGTTCTATACTTTACTTGAACAATTAAACATCCATTGAACACCAAATTTATCAGTTAAAGATCCAAAGTAATCTCCCCAGAACATTTCCTGAAGTGGCATTTCTATCTTACCTTCTTCCGAAAGCTCTTTGAATAATCTGTCAGTTTCTGCTCTGGTATCCGGCTCAAGATTTATATACACATTATTTCCCGAAATTACTTTAAAGCCCATTGATTCAGGTGCATCTGTTCCCATGAGCACATGACCCCCGAGAATAGGAAGAGCTACATGCATGACCAAATTTTTGTCTTCTTCCTTTATTGGCGGCTGCCCCTTCTGAGGGGGTATATCGGAAAAGTGGTTTATTACTCCAGCAAATTCAGTGCCAAAAACTTTTTTGTAAAACTTAAATGCCTCCTCAGTTTGGTTTTTGAAATTAAGGTAGGTACTTACTTTTGCCATAAAGTAAATATAGCAGAGCTGTCTTAAGTTACAAGCTAAAAGTGCGCAGTGTTCAGGACATACTATACAGTTTATGTATCATCAAGATTAAACAGTTTTTTGAACCTAAATAACAAAGGGTATAAGTTATTCTAAGTTCACGTAACATCCCGTACACTTTGGGTATCCTTTAATCGAGGCAGATTTCCCCTTTCTATAGGAAGTTCTGGTGTCCGCCCTTCGAAGGAGAAGTTGGAATAATCTTTGAATGCTGCCGTCAAATCTTCTGTTTGGTTTGGCATACAGTTGTATTATACTTTATTCCGATGCCAAGGATTTCAAATATTCATGCCCATAAAGTTTTAAATTCCCGTGGTAACTGGACAATCAATACGGAAGTTGAGTTGGAAGACGGAGCTAAAGGGCATGGGGAAATTCCCGAGGGGGCTTCAAAAGGAGGAAGAGAAGCTGTTTCAGTTAACCCGGAGTTGGCAGTTGAGATTATCAACGAGCGGCTTGGGCCTAATTTTTGCGGCGAGGAGGCCGAAAACCAATATAAAATTGACCAGCGTTTAATAGAGATTGATGGAACTCCAGATAAGAGTAAGCTTGGTGAGAACACTCTTTTATCTGTTTCTATTGCGGTTGCCAAGGCTGTGGCGCACTCGCGCAAAATTCAACTTTTTCAGTATTTATCAGAACTTTTTCAAACTAAAGAAATAGGCATTCCAACCCCTATTTTTAATGTGATAAATGGGGGAAAGCATGCGCAAAACGATCTTTCTTTTCAGGAGTTTATGGCTATCCCATCGCGTTTCCTGCCCTATGACAAGGCTTTGGATATGGGGGCCAAAACCTATTTAACGCTTAAAAATCTTCTGGCGGAGGATGGTTTTGATATTGAAGTTGGGGATGAGGGGGGTTTTGCGCCTGAGAATTTGCATACCAGGCAAGCACTGGATTTTATTGTAAAGGCTGCCAAAACTGCTCACTTTAAAGTTGAAGAGGAAATCTTTTTGGGGCTTGATGTAGCTTCGAACTCATTTTTTGAAAAAGGCTCTTATGTGGTGAAGGGTGAAAAGGTTAAATTTGATGCTTTCGCTCTTAAAAAGTTTTATGGTGAGCTTTTGCACGACTACCCTATAATTTACATTGAGGATATGTTTATGGAGGAGGATCTTACTTCCTGGGCCGATTTTTACAAGGGGTATTCGGAGAAGTTGTTGATTGTTGGTGACGATTTAACGGTAACAAATACCAAAAGACTTGAAACTGTTGCTGCTAAAAAGTGTTGTAATGCGGTTATTGTTAAGCCAAATCAGATTGGAACTTTAACCGAAACGTATGAGTTTGTGAAAAAAGCTAAGGATCTTGGAATGTACACAATCGTTTCGCACAGAAGCGGCGAGGCCGTAGTTGATACATTTATAGCCGACTTTGCCGTAGCGGTTAATGCCGATTATCTGAAAGCCGGCGCTCCCGCCCATGAAAGAGTTGCCAAATATAACAAGCTTTTGGAGATTTACGGAGAGTTAAATGGGATTGAAGGCTACTGCAAAATTTAATCTTTTTGTGACCAATTTATTTTGATGTTATTATCCAGTCAAATTCTAAGTCGCTAAGAAAGGAAGAAACAGAAAAATGTGGGATATACCAAGAAACTTTAAAGGGGAGGGAACTGATAATACTGAGCGTTACTTACTATCGCTTGGATTTACTAACATTAGCAATCATCCAAGTGATAGATTTCTCTTAAAGGCTGAGCCTCCTGATGGGTGGAAGAGGGAAAAAGTAGAGGATGGCGAGTGGTTTGTAAGGGATGATAACAGAGAAGTGCGCTTTGTTATGCACATCTGTTCTACCGCTCCCAACCGCGGCTATTGGCTTGAGGAGAAGTGAAAAATTTGGGATAGAGGAAAGGTATTGCCCCTATCCCAACTAATTTTCTTAGAACTTAAAGATAATTCAGCTTGAATTTATTGTAGAATCTAATTGTGGAATTGAAAGAAGAAATTCTTAAAATTGATCCAAATATTCAATTTGCATTAAAAGTTGTTAAGAATGGGGAACTTGTTTGCTATAAGGGAGAGGCCTTTACACTTTTTTACCTTGCAAGTATTTCTAAGCTTTGTTGGGTTATCACAGTTCTTAATCTTTGCAGAGAAAAAAATTTATCAATAACGGAACCTATTGTTTCCTGTTATTTAAACAAAAATCTGTTTGAGGATATTTTTGATTATTGTGCTAAGGGTAAACCTGTAGACAAATTTGTAGAGCGAGATTTTTATTCTAAGCATGCGGTAATTCTGGGAAAGCTTAAAAACATCAGCTTAGAGTCTTTGAAAGCTCTTAAAAAAGCTGTAAAGGAGGAAAATTATCTATATCTTCTGGATCTTGTGGAACTTAGTATTCTAAATGAGGGGAAGGAGGAGCTTAAGGGCTTAATAGCCAAAAAACTTGAGCGTGGAGATAAAACAAATTTTGGTAATTTTAGTATAAAAGAGTTAATTGATGTAACTCTTGGACCTTCAAGCAACCATTCGCTTTTGAATTTAAAGGATTTTTTGAAAGAGTTAGGTTATGAGATTCCAGCTAATGTGGTGCAGAAAAGAATGGAGGAGATTCTAGGTACTTATTTTTCTAATAGTAAGCTTACCATTACAGGCTCAGACAAGGCTTCAAAGTGTGGGTATTGGAACTGCGGGACTTTTGATGAACTTTTTAAACTGTTTTACCTGCTAGCGCATAAAGATAAAAGTTTAGGATTAATGGAGGAAGAGTATAAAGTCGTGATCGACTCCATGAAAGAAGTGGCTGATAGTAATATTGAGCTTAAGCCTTATCTTGTAGAGAAGAACTTTACATTCAGCGATTGCTTTGGAAAATCAGGATATTTTCCTAATATTGATTTGGAAGATTTTAAAAGTGCTTTTGTTAAGCAGAAGAAACTTGGTTTTAAACACCTGATGAGTCTTTGTTGTTTGGAAAATATATTAGTTAATGAAATATCTTTTGATATAGGTTATTTTGTAACTTATTTTCATAATGAGGAGAATTCTGACAATTTACTTAGTGTTAAGAAAGAACTATCTGAGAAATTTAGAGCATTCTCCCTATCGGAGCTTGGCTCCTAACTGGGGTTCTTCTCAATCAAGTTTATGGGTTTAGATTTTGTACGAGGCAAAGTCTTGGGCTAAAGGATTTTCCAGCGCGCACATTTCCTCTATTGTTAAGTTTTCCATAAACCTCCTTAAGGCTCGCATAGAATTTGAATGGCAGGAGAGGACTACATTGATTTTTCTTTCTTTCATAAAAGGCAAAAGCTCTTCTAAAAAGAGTTTAACACGTTCTTCCACCATTTTAAGGCTTTCGCCGTTTTTTGTCGGGAAGTCATAAGCTCGTCTATATTTTTCCTCAATTTTCTGATCTTTTAGGTATAACTCAACCTTGCTTGTGCCTTGAAGCTCTCCATATGAGCGTTCAATTAGCCTGTCATCCAAGAGTACTTTATATGTTAAGTAAGCCTTGACAATCTCTGTTGGTTTTTTTGGATAAGCCGTTGAGATATCCGCCTGGGAAGCCTTACAAAGAGTTAACGTATCAGGTGGGAAGGACCAAGCTGTGTTTTCTGCCAGTACTAGATCTAGTGTTTGTATAGCCCTTTTAAGGGTAGATGAAACTGCAAGGTCAAAATTTTCATACTTTAGTTTATTGGCCAGTATTTTTGCCTGATCCTGCCCAAGTTTTGTAAGATCTGGGTCCCTCCAACCTGAGAAGTAGTACTGTTCATTGTCTTGAGACTGGCCGTGTCTGAAAACATATAGAATGGGGGGCGTTTTGGATGAGGTTTTTGGAAGAGGTTTTATGAAATCTTTTTTTGATATTGCCTCAATAGCCCTTTTAGTAAGTTCTTGATTGTTTACTAAGTCTTGCATAACTAAACGTTATTTTAACATAATAAACAGCTTCAAATTTCTGTGGGTTTAAAATTATTGCCTACTTTTATTAAAAGATTATAAAATGGACGTAATGTCTGTTAATAAACTCATCCCATTTTTTATTTTGCTTATTCTTATTGCAGGTGGGGCTTACTTTTATATTGTAGCCAAATCTCCAAACACACAAGTTAGAAGAGTTGATCTTGATTCTAAATTGAATCTTGAAGTTGATGAGGAAAAAGACCTTAATTTAGTTATTAGTACTGACCAAACATACACTACAGCGTCAAAAAATTTTGATGTTAAAGAGACTTGGGTTGATAATACTCTTAATTTAACTATCCTAGGTTTTAAGGCAAGCTCAATTGGTTTAGATGTGATGACTAGACCAAGTTATAGAATACTTATTCCCAGAGATAAGAAAGAAGTGGAATTAAATATTTTTTATAAGAAGTTGAAAGCAACGTACAAAGTGACAATTTCTGAAACTAAAGTTGTTATTGAACCTTTATGGGAGGCGGATTTTATAAGTCCCAAAAATTTGGTGTATTTAAGATCTCCGGAAGGAGTGGTAAGAATAGCAATGTTTTCAGACAGCAAACTCTATACAAGTAAAGACAGTGAGAACTTGTGGAAGGAACTAAGTCAATATCTTACCTCATATGGATGTAGCCCTTACGCCTTGGACGATAGTGCTTATACCAGCGCCTGGTTTTTTTTAAAAAACCCTGAAATAAAGCATTTTATATGTGCAGAGGACTTTAGGTATTACCCAAACCCTTTTGATGCTTTCTCTAGTAAACATTGTACGGAAAAGGAATCCACATGTCCTGTAATTACAAAGACTTTCTTTTCTGATAAGGTTAAGGAGATAGGTAAATAATAATTAATCTAGCTACTTGTTATACCTTCTTATAATGCCTGTCACAACACCTTCAATCTTAACGTCTTTGGCAAAAATCGGTTGCATATTTGGATTTGCCGGTTGTAGCCTGATTGTATCCTTTTCTTTGTAATACTTTTTAAGTGTTGCAAACTCATTATCTATTAAAGCAACAACAATCTCCCCATTATTTGCCGTGGCTTGTTGAGCTATTACAACATAATCACCGTCTAAAATACCTTCATCTATCATGGAGTCGCCTTTTACCTGCAGTACAAAGCAGCGTTTGACCTTGGAAACAAGGTCTGCGTTGACCATGATGGTTTCTGTGGGATTTTCAATGGCATCAATCGGCCTTCCCGCTGCAATGAAGCCAATAAGAGGGAGCTCGACGCCCTGTAGGGTAGTGGCTATTTTCTGATCCAGTACTTCAATTCCCCTCACAGCACCCTCAAAGCGGTTAATGACGCCTTTTTTGACTAGGGCTTGCAAGTGTTCGTGGACGGTTGCAAGGGAGGATAAGCCCATGGCGTTGGCAATTTCTTGAAGGGTAGGGGAATAGCCGGTTTTCTGGATGTATTGGGAGATATAGTCAAGGATAAGTTTTTGCTTTTTGTATAGTGTTATTGGCATAAGACTACTATACCGAAATAAACCCAAACATGTCAATACTTCTTTGGACTTTTTAGGGTTTTTGTGCTAGCATGCATTGCAATTTCAAGAATAGAAAGGAAAGGGAAAGATGGACGGAGTGAATAAGGCTCTGGAGATCACTGCGCTTTTCAGCGTAGCCATGGGTATCGGGTTGATCCTATACCCATGGGTCACCCAGCCTGGACCAGTTGCGAACCCGGGCGTCACGGCCACATTTGCGGTTGTTGGCATTGCATTCCTCGTAGGAACCCTTCTAATCGGTATTGTAGGGATTCTAAGAGTGGGACTTATCCGTAAATAGCGCCTCACTGGGCTGTTTTGTAGCAAACTCACAACCACCCAAAGACAAGCGGATAAGAGGCACATAACGAGGGGTGTCCTCAATCAGACGGAAGCCTTGAGGAACTCATCGAACAAACCCTTGAAGTTGGTCTCGGGAGTGGGTATTGACACCAAACCGGGGATGGGCGTTTATGCAGAAATGTATGAACGCCCTATTTTATTACTTTACCTACAACAAAAACCACCAATTATAACCTATAGCTTGACTACGCAATCAATAATATGCTAATATCAATCAACTTATGTATAAAAACTGGGATCAACAGAAGAAGACTTTGCTTGATGTGATAGCAAAAGGTGAATGCGCTACTATACAAATTGTTGGCGGAACAAACTATTCCATCTTCTTTAGAAACATGCATTCTGACTTAATCCTTAAAAAAAGTATACTTCCAGTGTTTGTTGATTTGAACCACCTTTCTTATGTAAATTTGAGAAATATTCAAAACCTGGTTATTACAGGTTTTAGAAGGGCCTTAAATGAGAAGAGATACCCTTCTAGAGTAGAGTCAAACATTACCCCTCAATCTGATTTGGCTCATAAAATTGAACAGTATTTAGAGGAGGCTTCATTAAGAAACCTTACGCCTGTAGTATTTATGGAAGATCTAGATGTGATTTTGAGCCTTGGAACTGAAGCTTTTGCGTACTTTGAAAGTCTTAGAAGGCTTTACAAAAAATGCTCATTTTTATATTTGTCAAAAACAAACTTGTCCCATCCGGACAATGTTAAAAAATACAGGTTGGCTCCACACCTTTATGAAAATGTCATTTACATGCCTATAAAAGATGAAAGGTATCTAAAATCATTAGAAAAGGGCACTTCTCCTAAAACCTTCAAAAGAATATATTCTCTTACAGGAGGTATTGATTCTTTTTTTTCAGTAGCTATGGATCTTAAGAACAATCTTGTGCCCAGAGAAAGGAAAAATATTGAAAAACATATTATCAGTAATTGGCACTTAAGAAGTGAAGTTCATAAACTTTGGGACAGCTTAAGTCAAAGTGAGATTAAGGTTTTATGCCATATTGTTTGGGGAGTGAATGAGTTTGAGAAAGAGCTTGAGTATGATTTTAAGCACCTGCTAAATCTTGGAATAGTAGAAAAACATAGAAACGGTTTTAGGATAGTTATTGGTTTGCTTAGGCTGGTTGGAGTTGAAAAAATTAATAAGTATGGTCTTACAGTTGAATTTAATAAAGATAAGTTTTTGGTGAATGGTACCAGCATTTCCTTGAACCTCTCTGATCCTGAGAGAAAGGTGCTAAAGCAATTTGTAACAAACAAGAATAAAATAGTGGCAAGAGGAGATATTGTTAAATCTATAAATAGCAGGGCAAAATCAAAAAACGGAGAGAGTATTGTAGAGCAAACTGTTTCTAGACTTAAAAATAAATTATCCGATGTTTGGATCAATCCTAACAATTTGGTTTCAGTTGAAGGTAGAGGTTTTATTTATAGGGAAGCCTAATAAGTAAACTTTTGACATTGCCCTTGAAATGGCTACAAAGCTTTTAAATGCTCCTTCTATCTTGTCCTTCAGTTCCAAAGCATTAATGTTCAAGAAAAAAACGCTATCAAACTCAAGACCCTTGACTAAGTTTAAGGGTACCACATAAACGCTATCTTTTTTAAAGTTATCAAAGAACTGAGTTATTAACTCATGCTCAAGATTTGGGTTTTTAAGCTTTTTGGTCACAGACTCAGCATCTAAGTCATTTGTCAGTATAATTCCTATTGATTTAAGCTCTTTTGCCCTGATACTTTTGATTTCTTTGGTAATATACTCTAAAGCTTCATTTAAATTTTTGAACTGTTGCTCAGTTGGTATGAGTCCATCTCTTGAAACGGGTTGAGGTAAATTTTGAGTTATCCCAGCTTTGATAAGTTCTTTTTTAGCTCTATCTATTATCTGCCTTGTAGATCTGAAACTGATTTGAAGATTGAAAGTCTTTGTTGAATCTGAAAATATTTCTATAACCTCACTCCAGTCTTTTATAGCTGTTTTTTTTGAAATGGATTGATTTAGATCGCCAAAAAAGTTGAAGCAGTTTTTGGTGGAGAAGGTTTTAACACACATATAGGAAAGAGAGTTAAGATCTTGTGCTTCATCTAAGAGTACCAAATTATAGTCTTCACGATTTGGTAAAAAGCCTAGTTTATAACATACAAGATAAATGGCACTTAGATGATTTTCATCATAAGTATTGGGTTCAAAATTAAAATTTTGTTTCAGGAAGCTTAAATATTTTTCTTCTAGCTTAAAATCCCCTAAAAATGAAATTATGTTTTTTTCAAGGTAACCTAATGTCCTGACTCTTCTTTCAAGGTAGTCGCTTTTGCCCTCATATCTGATTTCTTTTTTTACTTCTCTTAGCTCCTCTTTTACTTCTGTTAAGAGAATTAAAATTTTGTCAAATATTGGTCTTTGGCTAAACCGGTCATAAATTCTAATTATATTTTTAAATTCTAAAGAATCCCTATCTGCCAAAATAGTGATTTCAAAATTGATTTTTGCATCTTGGGATAACTTTAGAATAAACTGTTCCAGGCATTTTAAAAAATAATGAATATCATAAAATATGATATCTTTAGTCAGCTGAGCACTTATTTTTTTTTGCAGTTTTATCTTATTCTGATCAAGAAGTTCTTTCAGATATTCCAACAAACTGGCCTTTTTAATGTTATATATATCAAGTTCAGGTAAGCTTTTTGACAAATAATTAATGAGTACTTTGGATGTTGAGAGGAATAAAGTTTCAGAAGGTAAAATTTTGTCTTTAAAATTATAAAAAATATAAGAAATTCTGTGTATTGCAATAGTTGTTTTTCCGCTGCCGGCTACCCCTTGAACCAAGATATTTTCAAACGGGGAGTGTCTTATAATTTTGTTTTGATCCGACTGAATTGTTTCTATTATGTCCTCAAGCCCACCTCCTTTTTTGGCTTCAAGTTTAGACAGCAGGAATGCGTCCTTGCTAATGTTATCAATTAAGCTGTCATCATAAATGTTAATTATTTTTTGATTTTCTACTTCTATGGTACGCCTAATGTCTAAGTCACAGTTTAAGGTTTCATCTTTATCAAGTGCGTTAAAAGCCGTTCTGTCAAAGCTTACATGCTTTGTTGCAAACGCGAAGTTATAGTAAAGGGAGGCAATTGGGGCTCTCCAATCTGTTATGCCAAGATTCTTTTTGTACCCGGAAAAACCCATTTTTCCTATGTAGTGTGTTTCTGTTGAATTGTCTTTATAAAGGTGTACATCAATTCTTGAAAAGTAAGGGTTATGCAGAATTTTTGTGAGTTTTTCCAGGTATTCTTTTCTTTGCCTGTAGCCTTTTCTCCCCATTGCTTTGATAGCAATGCCCATGGACTCAATAACATCATCTCTTTTTTTTTCTTGTGAGGCTTCTTTTATGTCTTCTTCATACCTTTTGTACAAGTTGGATAGAGCAGTTTCTTCACTTTCAATAAAGCCATTTAGCTCTTGTAACCGCTCTATTAAAGCTTCATTTTCCACTTTGTAAATTTCATCTTTGCTCATAGGTAAATTTTAAGTTTATTTGTTCAAATGACAAGTCTATCTTGATTTGCTGTGTTACAATATGATCGCAGCGTGTACTTATGGGAAAAGGCTCCTCTTTTTTTCTTTTTTATTCCTGGTAAACTTCCAATATGTTTGTGTTATCTTCGGATTTTAAGCCTACGGGAGATCAACCCAAAGCAATTGAGGCTCTAACCAAGTGGTATTTGGAGGGTGTATCAAATTCCGTTCTTCTTGGAACAACCGGATCAGGCAAGACTTTTTCAGTGGCCAATTTGATCCAAAATGTTCAGAAGCCAACGCTTATTATTTCTCACAATAAAACATTGGCGGCGCAGCTTTACCAGGAGTTCAGGGATTTTTTTCCTGACAACGCTGTTGAGTATTTTGTGAGTTATTATGATTATTATCAGCCTGAAAGTTATATTCCACAGACGGATACTTATATTGAGAAAGATGCGGATATTAACGAGGAGATTGATAAGTTAAGACTGTCTGCAACAAATTCTTTAATTACCAGAAAAGATGTAATAGTTGTGTCTTCAGTATCATGTATCTATAACATAGGCTCACCAACTGAGTATTCCAAAGCTATGCTTGAACTTAGAGTGGGTATGAAAATTCGTACAGTAGATATGCAAAAAAGGCTATCTCAGATTTATTATGAAAGGTCAGATTTTGATTTTAAAAGAGGAACATACAGAGTTAGAGGAGAAAATGTTGATGTGTACCCGGCTTATGATGATTTTTGTGTGAGACTTACAGTTCTTGATGATAAGCTTACAGATATTGGCTATTTTGATCCGTTGACAGGAAATGAGATTAGAGTTGTAGACCAACCGTTTGAAAGACAGGGAAGTTCTATGAGGGCTCTAACACAAGATGAAAAAGACTATCTGGTTCATAGATATAGAGATAAAAGTTTTACAATAATATTTCCCGCCAAACACTACATTACTGCTGAGGATAGAAGGGAAGGTGCAATTAAACAAATTGAAGCCGAGTTAGTTGAGAGGCTAAAGGAGTTAAGGTCACAGGAAAGAAATATTGAGGCCTACAGACTAGAACAAAGAACCAATTATGACCTTGAAATGATTAAAGAAATTGGATATTGCAAAGGAATAGAGAATTATTCAATCTATTTTGATGGAAGAGAGCGGGGGAGCACACCTAATACACTCATTGACTTTTTTCCAAAAGACTACCTTTTGATAATTGATGAGTCACATATAACGGTTCCTCAGGTAAGAGGAATGTATAACGGTGACAGATCAAGGAAGGAGACTTTAATTGAACATGGGTTTAGACTGCCTTCAGCGCTTGATAACAGACCACTCAAATTTGATGAGTTCTTGAGAAAAACTAAGCAGGTGGTTTATACCAGTGCTACGCCTTCCGCTTGGGAATTATCTTTATCTGAAGGCCATATTGCACAGCAGTTGATAAGGCCTACAGGGATTATGGATCCCAAAATAACTGTTCTTCCCACAAAAGGGCAGATTGAAGACTTGCTTAAAAGAATTAAGCTACGTGTTTCCCGTAAAGAGCGTACTTTGGTTACAACTTTAACAAAGAGAATGGCTGAAGAATTAGCCTCCTACTTACTTGAAACGGGGTTGAAGGCAACTTACTTACACTCTGATATTGAAACCCTTGAGAGGACGGATATTCTTGATAGCCTAAGAAGAGGAGATTATGACGTGCTAATAGGAATAAATCTTCTAAGGGAGGGATTGGATCTTCCTGAGGTTTCATTGGTTGCCATAATGGATGCGGATAAGGAGGGCTTCCTGCGATCCGATACATCTCTTATACAAACTATGGGAAGAGCAGCTCGTCACATAATGGGAGAGGTAATCATGTATGCAGATAATGTAACGGGAAGTATGCAACGCGCCATTTTTGAGGTTGAAAGGAGAAGAGAAATTCAAGATGCCTATAATCAGGAACATGGTATTGTGCCCTCTGCAATTCATAAACCAATAAGAAAAAGACTTGTAGATATTGTGCTGGAAGAATCTGAAGATTTAGGGAAGAGGAAAATTGAAGAGACAGATTATGCATTCCTATCTCCGAGCGTGTTAAGAAAAGAGATAAAAAGGCTTGAGCTTGAGATGAAATATCAAGCGGACAATTTAAACTTTGAGGATGCTGCAAAACTGAGAGATGAAATTAAAAAAATCAGAAAGTATTTAATTCATTGACCTTGGCCTTTCAAAAAAATATAATCGCATCAAGTTCAATCCAATTATAGAAACTGAAAAGTGATTTTCCTGCCTGCTTTTAAGATATGGTGAGGAGGGTGCTGCCTAAAAACATAAGAGAACAAATATTTAACTCAATTTGGAACCTGCCTGTTTTACTCTCAAACTTTCTAGTTGAGGGGTTGTTTTTTATTCAGGATAAGCTTACTTCCGATTATTATTACATGGCCTCAAATTTTACTAAATACTTGGTTAAGATTAAGTTATACACTTTACACTCTTTTAAGAAGTTTAAAAGTGTGAGTGTGAAAGGTCTCTTAAGAGTTAATCTTTCTCCAAAGCATTTTTTGATTGAATGGGTTAAAAGATATTCAAAAAATATTCTAAAGATAAAAAAAAGGCTGTTGAGCTTTAGGTTCCATCTTAAAAGACTTAATAAAAAAAAGGATAAAAATAAACAAACAAAATATTCTAAAATCAGGAACACTATTAGGAGAAAGAGAGTTCCAAGATGGTTTATATGGTCTATGTTTGGATCTATTACAACAATTATTTTTGTGGTTTTGCCATTAAGCTTATATATTTGGTTTAAAAGCCTTCCTAAGCCTGAATTAATAAATGAGAGTATTACAAAGTGCACTAAGCTTTTAGACAGAAAGGGTAAATTGCTATATGAGATATGCCCTGAAAAAAGAAGTGATCCCATAGAGCTTAGCCTAGTTTCCCCTTTTGCAATTAGTGCAACTATAGCAATAGAAGATGCTGATTTTTACAAACATAACGGCTTTAAACTTTCAAGTATATTAAGAGCTGCTAATGAAACGTTCTTTAAAAAAAACCTTCAGGGGGGATCTACTATAACTCAGCAACTTGTGAAACTTTCTTTACTTTCACCAGAAAGAACATTTTCACGTAAAATTAAGGAGCTAATTTTGGCTATTCTTGTTGAGAAGAAATATTCAAAGGACGAGATATTAAGTCTATACTTAAATAACACCCCATATGGGGGAAATCTGGTGGGGATTGAATCTGCTGCTCAGAAGTTTTTTGGAAAGAAAGCTCTTGATTTAGACTTATCAGAAGCGTCATTACTTGCGGGTTTACCTACAGCTCCCGGTATTTATTCTCCCTTTGTTTCATTAAGTTTGGCAAAAGATAGGCAAAAAATTGTTTTGGACAGAATGCTGACGCTTGGGCTAATTTCACAAAAAGAATTGGAAGATGCTTATTCTAAAGAATTGCAATTTATAGAACAGGGAGATTATATAAGAGCACCGCATTTTGTTGATTTTGTTAGAGGAGAATTAGAAAGAGCATACGGATCAAGATATGTTAACTTTGGCGGGTTAACAGTGATAACCACACTTGATTTAGTTACTCAAGAGAAAGTACAAGAAATTCTTGAAGAAGAGCTTGCAAAAATAGAAAATCTGAGAGTTTCAAATGGGGCTGTGGTTGTGCTGAGTGCAAAAACGGGTGAGATAGTGTCCATGGTTGGATCAAAGGATTATTTTGATATTGAGAATAATGGGGTATTTAATGCATCGATTGCGTATAGACAACCCGGATCATCCATTAAGCCTGTAACATATGCCCTTGCGCTGACAAAAGGCTTTAAAACCACCAGTTTGATTGAGGACTCGCCGCTTTCTATCAAAGATGGTAACTCTTATTACACACCTGTAAATTATGACGGTAGGTTTCATGGAAAAGTGACCCTAAGACAAGCGCTGGCCAATTCATACAATATACCAGCGGTTAAAGTTTTGATGAGTTTAAAGCTTGATGATATGGTGAAACTTGCAAAAAACATGGGACTTCAAACATGGGAAGCTGATGGAAATTATGGTGTTTCCCTGACCCTAGGAGGTAAAGAAACCAGGCTGTTGGATTTAACCAATGCGTACGCCACGTTTGCCAGAAGGGGCCAATACACATCAACAAAAGCTATTTTAAAAGTAACAGATGGTAAAGGCTACACAATATTTGATAGAGATTATCTACCTTTAGATACAAAAAAAGCTTTGTCGGCAGAAGTTTCTTATATTGTTACGGATATTCTTTCAGACAATGGTGCAAGACTTCCGGCGTTTGGAATGAATAATTTTCTGAGTGTACACAATCATAGAATTGCTGTTAAAACAGGAACAACAGATAATAAAAGAGATAACTATACGTTA
Organism: Patescibacteria group bacterium; assembly: GCA_038064575.1. Taxonomy (GTDB): domain Bacteria; phylum Patescibacteriota; class WWE3; order UBA101185; family 2-01-FULL-41-18; genus JBBTST01. Next base: position 65,593 of record JBBTST010000002.1, read on the forward strand.
GGTTATACACCTTCTGTTGCGGTGGGGGTGTGGGTTGGAAATAATGACAATTCTCCTATGAATCAGGCACTTGCTTCCGGCTTAACCGGGGCAGCTCCTATTTGGAATAGGACGATGAGTTTTGTGCTAAATGATAAACAACCGGAAGATTTTGATGTCCCACCCGGTGTTGTTGTTAAAACATACCCGGAGTGCGGTAATATCAGAGAGGTGTTTCTGAAGGGAACTGAGGCAAGAAGTTTAAACTGTTTTAGTGGTGAGGCTAAAAAAGAAGACAAAAATAAGAAAGAAAAGAAGAAGACTTAAGCCTTTGGTTTACCCTTTACATCACCCGAAGAAATACCATATAATGCTCTTTGTTTTATGAGCTACCTAAATAAAATTATAGTAAGAGGAGCCAGGCAGCATAACCTTAAAAACGTTGACCTTGAAATTCCTAAAAATAAAATGGTGATTTTTACAGGAGTTTCAGGTTCAGGTAAGTCCTCCATGGCAATGGATACCATATACGCAGAAGGGCAAAGAAGATATGTGGAGAGTCTATCAGCTTACGCAAGGCAGTTTTTAGGCATAATGGACAAACCGGATGTTGATAGTATTGAAGGCTTAGCACCCGCAATTGCAATTGACCAGAAAACCACTTCTCATAATCCTCGTTCTACAGTTGGTACTATTACGGAAATATATGATTTTTTCAGACTTCTGTTTGCTAGAATTGGGCACCCTCACTGTCCAAATTGTGGAAGAGAAATAAAACAACAGTCTTCATCAGAAATTACACAAAAAATCTTGGAAATGACTCCTTCCAAACGAGATAAAAAAGGTTTGAGAGCTCTTATTCTTGCTCCGCTGGTTAAGGATAGGAAAGGGGAGTATTTAAGCCTTTTTGAAAATTTAAAAAAGCAGGGTTATAGACACGTTAGAATAGACGGGAATATAAAAGTCTTATCAGGTGATTTGGGACTTATCAAGACTAATAAACATACAATAGAACTGGTTATAGATAGAATAGTGTTGACCTCAGAAGTTATTGAAAGAAAAGACTTTTATTCAAGGCTTTTTTCATCAATTGAGGCTGCTCTGAAGTTTGGAAATGGTTATGTTATTGTAGGTTTTGTATATGACAAAAACCTGGAGTTTCCAGAATTTCCCACTGAGTTTGAGGACCACCTGTTTTCTGAGCGATTTTCTTGTCCTAATTGTAATATTTCTCTTCCGGAATTAGAGCCTAGAAGTTTTTCATTTAATTCTCCCCATGGTGCATGCACTTTCTGCGGTGGGCTTGGTACAACTCTTAAGATAGATCCCACGCTCATTATTAATCCTAATCTTTCTGTTTTAGAGGGGGGTGTATTTCCATGGGCAAATATGGTTGAACATAATACTTGGATGTTAAAAATTTTAGAAGCTGTAGCTTTGGAGTTTAAATTTTCACTCAAAGAGCCAATTAAAGACATGTCAGAGAAAAATAAGAAGGTTCTCCTGTATGGGGTAGACGAAAACTTCAGAATAAAAGTTAAGTCTGAAGGAGGGGGTTCTTACAACGCTCGTTTTGAAGGTGTAATTCCAAACTTGGAGAGACGGTACAAGGAAACTAATTCAGAGTATATAAGAGGCGAAGTTGAAAAATATATGTACAAGGAACCTTGCAAAGACTGTCTAGGTGCAAGACTTAAAAAAGAGGCCTTATCAGTGGTAATTGATAACTTCAACATTTTTGATATCTCCTCAAAACCTATAGTAGAAGTATCAAATTGGATAGATGCTATATTTTCAAAAAAGATTATTGGAGAGAGGGAATCAAAAATTGCAACACCCATAATAAAAGAAATAAAAACCAGACTTACTTTTTTACTTGACGTTGGGCTTGATTATTTAAGTTTAAGCAGGGCTTCTGCAACTTTAGCGGGGGGAGAAGCTCAAAGAATAAGGCTTGCTTCTCAAATAGGGTCCGGTTTATCCGGAGTTTTGTATGTGTTAGATGAGCCATCAATTGGTCTACATCAAAGGGATCAAAAAAGGCTTATAAAAACACTTCATCACCTGAGAGATCTTGGAAATACAGTTCTGGTTGTTGAACATGATATGGAAACAATGCTTGAGTCTGATTATATTGTTGATTTTGGTCCTGGTGCCGGGGAACATGGTGGGGAAGTAGTTGCTATTGGCACACCTGAAGAACTTAGAAACAATGCCAAGTCTCTGACAGGACTTTACTTAAGCGGAAAGCGCAAAGTTGGAGATGAGAAGCTTTTACTTAAAAGTGATTTAAGACTTAAGTTTTCAGATTCTTTGGTAAAAACAGGGAAAGAAATTCAAATTAGTGGTGCAAATGGGCATAATCTTAAAAATATCACTGTAACTTTTCCTCTGGGAAAGTTTATTTGTGTTACAGGGGTTTCAGGAAGCGGTAAATCCACGCTTGTAAATGAAACTTTATACAGAGCCTTAAGACAGGAATTTGGGTTAAAAAATGAAGAAAAGGCTAAGGAATATAAAAGTTTAATAGGCGCTTCACAAATTGACAATGTAATTGCGATTGACCAGTCTCCAATAGGAAGAACACCAAAGTCCAATCCAGCAACTTATACAAAAACTTTTGATTTCATCAGAGATCTTTTTTCTCAAACTAATGAAGCCAAGCTCAGAGGGTATGAACCCGGAAGGTTTAGTTTTAATGTAAAAGGGGGAAGGTGTGAAGCCTGCAGAGGTGAAGGTCAAATTAAGATAGAGATGCAGTTTATGCCGGATGTTTATATTAACTGTGAGGTGTGTGGGGGAAGAAGATATAACAGGGAGGCTCTTGAGATATATTATAAAGCTAAGAATATAAGCGATGTTTTGGATATGACAGTGGAGGAATCGTTAGAATTTTTTTCTAACATCCCACAGATAAGAAATAAACTTGAAACTTTATATGATGTAGGGCTTTCATACCTTAAGCTTGGGCAACCAGCTCCCACTCTTTCAGGAGGAGAAGCTCAAAGGGTAAAGCTTGCAACTGAGCTTTCCAAACGGTCAACAGGAAACACTTTTTATATTCTTGATGAGCCCACAACGGGACTTCATTTTCATGATTTAGAACGACTTATTGCAATACTTAAAAGACTTGTTGCTAAAGGTAATACCGTTCTAGTTATAGAACATAATATAGATGTGATTAGAAATGCCGATTATATAATAGATCTGGGACCTGAAGGGGGAGATAAAGGCGGGGAGCTTATTTTTTGTGGTGATATAAACGAACTACTAAAAAATAAAAAATCACACACGGCAAAAGTGCTAAAAGAAGAACTACAAAGGACCCAATAAGGGAAAAACTCTCTATAAGCATGTTAGCTTTGTTTGGTAAAGTTAATTGCCTACTCACTCCCTCAAAATCTTTGTAGTTTAAGTCATAAGGTGTTTTAAGCGTTACATTAGCTTTTGCTAAAGGGGGCAGAATCTTTTTTTCCTCTCCCACTTCAAATAAGGTGTAATTTCCCACATTTTGAATTTTAAAGTTTCTTGATTTATTGAGTATTTTGACTAAGTTTAAAGTTAAGCTATTAAATCCAGAAACTTGATAACTATATTTGTCAGTCACAGTTGAGTCCTGCGCAAAGGAAATGTCTATTTGGGGTTTGTTTGTATTGCCGGTTTTATAAGAGCCTGCGGGTTGAGGGTACTCAGAAGATAGGCCCTTAATAACAAAAGTAAAATGATTGTTATCGAGTTTTGAAAAGTAATCAAGCTGTGAAGTAGAGCCCCAGGTGGGATCAACTTCCACCCATCCAAAATTTGGATCGTAGAACTGGGCCCACGAATGAAGAATGTCACCATCCTTTAGGTTGACTGACAAAGGATTCAGGTTATTCCTGGAATATGCATACCCGTTTATTTCCCTGGCCGGAATACCCATGGCTCTTGAGATTGAAATGAACAGGTCTACATATTCCATGCAGATTGCATCTTTTGGATTTTTCAGAGCTTGCAGTGAGCCAAGTCTTTCAACTGTCTTATTCTCCTCTTTCTCGCTTTTATAGCTGAGAGTGGAAACAACATACTGATAGACCTTCTGGGCATTTTGTGCAACGTTTATGTTCTTGTCATACAAATCTTTAGAAATCTTTTTAACCTCCTCCGAGTCCTTATCCCAATACCTTTGAGCATTTGTGTAATCCTTTATTAAGCTTTTTGGTATATCTGCCATGTTTCCTCCATCAGAAACCGCGATGTTTTTATTGTAGATTTTAACGCTTCCTATTAAGTTGATATCCATAGTTTCATTGGGGAGGAGTTTATAAGAGGCCAAATAGTTTCCATCATTATCTACTCTTATATTTACAGGTTTAGGAGTCAAATCTATGTAAGAGATGACCTGTTTTCCCTTTATGTCCGGAGGCAGAGCAATTTCTTTGCTTGTTGAGGAAATAGTTTTATTTTCAAGTTTGAAACTAATTTTGTAGTTGAGTTTTTGATATTTACCAAAAGACGCACTTATTGAGGATTTTGATGTTTCCTCAGTGCTAAAAATGTAGTAGGTAAAGTTTTTATCCGTATTGAGACTGTATTTATCAGGAATAACAAAGGAAGGCTCTCCCAAAGTTTTAGGTACTTTGAGTATTATTTGATAGCTTTCAACGTTTTCATTAAAAGATACCTTGGGTATAAACAGCTCCGTAATATTGCCTATTTTTTCAGCTACGTCATTAGTTTTGTATTTTAGTTTCCACTTTATTTCAGAGCCTTCACCTATAATTTTGTCATTGAAATGGACCTTGATGTTGGTTTTGTCATCTTTTGATTCAACATCTTTCTCCATAATACCTTTTGAGTCTGAGGCTTCTATGTCATAAGGCTTCATGTTAAAAATTGAAATATTGTATTCAGATGCAAAAATCTTTTGGGTTAAATTTTTAATTGTTGTTTCTTGAGTTACCTGCGTTTCTCCTTTTTCCAAAACCTCATAAGTTATTTTATAATAAGTAGTAAAATCAGCAGCAGTGACATGTGGCTGAAAATAAAGAAAGATTATCAGAGTAATTAAGAAACTTAGTTTATTTTTCATACTGAGCGTTTAAGCTTTTACTAATGATACAATAGCTTTTGTGGTAACAGCAACCTTAAAACAAAAAATTTCTAATCTACCAAAAACACCAGGTGTATATATTTATTATGATTATACAGGGAATATTATATACGTTGGTAAAGCAAAAAGTCTTAAAGATAGGGTAAGCTCATATTTTGTATCAGAGATTAGGCAAGGGGCTAAAACTGTTGAGCTTGTAAAAAAAATAACTGACCTCTCCTTTATTGAGGTTCAAAGCGAACTAGAAGCTCTTATTCTTGAGTCAAACTTAATAAAAAAATACAGACCTAAGTTTAACATTAATTTAAAAGATGATAAATCCTATAGGTATATTTTTATTAAAGATGAAAAAATTGATGGGGAGATTTTACCTGTAGTGGGGATTGGGAGAGAAAATATTAAAGTCCTGCATGGAAAGTATGATGTGTATGGACCCTATCCGCAAGGCAGAGTTGTTACTGACGTGGTGCGCTCTCTAAGAAAAATCATACCCTTCAGAGATTGTTCATTGGGAAAATATAAAAGATACCAAAGACTTGAAGCCCCGTGCTTGTATGGGCACCTTAAGCTGTGTTCAGCCCCTTGTGTAAATTTGATTACCAAAGAAAAGTACAGAAAAAGCATTTCCTATCTTAGAAAATTTTTAAGAGGTGGGTCTTCTACTCTCATTCAAAGCTTAAAAAAAAGCATGATTAAAGCTTCAGCCAAGGGAAAATATGAGGAGGCTCTTTATTTTAGAGATATTTTAAGAAAATATGAGTATGTAAGACAAAGAGTCTTTCTTCCGGAAAGTTACCTTGAAAACCCTAATCTTTCTGAAGATTTAAGAGAGGAAGCTTTGAGGGGGCTTGTTAGAATTATTCCCTCTCTCACTCAAAAACCAAGAAGGATTGAGTGTTATGACATTTCAAACATTTCAGGTACGATGGCAACCGCCTCTATGACTGTTGCCATCAATGGAAGACCCGTCAAGGAAAACTACAGAAGATTTAAAATAAAATCAAAAGCTACTCCTGATGATTTTGAAATGTTAAGAGAAGTAATGGCCAGGCGCTTAGATAGAACTGACTGGGAGAAAGCTGATTTAGTGGTTATAGATGGGGGAAAAGGACAGGTATCAGCTGTGCTTAAGGTAATGGAAGTTAAAAATGTTTCCGTCCCTGTAATAGGCTTAGCTAAAAGATTTGAGACAATTGTTTTCAAGGATGCAGGAAAATTTTATGAAGTTAATCTTGCATCCCGCAGTGAGGCTTTGAAGCTTTTACAGGTTTTAAGAGATGAAGCTCACAGGTTTGCCAAGAAATATCATCACCTACTACAGCTTAAAAATTTAGATTTGCCAAAATGATAGTATACTTATTCTGATGAAGGTTTTTTTGAGAAATATCCTTTTTAGTTACATAGTATTGGTCTTCTTGGAAATTCATTTTACGGGTATAGAAATAACCTTTGATATTCAGAAAACGCTTTTATTAATGGCTCTTGGGTTAGGAATTATAAATAGTTTTGCAAAAGCTCTTATTAAACTTGTGTCTCTTCCTTCGAGTGGGATCTTTTACTTGGTACTTAATTTTTTTGTTAATTTGGTGGCGTTTTTTATGTTAGATAAAATCCTGGTTTCCTTTAGTATATTGGATTCCAATATAACAGGTTTGAAACTTTTAGAGCTTATGATAAATTACTTCAACGTATCTGTGTTTTGGAGCTATGTGATAGTATCAGGGGTGTTTAGTTTGAGCCTTTTCTTCCTGAACTTTTTATGTACTAGCGGGAAAAAGAAATGAATTTAACTTTAATTTTAATGCTTAGTCAAATAGTTTTAAGCCTGGTAATTATTGTCCTAGTTTTGTTTCAGTCTAAAGGAAAAGGGCTCTCACCGGCAATTTCAGGTGTTGGAATGTATAGAACTAAAAGAGGTTTAGAAAAGCTAATTTTTATATTAACTATAGTCTTTTCAGTGGCTTTAGTGATTAATTCGATAGCTTTTTTTGTTTTAAAATGATATGAAAGCAGAAATAGAAGGTGGTGAGCCCTTAATTGGAAGAGTTAGAGTATCCGGATCAAAGAATTCAGCTCTCAAGCTTATTGCTGGAGCTTTGTTTTCTAATGAGGATGTTGTATTAGAAAATGTGCCAAGGGTAAGCTCTATACTGTCAGATCTTGAGGTTCTTAAATCCTTAGGTGTGTCTTTTTCCTGGGAGGCCTTGGGTAAGCTTAAGATCAATGCAAAAGACCTAAATCTTTCTGAGATACCTTTGGAGAGCAATTCCAGATACAGAACTTTGGCTCTTTTAACAGGTCCTCTACTGTACAGATTTGGAAGGGCCAGAATACCAAAACCTAGAAGCGAGCTGTTTTTAACCTCTCCCATAAACAGGTGGCTTGAGACTTGGGATAGCTTGGGCTTTTCTATTTTAGAAAGCACTAACTTTTATGACATAGAATCAAAGAGGTCTCAAAGTTCAGAGATCAATTTTAAACTCAATACAGTGATGGGAACTGAAAATGCCATTCTTTCATCAGTTTTTATACCCGGTACCACAACCATAAATAATGCCGCAGCTGAGCCGGAAGTTGATGACCTGGTAGCTTTTCTGAATGCTTTGGGAGGTAATGTTAAAAGAGTTGAAGAGAGAAAAATAATTATCAACGGGATGGCCACTTTTGAGGGGACTAAGTATACGGTTATGCCTGACAGAAGCGAGGTGGTTGCTTTATCTATAGCGGCACTCCTAACAAATGGGGATTTAGAGATACAAGGTTCTACCTCATCAGATTTGTTACCGTTTGTTAGAAAACTTGAAGCTGTCAAAGCAAATTTTGAGTTTAAGGGGGATGTCTTAAGAATCTGGAAACATAAAAATGATGTTTTAGAGGCTGTTACAGTGGAAACGTCCCCATTTCCCGGTTTTACTACCGACTGGCAACCGCTGATGACAGTTCTTTTGACTCAGGCTAAAGGTACAAGTTTTATACATGAAACCATTTATACTGACAGACTTTTATACACTAAGGACTTGAATAGAATGGGAGCCAAGATAACACTTCTTAAGCCTTCCGAGGTTGGATTACAGCCAGTAATAAGTGAGGATTCTTACGATTTTGAGAAACTTGGTGAGCCCTTTACTGTAGCAAAAATTGAAGGGTCAACGCCTCTTAGAAGAGAGAGAATAAACGTTTCTGATCCCAGATTTTCAATAGCTTTGATACTTGCCTCCCTTTGTGCAAATGGGGTTAGTGAAGTTCATAGTTTTGAGGCGGTTAATGACTTATTTGAAAACTTTTCAGAAAAGCTAAAGGCTCTTGGAGCAAAAATTAAAATAATTAGTTAAATTTTGCCCTTCAACTTTTGCATCACTTATTATGTCCGGCTTGTATCTATTTTTATAGCTTTTTTAGGAAATTCTTATGTGACAAGTACTAAATATAGCGTTATGCTGAATGTATGTTTGTGGAACTTAAGTTTTTATTGATTCTGTTATTTTCGTTTGTGATTACATTTGGATTATCACCTTTGCTGATAACCCTTTTGTTCAAATTTAATATAAGACGCACAAATAAGGTAGATTTGGAAGCTTTTCTTCCTGATAGGTCTGTCAAGTTTGGAAAGCCAATAATGGGAGGTATAGTAATAATTATTTGTTTGGTGCTAGTACTTTTTCTGTTTTTAAGCAAGTCGAATTTCTTTTTTCCTTTTCTGCTAATACTTATTTTAGGGGCTTTTTTTGGTGCTGTGGATGAGTTTATAAATACAATTGGGAGAAAAGGAGTTTCATTTGCTATAAGGGAAACAGTTGACTCTTTTGTGTCAAAAAACTTGCTATTTTGGAAGATTTATAAAACGCTTCTTATTCCATGGGACTTATTTAAAGAAATGATGCGTGTTATGGGGAGTACGCAAAGAGGTCTGAAGACCCATGACAAGTTTATGATGCAAACAGTTGTAGCTTTGATTGGCTGTTTTTGGGTCTATTTTATCCTTGGTAGACAAGCTTTTTGGTTCCCTTTTTTGGGAGATGTAAATGGTGGGGTTTTGTATTTTGTACTTCTTTTGTTCCTGGCCTTAGTTTTTGCCAACGCTTTTGGCGTTACAGATGGAATGGATGGGTTATCAGCGGGCTTGCACAGTATTTCCTTTTTGGCTTATGGGTGTTTGGCACTTCTTACCGGAAATTATGACTTGGCTTATTTTTGTGCGGCAATAGTGGGTAGTGAACTTGCATTTTTGTATTTTAATATACACCCCGCAAGATTTGAAATGTCAGATGTTGGAACTCTTCCGCTTGGGATGCTTTTTGTATTTATTGCCGCTGCATTACAGAAAGAGCTGTCTATGTTTTTTATTGGAGGCATTTTTTTGATTGAAATTCTATCCAGTTTCATTCAACAATGGTCCGCAAAATTAAGACATGGAAAAAGAGTATTTTTGCTTGCCCCTATCCATCACCATTTTGAAAAGAAAGGCTGGCCAGAGACTAAAGTTACTATGAGATTTTGGCTTTTTTCAAGTATTTTTGCCGTTATTGGGCTTGTAATTTCCCTTATTAACTGAGTGTTATTCTATGAAGAAAAAAAAACTACAAAACTTTGATTCTCTCTTATTATACTCTGTTCTTGCACTTTTAATTTTTGGAGTGCTTGTGATTTATGATGTGTCTGTAGTATTAGCCCATGATGTGTTTGGAGGCAAATATTATTTTCTGTTTTTACAAATTGCATGGGTAGCGTTTGGTTTGTTGGGATTGTCTTTAGGCTACAGGACTAGTTTTACCGTTATTAAAAAGCTGTCCTTACCTCTTTTTATAGGCTCTCTTATTTCCTTAATTTTTGTACTTTTACCAAGCCCCTTTTCTCCTTTAATTTATGGGGCCAGAAGGTGGGTTTATTTGAATCCCGACCCATTCCCGCTTATACCTTTTATTGGTAGACTAGGTTTTCAACCATCTGAATTTGTTAAGCTTGCCTTTATTTTGTATTTTTCAATGTTTTTAGTAAAAAAAAAGGAGGTTAGTCCGGCTCAGTTTGTTTTGCTGGTGGGGTTAATTGTGGGTTTTGTTATGCTTCAACCAGACCTTGGTACGGCTCTTCTTATCTCCGGCACGGCTATGATTATGTATTTTTTATCTGGAGCAAAGCTTTCCTATTTCATGTTAGGCATTCCTTTGGGTGCTTTGCTTGTGTTTCTACTGATCTTTTCCTCCGCTTACAGAAGAGAAAGATTAATAACTTATTTAGGTTTAAAAAAATCAGATCCTCAGGGATCTTCCTACCACATAAATCAGATAATGATTGCACTTGGGTCTGGGGGGGTTTTTGGCTTAGGTTTTGGCGAATCTAGGCAGAAATACCAGTATATCCCTGAAGTAGCAACAGATTCCATTTTTGCAATAATTGGGGAAGAGCTTGGATTTTTTGGAGTTCTAGTTTTAATTTCCTCCTTTGCATTTATTATTTATAGGGGTTTTAGAATAGCTCTGTTGTCTGATGATGCGTACCAAAGGTTATTGGGGAGTGGTATTACCAGTGCTTTTGCTATTCAATGTTTTGTTAATTTGGCGGCCATGGTCCATTTGATACCTCTTACTGGCGTTCCTCTTCCGCTTATATCTTATGGCGGATCCTCAATGGTTTTTGGGCTGAGCGGTATTGGTATTTTATTAAATATTAGTCGTAACAATAAGCGTTTATGATGCTAGTAATAACAGGTGGTCATCATACTTGTGCCTTTGCGGTGATTGAGGAACTCAAAAAAATAGATAAAGAGTTAATAATCTATTGGATAGGGCATAAGTACTCAATGAAAGGTGATCTTAATGAAAGTGCAGAATATAGGGAAGTCATAGCTAAGGGTTATGAGTTTTTTGATATAAAAGCGGGGAAATTTTATGGCAATTATTCCATAGAAGCTTTTATTAGGATTTTTCTTGGGTTTGTTAGAGCTTTTTTTTTGTTGAAGAAACTTAAACCCCATGGGATTATTGCTTTTGGAGGTTATATAACACCGCCCGTAGTATGGGCTTCCTTCCTTCTTGGGATTCCGTCCGTTACACATGAACAAACAACTGTTGCCGGTTTTGCAAACAGGGCAGTTTGGCCTTTTGTTAAAAAAATCTTTTTGACGTGGCCTGCATCTGATAGTTATTTTCCTAAAAATAAGTGTGTAGTTTCAGGCCTGCCAATAAGGAAAGCTATATTTGATTCTCAAGGTACTACCACACTCTTTGAGAATAATTTACCTCTTGTGTATATTACAGGAGGAAAGCAAGGTTCTCATATACTAAATGCTAATGTTGAGCCCATTTTGGTAAACCTGCTCAAAAACTTTAATGTTGTACACCAGTGTGGGATTTCTTCTTTATATAATGATTTTGAGAATCTTAAAAAAGTTAAGGAAACTCTCCCCGATGATATTAGAAGCAGATATTTGGTTTTTGATTACATTGATGAAAAGCAGATGGGGGAGTTTTTAAAAAAAGCTGAATTAGTGGTTTCCAGATCAGGGGCAAATATTATCTATGAGATGCTGCTTTTTAAGAAGAAAGCTGTATTAGTTCCTCTTCCCGGTAGATCTCATAATGAACAGGAAGAAAATGCCAGGTTTTTTTGTGATTATTCAACCTGTAGAATAATTCTTCAGAAAGAATTGACGCCACAATTATTGGAAGCTTCAATATGGGAGGTGTTTTCTTCAGTGCCTCTTGGTGTAAATGGGCAGATTGAGCTTAGAAGGGATGCTGCATATGTCATTGCAAAGGAAGCGATTAAAATCTTTAAGAAGTTCACTAGTTAAAAGAAAATTGATTAAGGTCAAACTTATTCTTTTTTTGATATTTCTAATCTTAATTTGTTATTTTTTTTATCTGTTTTTAATTAGGGGTTTTATAAATGAGTTTTTTTCAATTAAGGGGGTTGAGCTTATTGGAGAGGTGACTTTTGTTTCAAAGGTGGATCTTGAGGCTGTAGCAAAGGAGCATCTACTTACTAAGAATATACTAACCTTAGATACCCGAAATTTTATTAGTGCCTTTAAGAACAACTTTTTAGTGCTAAGTTCTGTTTCAGTTAAAAAGAGCTTTCCTAACAAGATTTTAGTAAACTTGATTGAGAGGAGGCCTATAGCATTAATTAAGATTGGAACTTCTGAGGCTTTATATGTAGTGGATGGGGAGGGTTTTGTGTTAGGAATAGTTGAAAATGAAGTTGATAACCTTCCAGTACTTTTCCTTCAGGATGTAAAGCAAATAGCTGTAGGAGACTTTGTTGGAGATGATCTGATGCTTTATTTTTCTACTATGTTTTCCAAACTGGGAGAGTTTGGGCAGCGAGTAAGTTCAGTCACTGTGTATGAAGCCTCTTTGAGTATGATTCTATCAAATCAAACCTTGATTGTTTTTCCAAGGGATAAGAAAGCTTTATCTAAGGTTTATGTATTAAAGGAAGTTATAAAAAAATACCAACTGTTAAACATTTATTTAAAGAAAGTTGATTTAAGATATGATAATGTAGTAGTAGAATATTAATTGCTTTATGGCTAAAGAAAAAATAGTTACTGGAATAGACGCCGGCTCTTCAAAAGTTAGTACAATAGTTGCAAATGTTAATGACGGCAGAATATCTGTAATTGGCGTTTCTCAGGTTGCCTCTACAGGCATTAAAAAAGGAGTTGTTGTTGACATTGATGAAGCTGTTGAAGCGATTGATCAGAGCCTTGAGAAGGCACAGAGGATGGCTGGTGTTTCCATTCATTCTGCTTTTGTCTCTGTGAGCGGAAGCCATATTGAGTCTTTAAATTCACACGGCGTTGTTGCAGTGTCACACCAGGGAACTGAGATTGGGTCTGATGATATAGCACGTGTTACCGAAGCCGCCCAGGCTATTTCTCTCCCTTCTTCCAAAGAAATAATTCATGTGCTCCCAAGAGATTTTATAGTTGACGGTCAAAATGGTATTAAAGATCCCACTGGTATGAGTGGGATCAGGCTTGAAGTAGAAACCAACGTTATAACAGGTCTTGCCACAAGTATCAGAAATTTAGTTAAGTGTGTTTCACAAGTTGGTGTTGAGGTGGAGGATCTAGTTTATACGGGTATAGCTTCAAGCGAGTCGGTGCTGACGGACACAGAAAAAGAATTGGGTGCAGTATTAATAGATATTGGCGGTGGTACAACTTCAATAGTTATATTTTATGAAGGAAGTCCTATGTATTCGGCTGTGCTACCGATTGGTGGTCAACATATTACAAGTGACCTTGCCATAGGATTAAGAGGTCCAATGGAAGCCTCAGAAAAAATTAAATTAAGACTGTCCTTGGAGAGGGAAAAAAAGATTGTTAATGATGAAGAAAAGAAACTGGAGGATCTTAATGTGAGCGAATTTAATTTGGAAAGTGATGTTATTCCTAAAAAGCTATTGTATGAAATTATGGATGCCAGGCTTACTGAAATATTTACTCTGGTTGCTTTAGAGATTAAAAAGGCTAATCTTTCAGGAAAACTCCCCGCCGGTGCTATTGTTACGGGAGGATCTGCTGTAACTGCAGGTATTGAGAGGACAGCAAAAAATGTTTTGAAAGTGCCGGTTAGAATTGGTTATCCCAAAGGGGTTACAGGCTTGATAGATGAAATTGAAGGCCCGGCATTTTCATGTAATGTTGGTTTGGTTCTTTATGGAAGCAGGTTGGCAAAAGAAAAAACTTCTACCTTGTCATTTGGAAAACAAGGCGGTAAGATGTCAAATATAATCTCTAAGGTTATTAATTTTTCGAAATCTTTTCTGCCCTAAGATTTCCTTTCTAAAATATGTTAATTAAGCCCGATATAGAACGGTTTGCTAAAATTCGTGTTGTGGGTGTTGGCGGATGCGGGTGCAACGCATTAAATACCATGATCACAACTCAAAATATAACAGGAGTTGAGTTTATTGCTATTAACACTGACGCACAGGCATTATCTGTTAACCAAGCCCCAATTAAAATACCCATAGGTCAAGAAATAACAAAAGGTTTGGGTGCAGGAGCTAACCCTGAAATAGGTGAAAGAGCTGCAAATGAATCTATTGAAATAATCAAGAGTCACCTGGAGGGGTCTGATATGGTTTTTGTTACCGCCGGGATGGGTGGGGGTACAGGAACCGGTGCAGCACCAATTGTAGCTGATATAGCTAAAGCAGTAGGTGCTCTTACAGTTGGTGTAGTTACAAAACCTTTTCATTTTGAAGGGGCGAAGAGAATGCAGAATGCAGAAAGAGGAGTTTCTAATCTTAAGGATAAAGTGGATGCTTTAATATCTATTCCAAATCAGAAGTTGTTAGAGGTTGTTGAAAAAAAGATGTCTATTCTTGATGCATTCAAGGTTTCTGATAGTGTTTTGGGCCAGGGAGTTCAGGGAATTTCAGATTTAATAGTAATGCCGGGACTTATTAATGTTGATTTTGCAGATGTCAGAACTATTATGACTGAGGCCGGTTCTGCACTAATGGGTATTGGAAGAGGTACGGGTGAAAACAGAGCTGCAACAGCTGCTAGAGCTGCCGTATCCTCCCCGCTATTGGAAGTTTCAATTGAAGGTGCTACCGGAATTTTGTTCAACGTAATTGGAGGCAGCGACTTATCTTTGTATGAAGTTGATGAGGCTGCAAGGATTATTAGTGAAGCTGCAAGTCCTGAAGCTAATATAATTTTTGGTGCTACTTTTGATGAATCTTTGACTGACCAAATTAAGATAACCGTAATTGCAACAGGGTTTGATAGTGAAATCAAGAAACAGCTTGGGAGGCTTGAAAAAAAGGAATTTGAAAAAAGAGAAGAAGTACAACCAAAGCCGGAAACAAAAAATGACAACCTTTTTGGCGATGAAAGGTTTGATATTCCCACCTTTTTAAGAAATAGATAGCAGACATTTTGTATTGTTTGCCAGGTGGTTTTTATGATTCAATTACTATTGCC
>JBBTST010000003.1:0-109519 GCA_038064575.1 Patescibacteria group bacterium
GTGGACGGTCCGGATACTGATGAGTTTGTTATTCTCTCCAGAAAATTTAATGACATGATAAAAAGATTAAGATTCATGTCAGATCAGCAAAAAGATTTTATTTCAAATGCTTCCCATGAGCTTAAGACCCCGTTGTCTCTGGCAATATCAAACCTGGATGTTATGAATCAAAAATATAAACTTCCCGAATCAATGGAGGCAATGACTGACTTGTTTGAACTCAATAATCTCATTGAAAAGCTTCTTTTCCTAAGCAAGATTAGAAAAGAAGATAACAAAGTTATAGAAACTGTAAATTTAGTAGAGGCTGTTAACAAGAGTCTGGCCGGATTAGATAAGGAGATCAAAGCTAAGGGTTTGCGCATAGAACAATCGTTACACAAGGAAGCTTATATTAAGCTTCCCAAGGAATACGCGCAGGTGCTAGTTACAAATTTGGTGTCAAATGCGGTTAAGTACTCGCCAAGTGGAAGTGGTATTTCTATGTTCATATCTATAACTGGCGTTGCTACCATACTGGAAATTACTGACACAGGAGTTGGGATGGATGAAACTGATGTTAAGAATATTTTCCTAAGATTTTATAGAGGGAAAGAAAGAGTGGAAAAAGGACATGGAATTGGACTTGCCATAGTTAAAGCAATCTGTGATTTATATGATATTGACATAAAAATTGCCTCAAAAAAGAATTCAGGTACAACATTTACAGTGTTTTTCAAAAATTAGACAACATCTTTATTACCAGGTAGCCATTTTTGCAAGTCCGACTAAATTGGGGTACTATCCCAGAGGCAATCGAGCTATTGCAAGGGGGCGATTTTGGTGGCTTCTCATGACAGGTACTTTATAGGTAAAAGTTAAAACGCCATGGCAAAATTCAAAGAAAAAGTTGTTGAGATAGTAAGGCTTATTCCATATGGGAAAGTTGCAAGTTATGGTCAAGTTGCGTTGTTTGTTGGAACTCCAAGGGCAGCAATACAGGTTGGTTCTGTGTTAAATAAACTTGAGGACTCAGTACAAATTCCTTGGTGGCGGGTGATCAATAATTCGGGGAGGATTAGCATTAAAGGTTCAAGCTATACCCCCTGGGATCAGAAAGAAAGACTTGAGTCGGAAGGAATTAAAGTAAAAGAAAACTTAGATTTGGATATAGAAAAATATAGGTGGAGACCAAATGGAAAAGTAATTCTGTCTTTGAAACTTAGCGATGGTGTTATAGAGAAAATACTAGGTAAATATCTAACTTAATTCACCTTAGTCCTACAGAGTACAGGGCATCCAGTTTTATTCATTTTTTAGATTTTAGAAGCATGTACTCCACACCTAAAGTACAATTTTAGTTTCCGGAGAAAGGCTTTTTTTAATAACTTCCAAATCCTGAGTGGCATATGAATTTCCAGACAAATTTAGAACCTTTAAGTTTTCTAAATTGCCAAGCTCGTATGGAAGTCCTGTCAACTTATTATTTGAAAGATCCAGAAACTCTAACTTTGACAGCTGACCTACTTCCGCCGGTACCCCGGTCATTAAGTTATTACTTGCATTAAGAACTCTTAGGTTTTTAAGTTTGCCTATTTCAGATGGTAACGCCCCGATCAAGCGATTATTTGAGAGATTCAGTTCCTCAAGATTAGTTTGCTTTGGAACATAGGAAGGTAACTTTTCTAAGCCTTTATTACTTAAATCTAAGGTGTTGACTGTTGCTATATTTATAGCCCTTTGCTCTTCTGAATCCTTAGCATCTTTAGTCTGATTGTTCTGAGAAGACTGGTTTGTAACTGGTTCTGGACTCACCACAGAAGGTTCGGGGCCTTTTAGAAAAAGCACATAGATAATCCCAAAAACCATGAAGCCAAGTAAAAAGAGTACTATTCCGATTTTCCTTTCCATCTTCCCATTATACCCCTATTGCTAATAAACTTTTCACTTGACAAATAAGCGCAATAGACTTAGCCTCAAAGTATTATGGATACAGATCAAAATACAACTCAAGCCAATACACCACCTCCACAGCCTCAACAATCTGGAAGTCTTAGCCCGAATGTGGCTGGAGCCCTGTGTTACTCTCTGGGAGCAATTACAGGCGTTGTGTTCCTTCTAATATCTCAAGACAAAACTGTTAAGTTTCATGCGCTTCAGTCAATATTTACTTTCTTAGGACTTTTTGTGGTTAGCATAGCGGTTAGTGTAGTTCCTGGGATTGGAAATTTACTATCTCCGCTAGTAAGTCTTGCTTCTTTAGCTTTATGGATACTCTTGATGGTCAAAGCTTATAAAGGTGAGAAATACAAACTCCCTGTTATTGGAGACTTAGCTGAACAAAACGTCAAATAATCACTTTAGACTCTTTTAAGGCTTTCATTTATACTTCTAACTGCCATGTTTCCGCTTTCTCATATTTATGTGTCAACCAAAGTTGCAAAAAGATCAAATCCATATCTTATTTTAGGAAGCATTCTTCCTGATGCGGCTTGGGTTGCAAGAGAGAAGGCAATAAATAAGTTTGGGGAAACGTTCAGAAGTGAAGTCCATAACAGCCCTGACAAATTGAAAAGTTTTATTGACCAAAACTTCAAAGAGCTTGCCGATTTTGCCCTAGGAGTAAACCTTCACAGTAGCGTGAACAAGGGGGCTGATATTTACAGTGATGACTGGAGCATTGGTTTTGCCATAAAGGAGGGAAGAGAATACATAGAAAGAGTTGCCACTATATTAAAGGTAGCTGATACCAAGAAAGCTTTTGTATACGCTCATAACTTTATTGAAGCAGCAACAGATTTATGCCTTGCTGAGAAGCTCCCGGAAGTGCTTAAGGTATATAAAAATAGTTTGCAAGGGCAATACAGCTCAAATGTTATTACATGCCTTGCTAACTACCTCAACCAAAGTGAGGAAGTTGTTGGAAAGGTGGTAAGTAAATTTCTCACCCGTTTCAGCCCTGAAAGTTTTGAAAGCCCTAATACCCTTGTTAGAAACGCAATTTCTCCTTCAACAACAATAATTTTAGGGTATGAAACTGATGAAAAGGCGATTCAAGCCCTGCTTGAAACTTGTGTAATTAAAATGCGGGGGAAGTACCTCTATTACTTAAATACCGCTATTGCCCAAATGCAAATTAGCTTTGCAAACGCTATTTGATTAAAATCAACCTCTGAAATAACTTTTACCCAGAAGGAGACTACTGGTATGTTTTTGTGGGAAATGTGACAGAAACTGAGCGGGAATTGTTAAGTTAAAAGCTTGACCTCCCAAGTATTTATCTTCTTTGAGCAACAATAGCAACAGTTGTTCCCATGGGCAAAAACCCATGTGTAACTATAAAAGCCTCAAACTTTAACATTTTTAGCATAAGAGAGTTTAAAAACGCCGGGAGCAGAACATAAGAAGTTTTAGGATAGATGTTTCTTCCAAAGAAGTTGGACCAGACTCTAAAAAAGGCTATGGCAGGAAAAGCAAATGATACAAAATAAGTTCTTTTTATTACTTTAAAACCTCCATCTTCAAGCTTTTTTGTTATCTCATTCATTCTGTATCTTCTTTTATGGTGAAGAGCTTCATCGTGTTCGCTCCATAAAAATTTATGAGCCGGAACATTTACAAAAAAAAGCCCGTCTTTTTTAAGAATTTCATGCACTCTTTTTATAGCTTTTAAATCGGCCTGAATATGTTCAAGAACATCAAGAGCAACAACCGCATCTAATTTGTTTTTGTAAGGAGTAAGATCTAGTTCGTTAAAATCTCCAAGAATCAGATTTTTCATTCCCAATTTCTTTGAGAATGAAAGGGCCTGCGTTGAAATATCAAGACCAATTACTTCACCTCTTTTTGCCAGAGCCTTTAAAACCTCACCAGTGCCGCAGCCTATTTCCATAATAAGAGGTTTTTCGGAAGGTCTAAGATAGGTGTTTAAAAGGCTGTTCAACAGGTGTATCTTCCCAAGGTGCCACCAGTAGGATTTTTCAAAGTCCGCAATCTTTTTATATTCAACGTTTTCCATAGGGAAATATTACCATAGGTTTACAAAAAGTTTACTTCTCATAAAGGCAATATAGGCTGCACTCAAAAGTAGGGAGACACTTAATCCCAAAATTAATGTGTGTGGGACATAGTCAAGTTCTACTAAATGTTCTCCTTGTGGAACATTAAAACTTAAAAACAAGGGCTTTTTATTAAGTTGTACTTTCTTTCCATCTACTTTAACAACCCATCCCGGATAATTTCTGATTGAGGTGTCAATTTCTTGTGAACTATTTTGGGAAATTGTGACAACAGCTTTAATATGACCTTCTTTTTTTTCAAGGTAAGTTCCGGCAATGTTGCCAAATACATCAAGCTGTCCTTCCTCTAATAACTGCTTTTCATAATATTTGTCCGAAATAGAAAAAACTCCCAACCGTTTTAAGGAGTCGTAAGAGACATTTACTAAATTGTCCGATCGCTTAATATAGGTGAAACCAAGCTCTTTAAGATATATGTCATAGTCTTTACCTACAAGTTGGCTGTAACCAAAGATAGACCAGGAATCATAATAAAGGCTTTCATTTGCAAAGACATCAGTTAACCAAATTACTCTTTTATCAGAATGTTTCTGATAAAACTTTGTGGCAAACGGCGTATTTTGAATACTTCTAAACGTAAGAATTTCTTTGCCCGCATCATAAAGATCAAACACAACCAACAAACAAAATAGACTTACCACCAATTTACTAAGCTTTTCAGTTTGCCTCACAAGTGCCAAAAAAATCAACAGCAAACTTGCTAGTAAGAGAGCAAACCATGTGAAAAACTGAGAACCAAAATCAAAATGACCTCCTTTAAAAAATCTGCTAATTCTTACCATTTCATTATTTTGAAAATTCATGACTACAAGGCTAAAAAAATAAATGAGCGGACTGATTAAAAAAAATAAATTTTGTTTATTTACGGAAAGCTTTTTTGTTCCAACTGTTAATAGAAGATGTACAAAACTTCCAGACAAAAAGGCAACGCCAATATTTGCAAAAACGCTTGCTCTAACCCAATATCTAAATAATGAGAAAAATGGGATAAAGACCTGATCTGTGAAAGGGAGGGATCTTAAAAAGCCAAAAATAAAAAACAGCCACATTAAAAAGTAACAATATAGTTTAAACCTATCATTTTTTAGAGTTAGTAGACCCATTAAAGCTAACACTGAGGCTGAGATTCCAAAATAGATGTATATTTCGTGTTCGTGATAGTCGTCACTTATTTTATGGGCGTAAAAGTTATCACCACTACCAAAAATCTTGGGGTAAAAAGGAAGAACAACCATGTAGGGGAGCAACGAACCTTTCCTATATGAGAAGTCTTCAAGCGTTCTTGGACTTTTACTCCAGAGCATAAAAGAAGCAGAAAGCAGGGGTAAGGAAAAAATTAAAACGCCAATAAAGAGAAGGGTTAAGGTTAAAAATATCTTTTTAGCAGTTTTCTTTGTTAAGCTTAAAAAACATATGTATGAAACCTCAACTATAGCTCCCATAAAAACCATTTGAATCCCGCCAAAGTAGCTGCTAAATGCAATTACAAGCGCGTTTAAAATTAGTATTTTAGCTTTTTCTTTAACGCTTTCCGTTGAAATTAAATGATCTCCAACCAGAAGAAAAGTTGGGAGCATATACATGACAAAAATAAGATTTTGATGATCTTGATGATAAAGACCAAAAAAGTTAAAGAAATATACAAAATTGGCAATAACAAAAGAGGCAAGCCCCATCCCTTTTCTTTTCAGGAAATAATACAAAGACATTGAACCTAAAAAATAAAGTACAAAATGTATAACCTTATAAGAGATAAAAGGACCCATTGTATAGGTTGCAAGAATGTTGAGTGGATTTAAGAAAGAGGCTTCACTCTCAGCAAAGACTGGAAAACCTGAAAACATCTTTTCAGTCCAAAAGGGAAAATTACCACTTCTTAAGGATTCATATAAGTATGTCCTCACGGGATAAAAGAAATACCTTAAGTCGTCTCCCCACAAAATGGTTGATGGGTTAAGCAATTTGTGAAAAAAGGCAAAGTAAGAAGCAAGACTCACAAAAACATGAATATTCTCAGTTAAAAGTTTTTTCACAAAAGCCTTCATAAAAACCTTGACCTTGTACTACTCTACTCTTTTAATAATAAAATCTACTAAGACTAAATTTTTATCCGAGTCGTTTGTAATGCCAAAAGTTGCTGTTTCAGCCCCATAAGGGTTTTTTCTAAGTTCTTTTTTTTGTACTTTTATATTTGAATTAAACTCTCTTAACTTAACCGTAGAGTAATCCAAGTCATTAATAGCTGAGGAAGTCTCATCCGTTAAAAAATTTGGGATTACTACAGTGTATTTTCCTGGAAGTAACAGAAAGTAAATAATATAAGTGTCCTTCCCCGGGGCTTTAGAAGTCTTTGGTAAAACTAAAGATCCATTGGTGAGCTTTGTCATGGTCTTAGGTTTGTTGTTAGTTTTGTCAAAAATGAGACTTTCTAAATAGGCTGCAGGAATTATTACCTTGTCCCCAATATTTTCCAATTTCTTAAAGGAGAGATGTGTTTGCAAATACTCTTTAAGGATTGGTTGGTCATATACATTTACTTTGGAATTCCCACAATTAAAAACTGTTGCAGGCTTACCAATGGCCTCATTTACAAAGCTTTCAGGCAACCTGTCCAAAATAACAAAGTTAAATTCCGGTTTAGCATACTTAGTTTGCGCCTTTCCTATAAACCATTCTAAATTGTTATTCCAATGCCAGGGGAAGACCTCTCTTCCAAGCGCTGTTAACTGGTAAACCCGCATGTCTTTCTTTGATAGCATAGAAATGGTGTTTGCATTCCAATAGTCTGATAAACCATATTTAAGGTTGTAAGTTTCTCTGTTTTCATCAATACACTTTACAAGAGACGGGTAATAATTGGTAAGTGAGTTTAGCTCTTTTGCGGATACCAAGTTATAAAAACTAAAAAGCAAAACTGCGGGTACTGCAAACAAGCAAAAAAGGACTGATTTTAAGTGTTTAAGGGCTTCTAACTCAGCCAAAATAAGAATATGAAATAAGACAACAAAAAAAGGCAGAATCAAAAGAGGGGTCAGATATCTTAAATGCACTATACCCCTATACAACCTACTCAAAAGCGTTCCTGACAAGTCAGAAAATGAGAGGAAAACAAAAAAAAGTGAGAATAAGATGAACCGCGGATTTGCGGTATAAGTTTTTAAAAGCTTCCCTTTTTTTGGAAACTTTTCAGCAAAAAGAAAAAGAGCAATATTAAAGATGGAAAAGAGCAAAGCAAGAAAGAAAAGAATCGTACTTATCCACAGCTCATTAGAAAATGAGTATTCCACGGAGGCTATGTTTACTGACAAAGTTTTATAATAGAAAAAAGAGCTAATGTCCTTAACAAAAGCAGCAACTGAGGTTTGATCCCACCCGGTTCTAGGACTTGTTGGCAGGGGAATAAAATTAACATATAACAGATGCCCACAGGAAAATGCGGTAAAAAAAATCCCAAAGTAATAAATACTTCTTTTGAAGTAACCTTTTCCTCTCTTAATAAGAGCGTATGCAAGCATTGCCAAAATAATAGGTATCATAAAATGGATGATCAGAAGTCTGTCAAAAGCCGTGGTTGCCAAAGTTAGAAAAAAAATAAGCAGGTATCTTAAAATAGTACCTTCCTCAAAAAACCACTTGAGGGTAAGAAAAAGTAAAAACAGACTAATCACAAGTGTGCCTACATGAAAATTAGGGGAAATTATAAAAGCCATTATCAAAAAAAAGTACCCTTTTGCAAATAAATGAATCAGAATTGATGAAAAAAGAAGCACAAGACCCTTACTAAAGGTGTTCTTTGAAAATAAGCCGAACAGCAAATAGAGACCCACAAAAATAAAAGCAAAAAGTAAAACTGCAGTGAAAACTATAGCCAGTTTAAAATTTGGTGAGAACAACTCTATAAATATATAAACCAAAAAATCAGGAAAGAAAGAAGGGGAATCTGCAAACATCCAACCGTCAAAATCAAAACCGTCTTCAAAAATATCTTTATAGATTGTAGGGTGTGAAAGCGCATCGGAATTAAAAAAAAGCCGATTGTCTAAAGTCCCATTTACAACTGCCCCAAAAAAACTTAGAAAGGATAACAAAAGAAACATGAAAAGCAAAATCCTTAATGTGTTTTCTTTGTTTTTTTTAATCATTCCTTACTTTCTCTTAAAAAACTTGTCTAATTCTTTTATAGAAAGTTCAATTCTCACAGGTCTGCCGTGGGGACAAGTGTCCAGAAAGTCTGACCCCATAGCTTTTTCAACAAGTTTTTTCCTAGTTTCAGGGTCTATTTTATCTCCGGCTTTTATAGCGCTTCTACAGGCTATGGTAGCAAGCAGTTTATGACTCATGGAGTCAACGTTAGATACCGTTTTGATTTGAGAAAGCTCGTTTACTATTTCCAAAAGTAAGACATCCAAGCTTAGAGAAGAAAGCACGTAAGGCACTAAGCTTACTCTATAAGTGGTTGTACCAAACTCTTCAATTTCAAAGCCAAGCCCATTTAGTAAATCAAGATGCTCATCCAAAACAGCTTTGAAATTTAGCGGGATGTCTATAATCACCGGAGTATCAAACCTATGATAGGTGTTTTTACCCTTTTCAAATTCTTTTTTTAACTCGTTAAAAAGTATTTTTTCATGAGTAGCGTGTTGATCAAATATCAAGATCTTGTTGTCTTTTGCACAAAGTAAGTAAAGGTTACCAATCTGTAAAACCTCGTTTTCCTCTGAACCCTTTAAAAATAACCCCTGAGTACTAGAAAGTGCTTCAGATAAACCTTTATAACTTTCTTTAAACTTATCATCTACAAACTCCACCCCAAATGCCAGATTGGCATCCCTAAGACTTCTTGTGACAGATTCAAAAATTGCGCTATTTACTTTTTTTTCTTCAAAAAAAAGCACTTCTTCTTTTCTGGGATGAATATTGGCGTCTATTTTAGAAGCAGGCATGTTCACAAAAACCACAGCAAGCGGGAAGGAGGGCGCATCCAATAAATCTGAGTAGGCTTTTTTTATAAGCTCACGCAAAGTTAATGATGAAATACATCTGTCATTTACATAAGTAAACATGTTATTTCTAAAAGGAAACCTGATCCCTGGGTGAGAAATAAAGCCGGAAATTTGTGTATCATCAACTGCAGTGTTTAGAGCAATCAGCCCATTAGTAACACTACTTCCAAAAGCCGTTCCGATTCTTGTTTTCAAAGTGCCCTTCTTAGCATTGAGAACTTCTTTTCCATTATGTAAAACTAGAAATGAAACTTGGGGATGAGAAAAAAGAAAAGGGATAATAGTATTTAATATAGCCTGGAAGTTGTGTTTCTGAGCGCTAAGAAAGGCTCTTCTGGGTGGTAAATTAATAAACAAGTCTTCCGCTATTACCTGTGTCCCAGACCTCATTCCGGATACATCAAAGGAAAGTAGTTCTCCTCCTTTGAGCAAAGCTGTATAACCAAAGCTTTGACCCTTTGGCCTGCTTTTTAAAATGAGGTTGCTTACCTGAGAAATACTGTACAGAGCCTCACCCCTAAAACCATAGGAAGAAATAAAACTTAAATCCTCCAAATTAGAAATTTTACTTGTTGTAAATTGTTTGAAACAAAGTGCAATATCCTCCTTTTCCATGCCGGTACCATCGTCACTAACTTTAATTAGATCCAACCCAAAGTTTTTAAGCTCAATTGTGATTGTTTTTGATTTAGCGTCAAGAGAGTTTTCAATAAGTTCCTTAATAACTGCGCTGGGTCTGTGTATTACCTCTCCGGCTGCAATTTTTGACACAACATCTTTAGGCAAGACTTTTATTTTCCCCATACTTTACTTTACAACAACTATCTTTTTCTTTAATTCCTTGAGTTTTACATTTAGGGTATCAAGCTCTTTTGAAAAATCAACAAAACTACCCTGAGCTTTAACAGCCTCCAACTCGTTAAGAATATGCAGGGCTCTTGAAGTAACTTCTTTTGGAACACCGGCAAGAGAGGCTACAGCTATACCATAGCTATGACTTGCACCGCCTCTTACAACCCTGTGAATAAATACAGGACTCCCATCAATTTCTTTAACAGCAACTTGAAAATTTTTAACCTTTCTTGGTAACAATTCCTCTAGCTTTTGAAGCTCATGATAATGAGTTGCAAACAAAGTCTTTGGTGTCTTCCCCCAGTCATTTTCAAGCAAGTACTCACATACTGCCCATGCAATACTGATACCATCATAAGTACTGGTCCCACGCCCTACCTCATCCATTATCACAAGACTATTCTTTGTAGCATTATTAAGTATATTTGCGGTCTCTACCATCTCTACCATAAATGTGGACAATCCGGAGGAAATCACATCAGACGCACCGCTTCTCACAAAAATCTTATCTACAATGCAAAGGCTTGCTTTACTTGCCGGCACAAATGATCCCATTTGGTTAAGCAGACAAATAAGTGCTATTTGTCTTACAAAAACTGATTTTCCGGACATATTCGGGCCAGTCAAAATTAGCATTTGATTCGTGTGAAGGTCCAAGGTAACGGTGTTAGGAACAAAGTCCCCTGTTGGCAACAACCTTTCCACCATAGGATGCCGCCCATTAATAATTGTTATTGATCCTTTGTTTTGAATACTTGGTCTGACATAATCAAAACTGATAGCTAACTTTGCAAAAGATAACAAACAATCCAAAAGTGCTACAGCCGATGAAGCCTTCTTAATAACCAAGCATTTCTCCAATATACCCCCGCAAAGACTTTTGAAAATGGTGTATTCTATTTCCTCCATTTGTTCTTGAGCAGATAAGATTATTTCTTCATGTTTTTTAAGCTCTTCAGTTATGAATCGTTCCCCATTTACCAGCGTTTGTTTTCTCAGGTAATCAGAAGGCACATGCTCTGCATTGGTCTTGCTAACCTCAATATAATAACCAAAAACTTTGTTAAACCTAACTTTTAAAGAATTTATTCCACTTCTTGCTTTCTCTTTTGCTTCCAAAGAAGCAATAAATTCTTTGCTGCCTTTGATTTTTGTTCTAAGCGTATCAAGTTTCACATTGACTCCGCTTTTCACAAAGCCTCCTGACTTAGAATCAAAAGGAGGTTCTTCAAGCAGCGTGCTTTCTATTTTTTCAATAAGTGTAGCTAAGTTTGCATCAATTTCCTTTTGCAAGTGCTTGAAAAGGTTGGATTTACAATCCTTTAATAACTCTTTGACTTCCAAAATTTTGACAAGAGAGGCTTTCAAGAAAATTAGATCCGCTGGTCCGCATAAAAGAGCGGAGACCCTAGCAATAATACGCTCAACGTCACCTACCTGAGACAAAAGATCTTTAAGTTTAGCTCTTAAATAAGCTTTTTTTACCAATTCTTCAACACAGGCATGCCTATCAATAATGTGCTTCTTATTAAGCAGAGGTTTAAACATTAATTCTCTTAGTTTTCTGCCACCCATTGAAGTAAGCGAGCCATCAATAACTTCCAACAGAGTTCCACGCTTTTCCCTATCTCTTATTGTTGAAGAAAGTTCCAGATTAACAATTGTGGCTTTATCAAGGCTCATAAACTCATGGCCTCCCAATAATTTTAATTCTCTTATCTGATAAACTTTGTCTTTTTGGGTATATTTAAGATAACCCAAAAGCACTGAAGCAGCTCTGACTGCATACTCTTTACCCTCCAAACCAAAGCCAAGAAGAGACCCTACCTTAAAATGGTTTATTAAATGCTCTTGGGCTCTGTTAACAAAAAGCTCCCAATCGGAAAAAGGGAAAATGCTCCCATCACAGGCCTCCCTAATAGTTTTAAGAAGCTCAGAATTCTCATAATTTTCTTTGTGTAACAAGACTTCTGAAGGATTTAGCCTGGCAAGCTCATTCTTCAGCGATTCAAACGGTGAGGCAGTTTCCCATTGGGAAACAAAAAAATCCCCGGTAGAAATATCTGCACAAGCAATGGCTAAAAACACGCCTTTTACTTCTATACTACACACATAGTTATTTTTATTTTTGTCCAGAATATGCTCATCAAGAATAGTACCAGGAGTAATAACCCTTACAACATCCCTTTTAACAAGTCCTTTGACTTTTGAAGGATCTTCAAGCTGTTCGCAAATTGCGATTTTAAAGCCATTTCTTACAAGCTTTGCAAGATATGAATCTACAGCGTGATAGGGAACTCCACACATTGGTATCCTCCCATCTTTTCCGCGCGAACGGCTGGTTAGCGTAATATCAAGAACTGATGAGGCTTTCTTTGCATCCTCCAGAAACATCTCATAAAAATCTCCTAGTCTAAAAAAAAGCAAACAATCAGGATATCTTTTTTTAATGTCCTGGTACTGCTTCATCATTGGAGTTGAAAACTGATCATTCATGATAGGACCATTTTAACAAATCCCATAAAAGGAGTACCAAATTGGAAACCTATAAGGTATATTCAATTTAAGAAAGGATCAGATAAACATGACCGTTACAATTGTATTAATAGAACCCGAAGTTGAAATTACTGTAGACGGGGTCAAATACAAAGTGGGGGAAGCCCCCTGTAAACTCATGAATACTGCACTTGAGATGCATTTTATCCAAGGAGGCTGGGTTGATGGGTTGATAGTCCTAGCAGCTGCCGGAAACGGTAGGAGAAAAACCTTCAAGGTTGAAAAAATTGGAAGGATACTTATTAGCAACTGAGCGGAGATTTTGAATGTGAATCTTCGCTCAATTACTTTTTAATTTGTGCTTTACACTATATTAGTCTGTTCAACATTGACTAATTAGATTATAATCTTAGCAGAGGAGGAAATATGAAACTTAGATTACTTGCAGCTCTTATAACCGTCACCATTACAATTGTGATGTTTCCGGGAGCATCATATGCTAAAGAGGGATCTGATGCTCAAGATAGTACAGAATCCACAAAACCCGCACCTCCAAGCTGGAAAGAAAAACTTAAAAATTTTCTTGATTTAAGAAAACAAAAAAAAGATGAGTATCAGCAAAATAAAGAAAACTTCAAGCAGGAAAAAAAAGAACTTAAAGAGCAGTTCGTTGAGAATAAGTGCGATGTTGCAACAAAGAGAATAGACACAAAGATTAATGCTTTTGATCAAAACAAAGCAAGACATATTGAGCGCTATAATCTCCTTAAAGATAAAATAAAGAATTTTATAGATCGGGCAAAAGCCAAAGGTCTTAACACATCTAAGCTTGAAGCCGATCTTGCCACGCTTGACGAGAAGATCAAAAAATTTGCGACAGACTATGCAAATTACATTAAAGAACTGCGAGATACAAAGGCATTTGCCTGCGGTAACTCCGAGGGGCAATTCAAACAAGCTCTTTCTGAGGCAAGAGAGGCTATGAAAAAAGTTCATGAAGATGCCAAGGATATAAGGCACTTCTATACCCAAACAATCAAAGAGGACCTAAAGGCATTGAGGCAACAGCTAAAAAACACGACCACAGAATAATTAAGCGTTGTGATTGTAATATGAAATTTAAATTTTTACTTGTTTTTGTGTCGATTATAGCGATAATGGGGCTCTTCTCCCTCAAAGGGCAGAATAAGACTACAGCACCAGAAGTCGCTAACGCTACGGACGAATCTTTCATAACCGAAGAGGATTTTACTGACTTTGACCTTGATTCCAACCTTGAACTTCTGCAACCCGATGTAGATACCGACCTGGGCGCCTCAACAACTTTGAAAGATGAAGATTTGGAGAAAGAGCTGGAGGCACTTGATAACACCATGGAAAATACAAATCCCGACGATTTTTCTGATGATTTAGACGATCTAGCCCAATAAAACCTTTAAACCAAAGCTACTTTTGATTTTTCCTCATCTATAACCCCCTTTTCAATTTTCTTAAATAGAGGCTTTGCTTCAGACACTTTTACCACCCTAAGATCTTTTGATCGAGTTAAGACGTCCTTCCAACAATCCGGCTTTTGTATAGAAAGCATGGCATAAACTTTTTGACACGTATCAGGAATTAAAGGAAGCAAAAGATCGGTAAGGACCAAGACCGCAAAGGTTAGATTTTTTACAACAGTATCATAGGCCTTTTTATTATCTTTGTTCTTCCACGGTTCTTTGCTCGTCAGGTACTCATTTGCAAAAGAAGACAGTTTTAAAACAGCTTCAAGGTAGCTTTTGTATTCACAATGGTCCAAATGATTACAGGCGTTTTCATAAGCTGCTTTTACTTTTTCAAAAACGGTGGTGTCGACCTCATAAGACCCTTGCAAAAAATCAACATCTTTTGCAAGCGTTAGAACCCGGTTTATCAGATTTCCAAAGTTTCCAATAAGAACATTGTTAACTTTCTGGTAAAAATCCTCCCAAGAGAAATTAGCGTCGGAATTTTCCGGCATTATCAAACAAAGATAAAAACGTAAAATGTCATTGCCATACTTCTCAACAGCATATCTAGTGTCAACAATGACCTCTCTGCTCTTAGAAAACTTTTTACCTTCAAGGTTTAAAAACTGATTGATTGCAAAAAAGTTGGGGAGGTTCAGCTTCTCATCATACCCGTGAAGCTGTCCCGGCCAAAAAAGTGTATGGAAAATGAGGTTGTCTTTACCCATAAAGTAATAATGTGTTGAATCCCCGCCAAACCAAAACTTCCTCCAATCGCCTTTTTTTAAGAGGTCACCCCACTCAATACTTGCAGATAAGTAACCAATTACAGCATCAAACCACACATAAATTCTTTTGTTTTCTATGCCTGAAATCTTTTGATCGTTGGGAATTCTATCAAGCGGAAGTTCAACACCCCAGTCAAGATCACGGGTAATTGCTCTTGCTTTAAGACCCTGCTTTAACCAACCCAATGTTTCGTTAAACACCCAATCGCGCCAGCCAAGCTCATGAAGATGCGGCATTTCAACATATTCTTCCAAGAATTCCTGAAAGAGAGGCCAGTCTAAAAAATAATGCTCGGATTCTTTTAGCACAACAGGACTTCCGGATACCCTGCTCACAGGCTTCAAAAGTTCCCCCTGATCAAGAACCGCCCCACATTTCTCACACTGGTCACTTCGAGCACCATCAAAACCGCATTTTGGGCACTTTCCTTCAACGTAGCGATCGGGCAAAAACCTGTTCTCGTTATTGGAGTAGTACTGCATAGAAACACCTTTAAAGATATAACCTTTTTCCAAAAGCTTTAGAAAAATGTCTTGAGTCACCTTTTTGTGGTTTTCCGTGTCGGTTTTTGTGTAAAGGTCATAAGAGAGTCCAAGAAGGTCAAAGAGCTCCACATCTCTGGCGTGATAACCGGCAACTACTTCTTTTGGTGTCTTGCCACTTTTGTCCGCCTCTACCGTTATGGGAGTTCCAAAGCAATCCGAACCCGAAACCATTAAGACGTCTCTCCCACGCAGCCTGTTATATCTTGCGCAAATGTCTGAGGGCAAAAGATAACCTGCATAATGCCCTATGTGAAGATCCCCATTCACATACGGCCAGGCAACGCCTATAAATACTTTGTTTTTTGGTTTGCTTGGTATCACAACTGGCAAGGTCATAGCTGAAAGTATAGACTAAAAGATAATGTGCGCAAAAGGTTAAATTAGGTTGAGATTAGAAAGAATTCTCCCAAAAGTTATGAGACACATTTTGCTCACAAAAACACTTGGTTTCCGGCTCGTTACACTTTGCACATTTTCTAAGCAGAAATCTTGCCCCGCACACATGATTAGCATCATAAGCTTCCGTTTCAACCCCACAGGACTCACACTTAAAGCCTTTAACTTCCCCTCCGCACATTATGCAAAAATCTTTTCTTAAACTTTCACCACCTGCTTTTAAAGTCATACTAAAAACTCTATAGTTATTATATATCACAAAAATTCACTTGGGAGGAAACTATGTTCACCGCATACTCATCCCTCCATCTTTGTAAGCAGGCCTTCTTTTAAAATTTATTTCCAAAAAGCCTTTGATGCGTTCCAGAAAAAAGGCTCGTTGTTAAACTCCTTTTCCCAGTACCACCACTCAGCACCCCAAAAATAAAACGCGCCGATTCCGGTTTTTTGAGCATAGCTCATTGTTTCAAAAAACTTATCCTTAGACATGGTTCTATCTTTCACATCCAAAGTTAACTCATTAACAGCACCATCCCCCCAAGGCTCTGCCTGAAGCTCAAGAACAACTACTTTATCAAGAGGTATTCCAAGTATTCTGGCTTTTAAGGGATAGGACCAATGGGATAAGGGATAAGTAAAAAAGATGTGCTTCCCAAAAATTACCCCCCAGAAGTCATACCAGATTCTTCTGTACATACTAATCCCAAGGTAGTCACCAAGCTTATAGGTTGGCAGCCAAAAGCCCCCCTCACCGCTGTCCTGCACAATTATTGGTCTGGAATCTAGTAAGCGAACCAGATTAACCTCACTTCTGACAAATTCCCATCTAGGAAAGTCACACTCTCCAAAAGGAAAATATGGCTCGTTTTCAACTTGCCAGATTTTTATATTGTCATAGTTTTTAAAGTGTTCAACCTCTACTTTGAGAAGTTCCAGAAGTCTTTTTTCTTGTTCCTGGTCAGATAACTTCTTAGCCCATTTAGGCAAATGGCACTCCGGCCATCTTGGTACTTTTCTACCAAGAGCCAAAACAACACTTACATTTCTTTTTTTAGCTTCAGTAAGCTGCCAATCAAGCTCTGAAAAATCATAAATACCTCTTTCCTTCTCAATTTTGCTCCAGTACGCAACAAGCCTTAGATTGTTAACTTTAAGATCATCTAGCAGAGCCAGATAAACTTTTTTCCAGTCTCCAGTTAGAAACTGGGCATATTCAGGTGAAAAATTAGCCCCATAAGTAATGTCCTGTGAAGGCTTAACATCAAGAGCTATAGCAAAAAGAAAAGGGATGATAAGAAATACAAAAAATAAAACAAGAGTAAGCTGAACTAATTTATTAGAAAGAATTTTTGTAAGGTCTCTTGATAAGTGCCGTGGAAGGTTTGAGGGCATAAATCAATAATAACAAATCCAAGGCTTTATTGATTGTGCCCAGGTTCTACCAAAAGGACTAAATGAATGTTAACCTATCAGTGCTTTGTATATAGTTAAGAGCGTTTTTGCCTGCTTTGTTTGAGAAAACTTCTGTTCAGCCAGCTTTCTTCCGTTTTGACCCATTCGCTTTCTTAAAGGAGCGTCTGTACAAAGCTTTACACAGGCATCAGAGAATTTATCTAGGGAGTGTTTAACTGAAAAACCATTAGTACCATTCACCACAATAGACTGATTTGAAACATCCTTTACAACAACACACGGAAGGCCGCAGGCTACCGCTTCAATTACAACCCTTGGATGAACCTCCGTTAAGGAGGCCATAACAAAGATGTGGGAACTTTTATAAACTTTTTCCAGTTGGGAGTTGGGAATAATACCTGTAAATACAACCCTCTTAGACAAACCTAACTCCAAAACCACTTTCTCCAAATTTTCCCGTTCGGTGCCATTACCAACAACCACAAGTTTTGCCCTGTCAACCCGTTTGGCAACTTTTGCAAAGGCTTCTATCAAAAAGCCTACATTTTTCTCCTTACTCAACCTTCCAACATACAAAAGAACCACATCCTCTTCCAAAACATAGCCTTTTTCAAATAAATAATTTGTTTTTCCTTCAGTAAATCTATTTAAATCAACGCAAGTGTACACAATATGAATGGGTTTTTCTATTTCCCATTTCTTTAAAAGAGTCTCAATTTTCTCTGAGGGGGCAACTACTACATCACATAGATTGCAGTAAAACTTGCTGAACCACCTGACCATTTTGGGAGTTAAAAGCTTCCCCCCAAAAATGTGAGAAACATACTCGGAAAAAAGAGTGTGATAAGTAAATACATAAGGAACACGTCTTATTTTTGCCAGCTGATAACCAAAAAAACCCACAGTTCCACACGAATGCGCATGAATAATATCAAAGTCAATGTTTAAAAGATTCCTGACATCTTTATTAGGAAGTGGAAAGGAGGCTCTGATGTCATATTTTGAATAGACTTCAATTGCCGGAATTCTAAAAACATGCTTGGGATCATCCAAAACACCCTTGATTGAAGGCGCAACAACATATACCTCATGGCCCAACTTTTTAAACTGGTTAACAGAATAATCAACGGAGATTACAACTCCATTTACATCGGGATGATATGTATCTGTAAAAAGACCTATTTTCATTTAACCAAGGTAATCCCTAAGTTTCTTGCTTCTTGAAGGGTGTCTTAATTTCCTCAAAGCTTTTGCCTCAATTTGCCTTATGCGCTCTCTTGTTACCCCAAACTCTTTCCCAACTTCTTCCAAAGTCCTTGGGCGCCCATCCTTAAGACCAAATCTAAGCTCCAATACTTTCTGCTCCCTGGGGTTAAGAGTTTGCAAAACCTCATCCAAATGACCCTTTAAAAGCTCATAGCTTGCTGCCTCAAAAGGCGTTTCCATGTCTGTATCAGGAATAAATTCTTTAAGTTTTGAATCATCCTCTTTCCCAACCGGAGTTTCAATTGAGGTGGGTTCTTGGGAAATTTTTATTATTTCATTGGCTTTTTCAACCTCAATACCCATTTCTTTGGCAATTTCCTCAGGCTTTGGAGGCCTTTCAAACTCCTGTTCCAGCTTTCTCTGAACTCTTTTGAATTTATTTATTGTTTCTATCATGTGGACCGGAATTCTGATGGTCCTAGCATGATCCGCAATAGCTCTTGTTATAGCCTGCCTAATCCACCAAGTAGCATAGGTAGAAAACTTAAAACCCCTTCTCCAGTCAAATTTTTCAACGGCTCTCATTAAACCAATATTCCCTTCCTGAATCAGATCCAAAAAAGGTAAACCCCTTCCCATATATTTTTTTGCAATAGAAACAACCAGTCTTAAATTGGCACCAATAAGTCTGTCTACCGCCTCTTTTTCCCCTTTTTCCGCTCTTTTAGCAAGAGTTACCTCCTCAGGCCCTGTTAAAAGCTTCACTTTCCCAATTTCCCGCAAGTACATCCTAACAGGATCTGTAGAAGTGGCTTTATCTGCTGTAATAGTCATTTCCAGCTCTGCAACTTCTTCCGGTTCCGACTCTTCAACTACATTACTGTCAAAAACATCAATTTTAAGCTCGGCAAGTTTTTGATAAAGATTATCAAGCTCAATCACATTTTCCTCAGCCTCAGGGAATAAATCCAAAATATCTTCCTGAGTCAGGAAACCCTGTTTTTTGCCTTTTGCTACAAGTTTTTTTAAGATTGCTGTTCTTTTGGCATCAGCTTTAACAGGCTTGAGCTTAACCTCTACAACTTTCTCAACTTTGGGTGCTTTTGCGGAAAGCTCTTTAACAGGTGCCCCTTTTTTCTTTTCTGGGGGAAACTTTTTAGCTCCTACAACCCCCCCAACTTCCTGTTTTTCAATCTTAAGTTGTTTTCTTTCAAAAATCTTACCTTTCTGCAGTTTTTTCATATAATTACGTCAACCTCTCGGAAATTTCTTTAAACTCGGAAAGAAGCCGATCAACTTCCCCTGAATCTCCCAAGGCTTCGGCCTCTTTTATTCTAGCCGAAAGATCTTTTAGCTCTCTTTTGGCCGTTTCGCTCTTTAAGCGCCTTAGAGTTTGGGAGAGCTCACCCCCATACTTCTCTTCATCTTGGGAACTGCCTACATCGGATAGGTATAGTTTTTCAATTCTTTGAACAAGGCTTTCATCCTCAAGACGGGCCAAGAAATATTTTATCTCAAATTTCTTTTTCCTGCCTAGGAGATAGCTCTTTAGTTTTGTAAAAACCGCCCCGATCTGTGAATCTGTAAAATCCCGTTGTCCCAACTTATATAGGTTTGTTTGAGCTAAGTCAAGTGGGGCTTTTAGGATGAGGCCAATCATGTATTCCTCCAGAGGAACCCCTGACAAAGCCCCTAACTTCCCAAAAACTGCGTCATCAGGCTCTTTTCCCACTTTAAAAGGGCGTGCAGTACTGCTGCTTCTCTCAAAAATTGAGCCAATAGCACTCTCAGAAATAGCTAAATCTTGAGACAGCTTGTTAACATAATAGTCCTTGAGCACAGGGTTTTGAATAACACTAAGCAGAGGCGCTAAAAATTCCAAAATCTTCTTTTTTCCAATAGAATCTTTTCTATCAAACTTTCCAAAGGCATGAAGAATGTAAAAATCATAAACAGGCAATGCATTTGAGAGATTTTCTTTGAATTTATCAGGTTCTTTGCGCAGACACTCGTCTATATCTTTGTAGGGTTTTGGGATGATAACAACTCTTAAATTAAAGTTCAGTTTTTCAGCAAGTTCAATCCCTCTTTGCGCAGCATTCATGCCTGCAAAGTCTGCATCAAAGCAAAAGTAAATATCTTTTGTAAATTTTTTAAGAGTTTCAAGCTGAAGATTTGTAAGAGCTGTTCCCCCGGTACAAACAGTGTTTCTTATCTCATTTTTATGGGCGGCAATCACATCCATTTGCCCTTCCACAAGAAGAACATACCCTGCCCGTTTAATTTCAACTTTGGCTTTTTCCAAAGCATACAAAATTGCGCTTTTGTTAAAGGCGTCTGTTTCAGGAGTATTCATGTATTTGGGCTCGCTACCATCCATGCTTCTTGCGGTAAAACCCACAACATCTCCTGAAAGAGCCTTGATAGGAAACATAAGTCTTCCCCTAAACCTATCGTAACAGCCGCCCCTACCCTCAGAAACAACTCCCATACTGGAAGCAATAATATCTTCAATCCTAAATTTTTTACCCATTAAAAACTTGCTCAGGCTGTTCCAGGAATTTGGCGCGTAACCAAGATTAAATTGGATAATATCTGCATCTCTAAGTCCTCTCTCCTCTTTAATATAAAGAAGCGCCTTTTCCCCAAGTTTATGTTTTGTCAAAATGAAATGATAAAATTCGGACGCCATGTGGTTTATTTCAATAATTCTGTCTTTTCTGGATTTTTCTTTTTTTTGGTCCTGTATATCAATTTCCACGCCTGCTTTATTTGCCAAAAGTTTAAGAGAGGGTAAAAAGTCTATACCTTCAATTTCCTTGATAAAAGCAAAAATATCTCCACCCTTTCCACAGCCAAAGCATCTGAAAATCTGCAGTTCCGGCGAGACCATAAATGAAGGGGTTTTCTCTCCATGAAAAGGGCATAAGCCTTTATAATTCTTCCCGGCTTTGGTAAGAGCCATGTAGGAAGCTATTAGATCTACTATGTTTATTCGCTCTTTAATTTCTGTAAGCTTAGAATCCTCCATTGGCTAGATATAACATTTAAGCACCAAGCTCACAACACTAAACTGGAAACGCCCGGGGTTTGCTATGCGTATAACAAACCCCGAGTATTTAGACGCGGACAAGTAGCTATCAAGTTAGGATTGTGTATATCAGGAAAGCGGCTGCGAGCAGGCTAATCATGGTGTGTAGAAAGCTAAACACCAACACAACCCAGTACCGCCACGACCTGGTAACATAATAGTCCTGGTAGAAAGGCCGTGAAAGAGCAGAAAGAACACCCAAATTTGACCACACAATTACTTCAATCCCATACTTCCTTTCTACCGGAATCCTAAATCTCACAAGCCACAACCACAGGCACACATTTGCCCCAGCAACATAAAAAAGAGCTTGTTGGCCCCAGAAAAAAGCGCCTACTGCTACCATCAGGTTAAGAAGTGAGCAAAATCTTGCAAGGGGGCCTGGGGTTAATACTACCATCAGCTCTGGCTCAGATATGTCTTCCATTGTCAATCTCCTTTGTTTTAGATGTAAGTGAATGATAAAACAGGATTAAAAATAAAGAAAACCGAGTATTTACCTAACGTTTTCTTGAAAAGGGCTTTGCAAACGCTTCAGTCAATTATTTTGAAAATGAAAATTGGCGGAGGGGGCGGGATTCGAACCCGCGTGAGGCTTTCACCCCAACAGACTTTCCAGGTCTGCGCACTAGGCCTCTATGCGACCCCTCCACAACCCAATCCAAAAGTACAAGAATTATACCAATAATAAGTTATTTAGCTCTGAATCAAAAAGCATAAATATATATAAACTTTCACTTGTTCAGAATTCCAAATCCGGTAGCAGAATCAAAGCAGTTTAGTAAATAGGGAAAATATAAAACTAACACCAACTGCAACCGTAGTCTAAACCGTTTGTATGGCTGCAATCGTTAAAAACAGCAAGCTCCAAGTTTCCATTGTCTTTTATTCTTACAACAGTAACCGAGGCAAAGTCCACATTCATATTGAAAAAGCCAAGTACGTCTCCTCTCAAAATTCCAAGTACAACAAACCGAATGAAGTGGCCATGCGTAAAGATAAAAACATTTTCTCCTTTGGAACCCTCTACCAAACTTTTAAAGTTGTCAAATACTCGCTGTTTAATAGGTATAAATTTGTCTATCAAATAAATTAACTTATCATGATCGTTTGCAAAATACTCATCCACAACTTCTCTTAGACTATCCTCATACTTTGGGGTAACTCCCGGGTGGTATGTTAAAAATGTTTGGCAGGTGTCTTTAGCCCTCTCCATTGTGCTTGAGTAAACTTCCTGAATTTTAAAATCTTTGAAGCGCCTGGCCATAGCTTCAGCGTGCTCAATACCGTTTTTGTTTAGCGGAGAGTTAGGAAGCTGCTTCCAGCTTTTGTCATACGCATTGCCATGCCTGATTAAATAAATCTGACGCATGGGAGAATTATACCTGTATCCAACTTGATTTAGAATCAGACCTTTGGCATAAAGTTGTTGCGGCTCCAGTTCCACAGCACAGAGTGCATTTCAACCGGTGTAATGGGAGAATCCTTGAGTAACCTGCTCCAGGCTTCAACCGCCGCTTTTGGATCTGAGTCCTTGATTAAACCTAACTTAATAGAACTTTTAATTACGTGCGTATCTGGAATTATTGAAATAAGGTGCATGTTTTTTAGATTTGCATTTGTATATTTATTTAGTATGTAAAGCCAATAATTTGCCATTTTAAGGCCTTTTAAATAAGGGAACCACTCTTTTTTTTCACCTTGAATAAACTTTAGGATTCTACTTACGTCAAACCCATTTTTAATCAAAATGTTTCTTGGGTCATTCCCAAAATGGGTGTTTAGAGTAGTAGATATCTTTACCCAAATATCTGTATGTTTATTTTTTTGCAGAGCGAGTTTGTGTTTTAAAAGATCTGCTTGAATCTTAACCCATTCGGTCTCCACTATTTTTTCAGGATAAAATAAATAATTGGTTTTTTCATCATTCCAAGTTTTAAGAGCCGACTGCCACATAGCAGGGGAGCTTCTTTGAAAGTTTAAACAGACAGGCAGTGTAAAATAGATATAATTTAACCTATCTTCCTTACTAAACCCGGGATTGACCTCATGTTGTGCCAAAGTTTTAATTTGGCCTTCAGTAAAAAGTCTGTACAACTTCAAAATTCTGGGTAAAACTTTAGAATTTGTCATTGTTAAATTTTAGTTTCCATGAAATACCTCTCAAAATAAGGGTTTTGAGTTTCCTTCATCACAATAGCAATAAGCTCTTGCATTCCGGTATACATTTGAAGTTTGGTTGCTTCCTCCGGGGTAAACCAAAAATTCCGCCCTTCATTTGAATCTCTTAGTTCCCCCTCAGGATCAAGCATAAGATACACAAAGAAAAAGTTATCAAGGAGTATTTCCCGCCTACTGGGACCTCTGAGTTTATGGTATACACAAATGTTTTTGGGCTCGCCTTTAAGACCTGTCTCTTCTCTAAATTCTCTCACAGCGGTCTCTTCAGTTGTATCACCAAACCTTATTTTTCCGTTCACAAATCCAAAATAACCATAAAAGGGCTCCTTTAATCTTTGGTGAAATAAAAGATGTGTTTTGCCATCGACTGTTCTTTTTGCCGTAATTGCAACACCGGGCCTGCCAAATTTCTCAAGCTTTAGAGCATCAACATCAATTGTACTTGCAAAAGCTTTTCCCTTTAGAGTAAGAAGGTAGCGTCTGGCTTTCTTCTCAACCAAACCTTCTTTTATTAATTTTTTAATGTGAAAAGTAAAATGGTCACTTGTTAACCCAAGCCTGTTAAGCGAGGCAAAATTGGTACCGTTGTTAAACA
Organism: Patescibacteria group bacterium; assembly: GCA_038064575.1. GTDB lineage: Bacteria > Patescibacteriota > WWE3 > UBA101185 > 2-01-FULL-41-18 > JBBTST01. Next base: position 24,113 of record JBBTST010000003.1, read on the forward strand.
GTAATTCCTTTAAAATGCTTATTTGTACTTGATGTAATTCATTGTTCATGATTTCAAAGTGTAGCGGTGAGAAAGGTGCAAGTCTAGTGAAGAAGACTTTACTTCTCAAAAAAAACACAAAAACAGTCAAGGCGTGAAGAAATAAAACCTCACGCCTTTTGGAAAGAAATCAGCCAGTTAAAGCCTGCATGGCCTTGAATAAAGCTTCCTGATCTGTTTTAAATATTTCGCCCCAGCTTTTTTTGGCCACCCCCTCTTTTAAAGAGGTTTGTGTTGCAATCTGCTTTCTTTCCGACATGTTTGCACCTTTTCCAGCGTAGGGTCCCGTACCATCCCACCATTGGGAAAAACTCTCCACATCTTTGAACGCAACCATTTAAAACAAACCCTTTCTTCTTAAGATTTTGAGGCGGGTGTATTTTACAGTAAAAAGAAAAATTGGTCTAATATAAGCGGTGTGACTCAAGAAGCTCTTCAAGAATAGATAGGGCTATGAAAAATACTCCGTATGCAACCATGAGCTTCCAACTCATATTGAGCCATCTTTTTGGTTGTTCCATAATTGGTGTTGTGTTGTTTATGTGTACCCTATAATTAGGTTTTAGGCAGCATCAAACCTTGCCTTATTTTCAGTCATCCATTTCTCCAAGTCCTCCTTAGTATGATTAGAATTCTTCATTACCTCAGCATGAGCAACAAAGTAATGAGGCTTAAGTGCTTCCATCCAATCTTCGAATGTTTCACCTTTAGCCGTTACTTCACATAAATCACATTTAAGAGTTTTCATAGTTTTTTAGCCAATGTTTTTAACCCTTTAATAGTAGCGCATATTTTACACTTTCGCCCCGGTTTGAAATTTCCCCAAAAATCGTCTGGCGAGCCAGCGTGGCGGAGGGGGTGGGATTCGAACCCACGTTGGGACTGGTCCCAGAACGCTTTTCGAGAGCGTCGCCGTATGACCGCTTGGCTACCCCTCCAGAGTTTATAGTAATCTGGTCTGGTTCTTTAAATTATAAAACTTCTACAGCAAGTATTTAGGGAAGGCAGCCTACTCAGAAACCACCTTCCCAAAAAGCAAACCAAACTTACCCAAACGTGATATTTTTATCCCGCGGTTTTTTGCCAAGATCAGAATCAGGAATGGTAAGACCAAAATCCCCCCAAAATCCTGGGTGTGTGAATTTAGTGAATGCACCATCCTTCTCTGCTGTAAGCTCACCCTTAACATACTTGGGCGTATCATGCAGATCATCTTTCAACTCTGTTTCAACGGGACATATTTTTGCAATCTCTCGCCAGGTAAGATCATTCAAATACTCCATCTTGTGCTTTCTCCTTTCATCCTAAGCTTATGCAATATTACTAAATAATCGCTCAAACAAAAAATGTATAATACCCCTATGCTTCATGAAACTCTCACACCACAAAGCCCGGTTGAAAAACATATCACATTGGAAGTCCCAATATTTTCAATAAATGATAGGGTTGGCACAATAAAAAACTTTGTCATTAACCGCCCTCAACAATACAGAAAGCTCAATTATGTATACTTTGAAGACGCAAACAAAAAATTAACTGGTCTTATTTCTCTACACACTCTTCTTGCATTAAAAGATGATGAGATGGTAAATCATCATGTTATAAGAAATGTTAAGCACTGCTTTGCCCACACTACTCTTGAAAAGGCTACCGCAATATCACTTCATCAGGGTATAACGGATTTGCCTGTTATCAACAAGGACGGGACTCTTTTGGGAGTTTTAACATCAGATACCATTCTGCATTTTGCTTCCGCATTTTTTTCAAGCAAGCACTTTGAGCACGGCGGGATTGTGCATGGGAAATCTTTGTATGATCTGGTTGTAAACGGTTCCCTGGGAAAGCTTTTTGTGGCCAGACTCCCTTGGCTTTTTCTTGGAGCCGTTGGGGGAGTTTTTTCCGCAAGAGTGGTAGGATTTTTTGAAGGAACTATTGAGCAAAATATAACTTTAGCTTTATTTATTCCGGCAATTGTATATATGAGCGATGCCGTAGGAACTCAAACTGAAACTCTTTTCATCAGAACTCTTGCACTCAAGGACGATCTAAATATTTTAAACTATGTTCTAAGAGATTTCCTTACTGCACTTTTGCTGGGAGGGGTGATTGGACTGGTGTTTGGCGTACTTTCTTATTTGTGGAAGGGAGAGCTTATTAGCTCTTTGATTATAGGTATGACAATGCTTATCAATACTGCAATTTCATCCCCTGTAGCTATTGTAATTCCAACAATTTTTAGAAAACTTAGAATGGACCCGGCAATTGGCAGCGGTCCTTTGGCAACAATTATTCAGGATTTATTAAGCCTGGTTGTGTATTTTGCTATAGCGTTAGCAGCACTTAAAGTTTTGAATTTCTAAAAAGTCTCTCAAGAAGACGGTGGGGAGGTTCTGATGGCAAGAAACACGCCTTCAAAACCTCCTCTGCTTGACTTGTCTTAATCAGAGTCGTGCTTCTGGCTAATTTGACTACTTCTCATTGTAGCCACAAACACAAGTAGTGTTGACCCCAAAGTCAGGACCACCACCACAACAACAAGTAAAATCACTGTGGTATTCATCTTTCCTCCTCATGGCTATGGCACGCTGTTATGTAGAGGCGGGGCTCTGTTTTTCCCTCTAGAAACTCACAAACCCTTTCTGATAAAGCTTTGGGCATTTCTTTGCCTCCTTTCCTTCAAGTTTTATCTGATTATCACACTGGCTTCAATAATTAACAAATTAAGGTTCAATGATTTTAAGTGTTGCTGTTGCTGTCCAAGATTGTTTTGCGGAACCTAAGGCAGAGGCATTAATGGGATTGAAATATTCGTAAAAACCCCCATTAATATCAAGAGAGTTTATTATAAGACTTAGGCTATCCTCCCTAATTAACTTTGAGGCATCTTTAAACCCATAGTGATCAAGCCCATCTGAAATTAGCTCATTTGTGATTATCCATATGGGACCTCTCCAATATCTATTAGGCTCAAAGGCAGGACCCTCACTTGGAAAGGTGCTTGGAATAATGTGCTTAATTCTTGAATCTTTTCTCAAAAGAGCTATCTTGCCCTCAATTGCTAAAGCTTTTTCTCTAGAAATTTCCCTGCTAAACACTGGAGCTAAACCTGACACCGTTTCAACTTCAATCAAAGTCCCATCAAACAAGTCCTTTGTTAAATACATCCCATGTTTTTCAGACCAAAGATTATCAAGACCTTTTTTTGTGACGTTAAGCCATTGCTTTAACTTTCCTAAAAGCACACCATCAGTTAGTCCCAGTAAATTGTAAAGTTCAAGAAGAGAACTATTTGACCTTAAAAGGATTGCGTTTGTCATAGGGTCAAGAACTCTAAAGGGCGATTTTTTAAGGATTGTTTTCTCATCCCAACCCCAGATTCCATATAGATAAATTAACAAAAGGTAAATATCATAATGCGGGTCAACCGGTCTCTGGCTGGGAGCAATTATTTTTGTATCAACTCTTTCATATTTTATTTCAATTTTTCTAAGCCAGTTTTCCATTAACTCGGTGAGACTTCCCAGCGTAGCACTATCAACTCTTATCCGGTCATAAAGTCTATCCCACTTTGGAGAGTTGTCATCTCCCGCTTCCCAAGGGTGGATTGTAACCACACAACCTTCAAACACACGGTTGGCATAGATATAGTTATGATAGTTGAAAACCTTGTAGAAAAATTCCGTGAAAAGGTTCTTGGTAGCATCTGTGAAAGAAAGCTTTTTTGCCAACTCCAAAAGACCATAACCCATGTTTGGCGGTTGTGTAATTCTTGAAATTATTTCTCCGCTTTCCGGTAGAGAGCCGGTTTTGTAATATATTTCCGGGGGGGGGAAATACTCCTTCTTTTTTAGTATGTCTCTGTTGTATCTTATGTGTCCGCAAAAACCGTTTGCCTGTTGGGCATTCAAAAACTTTTGCACGTCCTTTAATGATTGATCTGTATTTAAATTCCAGGCAGCTATAAAAAAAGTGTCCCACAACCATTGAAAAGGGTATAAAAATCTCTCCTCATTTTCTCCATTTAGTTTCATTTTACCGGAGGCTGCGGTATAGCCACTATCCTCAAAGCCGGTCAAAACATTTTCTTTGAGAGTCCTTTGTGCTAACTCCTTTAGTTGTTGAAGTGCATCTTTATTAGGCATCTTTGCAATATATATGTTACATGGTAGCTCTTTTGATAAATGAAAGGGAAGAGGGTTTTTGGTTTTGGGTAGTTTTAACCTATAATAAAGTTATTGGAGGTGTATATGTTACGTGTAGGCAAGCAAAATTCTTTAACCTATTCTCAAAACTTTCTTAAAAGCTCCAGGCTTGTTAAACATCTTTTGCAGGAGTCGGGAATTTTGCCAACCGATCTGGTAGTAGAAATAGGCGCAGGACATGGAGAAATTACACTGGAACTGGCAAAGGTAGCCGGGAGGGTTATTGCCTATGAACCCGACCCCACCCTTTACACTTTTTTAAAAAAGGAACTTCAAAAGGATTCTAATGTAACTCTTATACCAAAAGACTTCCTGAAAGCAAACCTTCCGGATAAGGAATATAAAGTTTTTGCAAATATTCCCTTTTCCAAGAGCGCTCAGATTATTGATAAGCTAACCAATACAAAAAATCCGCCCGTTAGCTCCCACTTAATAATACAGCGTGAGGCGGCATACAAACTGTTGGGGCTACCAAAAGAAACCCAAGTATCCCTTCTTCTTAAGAACTTATTTGCTATGAAAATTAACTACGCTTTTAACTCCTCAGATTTTGAGCCTTCCCCCAAAGTAACAGCAGTAATGCTTGAGATTATTAAAAAGCACACGCCTGATGTTGAAGACAACAATACTTATCAGGATTTTATTTCTTTTGTTAAAAGCAGAGAAAACCCATCCCTTTCCAAAACATTAAGGACCGTTTTTACCAACATGCAAACCAAACTTATTGAAAAAGAGCTGAAGGGCATTACTAAAACCTCACAACTAAGTTATTCCCAATGGTTGTTTTTATTTAAAACTTTTGAGCGTTATGAAGACGGTAAGCACAGCAGACAAATTAAAGGCTACTTTGGTAAATCAAAGCTTCAACAGGAGCATATTAAAAAGATTCACCGGACAAGGCTTGATAGTAATTGGTTTAGAGGCTGATAGAATGTGCGACTTTAGTTTCATATAGAAACAGGCAAGTCGCCAACCTTTGGGTGGATCTACTTATGGAACCAGTAAAGGTCACTCTGGCATTAATACTTTCTGAATAGCCAGATGAATAGAACCCCCAGACCCCATCCAAAAAGCATCACTCTCAAAAACAGCGCGAGAGCGAACAAGGTAGATCCTTCGTCGGGACTTGTTAAGTACACAATGGGTCCGAGTAGGATCCAGAGAACCAACAGTGGTTTTACCCACTTTAGCAAGCGCTCTCTCCTCAACCGATAACCCATGAGGTTTGCCATGCCCAAACCTACAACCAGCAAGATAGCTGGTAGAAAATCTTCCATCTTAACCTCCAACTTGTTGGTCTTGCCCCAAGTATTCCGGGTTCAACCAAACTCAACTGCCCTGCTAAGCGCTTTTCCACAAAGAAATTATGAGAAGTGCCAGCAGTAAAAAACCAAGCACAGTGAGATATATCATCACCAGGGGGTTACCCATCAAAGCCTGCTGAACCAGCATGAGGAGTAAACCCAAAAGCGTGACTACTATAATCAGGCTCCCAATGATTATTGTCAAAACTACCGGAATAAGCAGAACAAAGATCAAGCCCTGCACTAACCGGACTAAAGATGAGCTAATCTTGCCCATTTATGCCTCCTAAGGATAGTTATCCGAGTTTTCGTTATCTTATCAAAAAATATGAGAATTATCAATGCTATGGGATATATGTGGTGTGCCCGGAGGGACTTGAACCCCCGACTTTAGCGTCCGCAACGCTACGTTCTATCCGCTGAACTACGGGCACAAACAAGCAAAAGCCAGGCAAATAACAATCAAGGTTTTCAGATGAAGTTTAACACAGAAGACTTATAAAATTCCTTTGCGGAGAGCTCACTCCAACGAAAGCTTAGAGGAAACTTTCTTGTACACTTTTTCTAGCATGGTTTCAGGTGGGGTTTCTCTCATGGAGATGTTCTGGGACAAGATGTCCTTTATCTGATCGTAAGATACGCCGTCTAAGATCAACATCATTCTGCCTGGATAAGGCTCTTTTGTATCTATGTTAAGTATGTCAAAACCCGCATCCTTAGTGAAAAAGAAAAATTTGAAGTCATCCCAATAATACTGGCTCCCAAGGTAAAAAAGCCCGTAATTGTCTATCTCATGTTTTACTTTTTCAGGGGGCACATTTGTTAAAACGTAGTACAAAACGCCAAGACTAAAAATGACTACAGCCAAAAGCGGAAGTCCAGCAAGCACCAAAATAAGCGAGACTACAATAATCAAAGACCAAAGTCTTTTATAAAAAACAGGCGTTCTGGGCACAAAAGGCCTTAAAGGGGAAGACCAGGACAAAACAATACTTCTAGAGGGCGGGACGGTCTTTCTGTCAAGAGCACGCCTGGAAGATTCCTTAACCGGAATATCTCTTGAGGGGGGGATAAAAGCGTTCAAAGTTGTTTTTAGTATATCCATAAATCTTAAACTCCTTGGCGGAGGGTACAGGATTCGAACCTGTGGCCGCATAAAATACGGCACGGCTTAGCAAGCCGTTGCATTACCGCTCTGCCAACCCTCCACAGAAAATTTGAATCCAGGACCTCCTACTTACTAAAATACAACAAACTAGAAAGTTTTGCACCTATTTATTGTAAATAAAGTCAGAGGCTCTGGCCAAACTGAAGCACATAACAAATCGGGCCCCTGCAGCCTTCAATACCTTGGCACATTCTATAAAAGTTGCCCCGCTTGTGCAAAGATCATCAACAAGGATAACATCTTGCCCTTTAAGCTTTGCTAAAAACGCTGAGGGCACTTCAAAGGCCCCACCAACATTGGCAAATCTGGCAGCTTTAGAAAGCTCCGATTGATACAAAGTTTTCTTTTTCCTAACAAGGAAGGGACAAAACTTATGCTCTGAAAGTGCTTTGGCTATAACATCAGCCGGGTTAAATCCTCTGGCATGCAAGCGATCCTTGCTAGAAGGAACAGGGACAATCAGCGCATCTTGAGTGACAGCATTTTTTAAAAAACTACAAGCTGTTAAATCCAAAGCTATCTTTGTTAAAAGCTCAAGATTATAAAAGCTCATTTGCCCAAACTTTGAGGAAACAATTAACTTTTTAATTACGCCCTCATATAAAAAAGGGGAAAGCAGCTTTTCCGGAGTGAAAAAGGTCAAACAGCCAACATGAGTAAAACCGTTTTGACAAAAAGTATTACAAATCACACACCTTGGATGAAAATTAAAAGGCGCACTTTTAATACAAACAGAACACAAAATGGTCCCCAGGCGCCCGCATGTCAAACACTTTGGAGGATATATAACATCAAGAAGAGTTGTAAACAGTTTATCCACAAACTTTGGGAGGTTGTCCTAGCGGCTTTAAGCTAACACATATCCTATAATAGCGGCATCATTAAATCTTATAGTATTATACTGTTTTTTAAAACTTTTTAAAGACTCAAAATCTATTAAATGTTAGAATTTGCCTTATGGATCAGAAGAAAGGCGCTTTTTTAGACATAGATCAAACTCTCTACAACGGTTATCTTTTTTACGAATGGGCTAAGCAGCTTGAATCTCAGGACGTATTTTCTGTCCTTGATATTGTCAAAATGGATGAGCCTCTCATTCTTTATAAGATTGGGCATTACTCCTACATTGAAGCTGCAACCAAAGTGTCCGAGTGCATTGCAGACATGTTAGTTGGCAAAGAGGTTGATGAGGTTATTGCTGCCACCCAAAGTTTCACACAAAAGATTGGCAACAAGTTTTATGAATATGCAAAACCTCTTACTGAAAAGCTTAAAGACAGCGGGTTTTTAATAGTGCTTGTTACAAATGAGCCCGACTTTCTTGCTGAAATGATCAAAGACATCCTTGGCGCACATGATGCACTAGGACTTGACTTCACAATTAAGAGAAATAAATTTGCCGGTCCGGCTATAAATGATCTGGCAACAGAACACGCAAAAGAGGCTATAGTTAGAAAATATGCTCAAGATTCTGGGATAGATCTAAATGTATCGCTTGCAATGGGGGATGCTGAATCAGACGTAGAAATGCTAAAAGCCTGCGGAAAGGGCTTTTTGATCAATACTTCTGCCAAAATGCAAAAACACACTGAGGGAACCAATATAATTTCAATAAGTAGGGAAGAAGTTCTTAGTAAAGTTTTTTGTTAAGTTTCATTTTTTTATGAAAATTTTAACTTGTATTGCTGTGGGAACTCTTCTTACTTTAAACCTGGTAACTTTCTTATTTCTCCTGGACCTAGTTCCTCAAAAAAATCTCTCAAATATATACAAACCAAAGGAGGTTTTGGATTTCAGCGCCTTTTATACGGCGGCACACATAATCAACTCGGGAGAGGTTGGGAATTTGTACAACCAGGAGCTGCAACTTAAAGTTCAGAATGAAAAAATTCCCCCACCCACAAGGTCTACTCCCCTGACATTTAGAAACCCGCCCATTGTTGGTTATTTGTTTCTGCCTTTCTCGGTTCTAGACTACTCTTCCTCTTACAAGCTTTTTCTTCTGATGAATCTTCTAATTATATGTTTTGCACTTGTTATAACCTGCAAGACTTTTGAAATAAAGAATAGTGTAGCTTTAGTTGTTGGTGGGGCTTTTTATCCTTTATTTGCAACTCTCTACTGGGGACAGATTTCCTCGCTAGTTTTTTTAGGCATTTCTTTAAGCTTTTACTTTTATAAGAAAAAGCTGTTTTTGTTTAGCGGCGTATTTGCCAGCCTTGTTTTTGTAAAACCGCAATTTCTTTTGTTTTTGCCCCTTGTTTACTTTGGGCTAAAGGCAGGAGAACAAAGAAAACTTTTTTTCCTTGGAGCATTTGGAGCTCTTTTGGTTGTTGCCCTAACAAGCGTTTTGCTTCTGGGAAGCGATGGCGTGTGGGCGTATCCAAAGTTTGTGACTTCAACTGAAAGGCTTACTGCCGGAACTGATACCACTTTTTTGTATACAATTTCCGGAGCCTTTTACAAATTCTTTGGAAGAGAAAGAGGTTTTATACCCGGACTTATAACTTCTGCTGCTGTTTACTCAATCTCACTTCTTAAACTTGCAAAGAAATCATTCAAGCAGGATCTACTCAACCCAAAAATAATTCTCATAATTGTCCTCACAACACTCCTTACTTCAATGCATGCTCTTATAGCGGACTATTTAAGCCTCATTATCCCAATACTTCTATTCCTTAAAAAACCCAAGTGGGTGGCACTTTTCTTATTTGTGTTCTCTTCCATTTTAGCGGATAGTTTTGTTTTTATAGGCTCACTTATGCTTACGGCACTTCTTATTAGGGAAACTTTAGAAAGACCTCTTAGAGTTGGGAAGGCGCCGCTTCACTAAAATACTCGTTTGCACCCATCAAAAGTACATAAAACCCCAAGGGAATAAATTTATGAGGAAAGGCGCTTCTAAAAGAGTAAAGTTGGCTTTTGTGTGCATAAAGAGCTCTAATTTTATTAAGGGTGTGTTTTCCTACAAATATTTTGTGTGTTGGAGTACTTCTTCTCTCCTTAAACTTTGCGTCTTTTGCCATGTGCTCAGGAAGTTTGATACTTTTTAATTTCTCAGGCGGGAAACTTAAGTACCAAAGTTTAGTTTTTGTGGATTTTGAGGCTATAAGAGTTGTGATGATTTGTGAGACTGCTATATGGTCTTCATGACCGTAGAGACCGGAGAGATCATAAGTTACAACTAAGTCAGGGTTTTCTGCTGTGAGAAGCGTTGAAAGATAGTTGTTAAGCGCTTCCTTTTTTACATTAAGTTCCCCATCACCAAAATCCTCCTGGATTAGCATTGAAGCCCCAAGGATTTTTGCGGATTTTTGCATTTCTTTTACTCTTATGTTTGCAAGAACTTCATCTTTTCCTCCCAAAGGACCGCCTGCCTCTCCCTTTGTAAGAACGCAAAGAGCAACTTGACAGCTGCTAGCTGAAAGGGCACCAATTAGGCCCCCGCAACCAAGAATTTCATCATCAGGATGAGGAAAGATAAACAGCGCTTTTTCAAAGTTTGGAACTTTTATGGTTGGGACTAAAGACTCAGCAAAAAACATCTTCAAAGTATAGTATAAAAAAACTCTTTCTTGTCATTACTTTTGTGAAATGCATCAAAATTCTCTTTGTGTTAGATTTGCCACACAGGAGAGAAAGGAATAGAGATGAGAAAAGTTTCTTTGTACAGAAGAAGTGTGTCTTGGCCACTTCGTAACTTAATTGAAAGCTTTGACTTTGGAGCCCCTATGAGAGGAGATAAGGGATGGCTGGACCCGGCCACAAGCCCTCTTATTCTTATCCCCTGCATTGTTTTGGGAATCCTTTTGGGCCTTGGGGCAAATTTAATCGGAAGGGGTGGGATCACTATGACAGGGGTCGTAACAGTATCTCTTCTGATCTACCTCTTTGGTTATGTAATAGACGGCCTTCTGGCCGGAGCAAGCCCAATGCCAACTAACACCAAATTTCCCTTGCTATCCCTTCTTTGCGGAACGCTGTTGGGTTTGGCATGGTTGGCTTACAAAATCTTAACTGCTTAATAGTTGGGGTGTTCCTCCTGGCACCCCACTTTCAATCTTGTATAAAATGTATAAAAATTCCCGGAGTTCTATATTGGGTCAATTGCTTGTGGAGTTCCATTGGGACAAACCACCTGGTGGCAATCTCAAAGAGTCTGAATGAATCCTCAAACGGTTGTATTCGGAAAACATGAATACAACCGTTTTGTGTAAATTTTCCAAATTTAGGATTTGCTTCTCCTAAACTAAATGTCCATTTAGTTCACAGCTTCTATGCGCTTTATCCGACCGGTAAGAAACATCTCCCCACTTGGTTTTTTTAAAAGCATTGGATAGCTTGGCAGTAATTCGTCATGAACCACCCACGCTCTACGACCATCCTCATCTCCGCTTCCCAATAATACGCATCTGCTAAACAAGAGTTTATCCCCTTCCTTAATAATGGTCCGCCACCCTTCCTCATCTGCCTCTCCCAACAGGTAAACAGATCCTGAGACCGTTGTAACTTTCAATGGTTTACTTTGATCCACTAGAACCTCCTAAGGGTTTGTTTTGTTATAACCCCCATTTTAGCGATTTTTCACTTTAAAGCAAAAAGAATAATACTGATCAACAAAACCAGATATTGGAATTATCCTCATGAAACCTGTCTAGGACGCGATAGATGCCGTACACCTGATTTGAGAGGTGTATGAAAGGAAACGGCAATGAAGATACAAATGAGGCAGCTAGGTATAGCTTTAGTTTTTGAGTTACCTAAAAGCTTCCGCTATTTTGTTGAACATGAGGTAAGAACCAGTGACTCTATTGTTTGGCTTGTAGGTGGCGAAGCCACAACAGGGCTTGATGTCCACCACCAACCGGATAAGCCAACCCAACCCGAAGTTTCCCACGGGATCTGGGAAGATGGTAATACGCCTCATAAAATCGTGGTAGACGGGGAGGAACTTAGGTTCTCAAGTTCCTTGCCCATAAACCCCGGAAGTGTAATAACACTTCATTTAGCTGATCAGGAAATCGAGTTCCAGGTCGAGGCAATGTAACGGACAACTAGCTTCGGTTTCTTCAAAAAAAGAGCCGAAGCACGTTTTTTTATGGGGTAAAGAGCAGTACAACAGTTTTTTCCCCACCAAAAACTCCAAATGAACGAGTATTTCTTGCTTTAAAACTCTTACAACCTCTGTTTGACACTAGATTTCACCTTGGTATCATTACCTAAAATCTTAATTTAGATAAGGAGAAATACCAATGCAATGGTTAAGATCACATCTGAAACTGCTTACTACAGTTTTTGTTCTGTTTCTTGTAGTTCTCGCTGTTCTTTCTGAAGTAGTTTTGGGCGTGGTAATACATCAGGAACGCATCAACACGCTTGAAACTCTCCAAGCTCACGCAGGTCAGCTGGAGCACTTGGCTGCCACGGCTGAAAAGCTTGCTGAGGAGGCTGTAATTTTGGCAGAGACAGCCGTTTCTGAAAAGATCACGGCTGAAGCTGAGGCAACTGAACAAGCGGTAATAAGAGCAACACTTATGGAAGAAATCGCTACTCCAGAACCCAATTCAGATTACACCATATGTTCTGGAGACTTTGCAGTTAGCTGGCTCTTCGATTTGAGAGCGGGACCTTTGACTGTTGATGGAAACACTTTTTTCCTAGAAACAGCGGAGGAAGGTGTCATATATGCCAATGGTGGCAGATCCTGGAGAGTGCCCAAAATGCGAATTGTTGCTCTGAATGGCATATCGCACTTATGTTTCAGTATAACCACCTGGCCTCTCGTGCTTGTGTTTGGGAATGAAGAAATAAGTCCCCCCAAAGGAAATTTCACAATACCTACAATCACCCCTACTTCCTAAAGCAGGTGTTTGGCGGGCAAAAAGAAGAAAAACTCTTTGTCCGCCCTCCCCTTTTGGGATAGAGTTTCTGCAATAAGTTTGAGGTCGGAGAGACTTAATCTGTCCTCCTGAACAAGAAATCCTGCTTCGTTTGTAAAAACTTCCTTCTTTGGAAAATTCTCTTTACGTAGATGACTTTCAAACATAGCTTAACTACAATACTTATAAATCCCCTTGGCTATACATTCTTATTTTTCTAATAGATTGTTTTTCAGCGTTTTTGTAAAACCGAGCTGATCTAATGTTATTGATTGATTACCTGCTTATTGGTTGGGGGTTTCAATACACCTAACCTCAGATGTGTATTGGTGTCTGGAAACTAAAAAGATGCTATGTGGCACTTGCTTACATAGCATCCTTTGCTGGAACCCTTGGTTTAGACTGACGTCATTATTCTCGTGTGTCGTTGGGGTCGCACACGTCAAGCAGTCCCTGGTTATCTTTAAGACCGAAGCCGATCTTCAGGTCTTCCCTCTTCCTCAAAGGGATTTGGTGCATCTCTCCGCCAAGCATAACGGCAATGAAAGTGTTTCCGCCGATGTCAGCTGTTGGATGGACCATAACCTCGTTTGGAGGGTAACCCTTTTCTTCGAACGCCTCAAGGACTGCCTGGCGGGCAGATTCGATAACATCGCCTTCGATAGTAAATGGTTGTGTGATATACATTAGACTCTCCTTTTGATTTTGAAAGTGATAAAGACTTTATGTCTACCACCTTGGTTTTAGCAACGTCTTTCCTCTACCATCCAAATCACCGATGAAAACCTCCACTTCAAACTCTCCATCAAAGGTGTCCCAGATGATTTGTGCAACAGCGCGCGTTACTTTCTCTCTCGCCTCGAAGGCGTCGGGTGTGTCAAAGAACATCCCCGTGTCCAGCCTGCAGTAGATCGTGTTGTCTTGCTCAGCATCTGGATCGCCAAGAAGGTCCTTTACGAAGAAAGGCCGAACTATTTTAGGTGAAACATCCATAGCCTCGGCAACGGCAGTAATAAGCTCTGCCCGCATTTTCCTGAGTACTTCCTTTGGAGTACCCTCAGGTAAACCAAAAAGATTTGGGAACGGCATTGCTCTCTCCTATTGAGCTAATTAGATTCCGATAGGTGAAAGTATTCTACTTCAAAGTAACAACCATGCAAGTGTACTTTAATTGATGCTCTTAGGTTGAAGTTTAATTGCGTACGATTCGCTTGTTTATAAAAAAGGTACCTAGACTTAATGAAAAAAGCGAAGCCTTTATGTCCTAGCGACCCCGAACACCGCGGTTTAGTTGTGGGGGACCTTTAACCCCTTCTTTTTCGTATCATATATGATACGATTATTTATAATGAGTGGTACGAATATAAACACAAGGCAGGAAAAAATACTCTTACTTTTGGTAGAAAATCTGCCTAAATCCCGTAGTGATATAAAAAAGACTTTGTTTGCGGAGGAGGAGGTTTCCAGAATTACTTTGATTAGGGATTTGAATGAACTCGTTGATTTGGGTTTTGTTTATTCTGAGGGTAGTGGTAGAAATGTGGTGTATGGTGTTACCGACAAATATGCTCTTCTTTATCCAGTAGGCATTGATAAATATTATTCTGCCGAATCTGATGAGAGGGTTTTAAAAATCCCATCATTTAATTTTGAGATATTTAAAATTCTAAATGGTATTTTGAGTGAATCAGAAAGGAAGCTGTTTGAGTTTGGCAAGAAAAAGTTATCCGATAGCTTTTCAACTTTGGATGCAACAATAATACGAAGAGAGTTGGAAAGATTTATGATTGAACTAAGTTGGAAGTCCTCCCAAATAGAAGGTAATACCTACACGTTGTTGGAAACAGAGGAGCTAATAAAAAATAAAAAGGAAGCTGAGGGCCACGAAAAAGCAGAAGCAATAATGATTCTAAACCATAAGAAGGCCTTTGATACCATTTTGGAACATAGAGACGAATATAAGCAAATATCATTGCGAGATCTAAATACACTTCATTCAGTTTTGATTGAAGGACTGGACGTAACACCCGGAATAAGAAAACATAAAGTGGGTATCACAGGAACAAAGTATACGCCGCTGGATAACGAGCATCAGATACAAGAGGTTTTAGAAAAACTTTTTGAGTTGCTTGATACTGTCAGTTTTGTACCGGAAGCGGCTTTAATATTGTTGGCTATGCTCTCATACATCCAACCATTTGCAGACGGAAATAAAAGAACTGCCAGAATGGTAAGCAACGCACTTTTGATAGCAAACGGATATTTCCCACTTTCTTATAGAAGTGTAAATGAGGTGGAGTTTAAAAAAGCATTATTATTGTTTTATGAACAAAACAACTTATATCACTTAAAACGGATATTTATAACACAGCAGGAATTTGCTATAAACAATTATTTTAGAAGCTAGCTTTCTTCAGGGTTTAGCAATGCTAACCTAAACTTAACGGCCCTTCATTACTTTTTTCTTCTGAGAAATTTGTTGGAAAAACAGTACAGTAAGGATTACATCTTGATAAAAACCACAAACTTATTTATTCCAAACATATAAAATTTAAAAGTGGAATGGGCGTACCAAAGGACCTTTTTAAATCGAACCTTTATAGGTTTTGAGGTAAGTTAACTGCCAATTAAACGCGTTCTGATCTTTTGGTGGAGATGGGGGGAGTTGAACCCCCGTCTTAACAGGTTGTGAGAAAAAGGTTTACAAGCGTATCCGGCAAATAATCAAAGGCGGCCTGTCCGGAACAAACCGATTAGTCCTTAATATAGATAGTAAGTTTTTGAAGCTTTTTGCCCTTGGATCTGTGCTCCTATCAATACACAAACCCGCATCCTAATTTTTATAAAGCCTAAAGCACCTCACTTAGGAAAGAGGTGCAAAGACTTTGTCTAAAATTAATTAAACAAAAGCACCAACAAGAGCCGGTGCGTCAACATATTCATTGTCAACATTTATCTTTGCTAATTTTAACAAGAACTTTAGCAAACTTGGCTTGCCCTCTAAACACAACGCTGCTAATCAAAGCCTGTCATCCCCATTTAAATTCTAGTGAACTCTTATTTTGTAAAACAGAGAAAAGCTAGATTTTGACCCCTGCTTCTTCTCTTTTTAAATCCATTTCACCCTGTTTCTTTTTAAGACTTTCTTTCTTTTCATGCAGCTTCTTGCCCTTAACAAGAGCTATTTCAAGCTTAATTAACCCGTGCTCAGACATAATTTTTAAAGGTGCTATGGAAAAACCTTTCTGCGCTACTTTACCCAGGAGGCGCTGGGATTCATACTTGTTCAAGAGCAACAACCTGTCTTTTCTTGAATCTGCCTCCTCAACAGTAAGCGATTGCCTTGAATACTTGCCAATATAAAAGTTCATCAAAATAGGCTTTCCTTGAACAAACTTAACAAAACTTCCGTCAAAGTCAACTTTTCCCTCCCTTACCGCCTTAACCTCACTTCCTGAAAGCACAACGCCAGCCTTGTAGGAATCAAGGATTTGATACTCATGCAAAGCTTTTCTATTCTGCGCAATCATACTCATTACAGTTTGTATTGTAGCAAATTTGCGGTTTAAAGTACAGAATTAGTGAGTAATATGGCTTGGATAGGCCTAAATCTAAGGTGTGAGCTTAAGCTTATATACCTTTGAACCTGCAAGAATATAGGCGGTTGTACCATCTTTAGAAACAGCAAAGCTTTTGACTGCAGGCACAATAACATCCCCACTAAGTAGGATTTGCCTGACATAATTCCCCTCTTTATCAAAAATCACTATTCTTCCCGAGTTTTCCAACACGTACAAGTTTACAAGCTCGGGAGTAGTATAAACGGCTATAGGATTATTAAAAGCGCCATCAAATCCTTTCAGAGAAAAAGCCTCTTTCTTGCCTGAGGTAAACTTTGTTAAAGTTCCTGCCTTTGTAACAATGTAAATACTCCCATCAATTGCCATTGAGAGTGCTTCTCTAAGTTCAGGTCCATCGTTAGTCCATAACACAGTGTTTTTCAAAATTGAACCGTCTTTAATTACATAGAAATTACCTATATAAGATGATGCCGCTAGCACATTGGTAAGCGGGAATTCAAACTTAGAATCACTCTTTGAAATTTTGCCATTGCCGCTATCCAAAAAGTAAAAGGCGTCCTCCGCCAAAAAATAAATTCCTAAATCAGATGTGCTTAAAAATTTAGGTTTTGCAGCTTGAGTGCTTTCTACAACGGAAAAAGCAATGCTTGGAAAAATTTTGAGCTCATACAATTTGTTTCTTTTGGAATCAGCAAGCACAAGTTT
This sequence comes from Patescibacteria group bacterium, assembly GCA_038064575.1. GTDB lineage: Bacteria > Patescibacteriota > WWE3 > UBA101185 > 2-01-FULL-41-18 > JBBTST01. The sequence continues at coordinate 40,991 of JBBTST010000003.1, forward strand.
TTCCAAGGAGAGTAAAGAAAGCTCAGAGGGGTCAGCGTCCTTGTCATCCACCCGGACATCATATAAAACATCCGGAACAACTCTTAGGATCTTATTAATTATATCCAGATTGGCAAGATTTTCTTTGATTAGGACATCAATCTCAGTAACAACATCACCGGAAACACCTTTCTTTGCCTCCTCCAAGAGATTTTTATTGGCAGTAAGGAGTTCCTTTGCTTTAAATTTATCAGACTCCATAAGCTTTAGCGCATCAGTCAGGTTTTCACGCCCTTTAGCCAAAACCAAAGCCCCTTCATTTTTACTCTTAAAAAGTGTGGTTTTCTTAAAAGAGGAAAAAACCGAACTAAAAAGCAAAGATCCAATAACAAAAGCCATTATTATCAAGAATACTTTCTTTCTTTTAGGAGAGGAGGCTCTTGCAAGTTTAATCGGTTTTCCACCTGGGGATTCTTTAAAATCAAGCACTGAAAAGTTGGAAGCATCACTATCTATATTAAATTTAAGAACTATGGCTGATACCCCTTCTTTACTTAAAAACTCAGTTGCGGATTTCATCAAGGCCTCAGGTGAATAAGCCTCACAAAAAGCTCTTGAGCCAAGAACCACTACATCAGAATCTCTAACCACTCCGGAAGCTACAGAAAAATCGCCTTCAGATAGAGTGTTGATGGGTTTGATTCTGCCTTCTCTAATCAGGTAAGAGCACCCATACCCATACTGAATAACATACAATACGCTTCCCCATAAAATGGACAGCACAACATGAAATTCGCTTATTCCTGAGGTTGCCCTTGGATCCTGCAAAAGACTAAAAACTTTGTCTCTTACAACTGAGGCTGCTTTTTCAATTCTTTGAAGAGGGGTGCCTTCCGGTTCATTAAAGTATTCACTTTGAAAAGTATCCGATACCACCTTTTTGATGAGTGTTGGATCAAAAAGCGCTTCAGAAGAAACATCAATTACAGCGTAGAGACTGCCTCGCCTGACTGAAACCTCATCTTCAGGCTCAATAACAAGCGGACAGGAATACTTGAGCGTCTTTTCTTCTTTTGGGCTACCTACTTTTTGAACTTTAACCAGAAGTTTTTTATCCATAAACACCCATCAAAGATACTTTACTGAAATGAGAAGCAAAACCACACCCAAAACCAAATTCAAAAAAGAAAGGATACTAAAGGCGGGAGAAAATTTGGTTTTTAGCATGTCTCCAAGTAAGAAGGTTTGTCTTATCACAACCAAGGAAAAAAGTATATATAAAACTGCGCCTGCAATGAGTGAAGCTTTTACAAAAACAAGTATGTTTATAGCCGTAAGGTTTGGGTTGATTATATTAAGACTTGGCATTTCTTACCTCCGTTGCTAAATCAGATATCCTATCATGTACAACAGCGGGTTTTGGCACAAGCTCAAACTCAAGTTCCCTAGATTCCCCTGCAGTTTGCACAATCACACTGCCATAATTAAAAATTGTTGCAGCAATGCCTTTTAAAGTATAAGTTACATCCTCTATATTTGTAATTGGGGCTTCAGAAACCCGAATACTCAAAATTCCATAAAAATCCACGTCAACAAGTCTTTTGCTAGTGACTATATAAACGTTTGAATACCAGCTTAAATAACTTTCAAAAATATAGGTGATTGTAACAAGATACCAAAACAGGACAAGTATAAGCGAATAATGGGTGGGTATAACACCATCTAGAGGAAAACCCCCAACCAATAAGACTTGCGGAATCACAAATGGAACCAACATCATACCAAAAGAGATTAAAATCCAGGGAATATTTGTTACAACATGTCTTCTTAGCAGGAGTAGGATTTTCTCATCCTTGTCTTCACCATGAAACTCAACGCCTTTTGGCTCGGGGATAAATGAATAAAAAAGCTCTTTGAAAAAAGACGGCATAATGTTCCCATTATAGCAAATTTGACTTTTAAGGCTTTGTGTCAACCATTTTAGTAGAAAGAATTAGTGCAAGGTCATCTTCATAGATTACTTTTGCCTTGAGCTTTTCTTGTAAAAAGGTTTTAAGGTCAGAGTTTTTCTTTGCTATTAAGAAAGTGTCTATTTCATACTTAACAAAGAGCTCCTCAGCCTCAGCTTTGTCTGTCATATAAGACATCTTGACGTAGTCGGCAAATAGGTGGTTTCCCGGTTTGGTCCAAGATGCCATTCGTCCGTCAATGAAAACTTTTCTTTCAGGTAGAGCATACAATAGGTATCCCCCCCACGAATAGTTGTTGAAAAGCCTGTATGATATGCCCTGATCCCAACTTTTCATAAATGCAACTGCCTTAACAGGATACAAAATACTAAAATCAGAATCGTCAATAAGTCTTATAATTCGGATCACTGTCAGACAAACAATAAGCAGTAAACCAAGACCTTTAATAAGAGGCGATATCCTACACTTGAGCCTTTGCCAGGCAATATCTAACAACCCCAGAAAATCCCAGAGCATGAAAAGGGAGAAGAAAATTTCAACTCTTAAAAAATATTTTGATCTAAAAACCATAAAAACGCTTAGTAAAAAAGGGATGTACCAGGCAAGAAGTAATTTTAAAAATTCTTCTTTACTATTAGCGGTTTTTCTAATGCGCCAAACTAGGGAGACAATAAAGGTTAAAACTGAAATATAAAAAACAATTGACGGGCTGCCGGCAGTCAAAGTGAGCCCCTTCCATTCGCCAATGTAATCTTTATAAGAAACTAAAGAAATCAAAAAGACGTCCTGATATAAAGTTTTATAAATGTCTACGCCAAAGGGGTTAATTAAAGTTCCTAAAAAAGAGGCGAGCAAAATAACAAAATTTCTAAAGTGCGTTTTAAAATCAGAAAACCGCCTCCCCTTAAAATCAAAAGCAAAGATTGCTTGACTACCAAAGAAGTAAAGGAGTATACCCAAACCTATTAGAAAATCAGGATGAAGATTGGCCCAAATAACAAAAAGTAGTGGGAGAAAGAAAGAAAAATTAACTTTTCCTGATGTAAACTGCCTCTGAAGAGCAGGGATTAAAAAAAGAAAGAAAATACTGCTGAAAAACATGGGTCTTGAAATTATGCTAAAAGGAACCATATAAAAGGTGACAAAAATTGTTACTAGGCAGGCTTTAAAGCTTTCTCCAAAAAACCTCATAGAAAAAAAATACGCAGCCAGCACAAAGATGACAGTTAAAACTACCGCTATTAGAGAAAACCCCACCGGTAGAGAAATCACATAAAAAACGGCTTGTGAGAGCCAGTAGGAATTAGCCCAGTAGAATCCCTCATAAGTATAAGTGGAAGTATCATACTTTTGAATTGACCGGGAAGTAATAATTTTTTCTCCGTATGAAAGGTGCCAGAAAAAATCGGGGTCAACATAAAACCGTAAAAGCAGAAGAACACAAATCACAAAAGTGATTGGTAGCTTATTTCTTGATAAAAATGTCATAAAAGCTTGTCCATAATACTAAAGTTCCGGGGGAGCGTAAATTAAACACTGACTTAAACTTGTAACCGTCAAATGATTTTGAGGAATAATTACTTGAAGAGAGTACAACGCTTGTTGTGAAACCTGTTCCATCATCCTTCATGGAAATGTTGTTGACCTTGCCAACAGTCTTTATCCCAAGGTCTGAAAGCTTATCTTTAACCCTATCAAAGGACCAGCCTCCTTTGGAAGGGGCAGAAAGATACTTGTTGTAAGAGGAGTTGTTTTCAGATAGTAGATACGCATTAAAGATATCAGCAACTTCACTCTCAGTCATCCAGGCACTTCCTGAAGTTTTATTTGTTCCCCAGGCTTTGTGAAACCAGGGAGATTTACCATAATTAGGCCCATCATATGCACAATCAAACAAATCCCCCGAACATTTTGCATCTCTGATCCCCTTTGTCCAAGGCCTGTCGGAGCCCCATACCTGCCCTGAGGTTCTTGTGTACCCGCCTGATGTTGAGGCGTACCACGCTGTTATAGGCATACCATTCCATTTCGCAACCACCCCACAGGTATCTTCAACGGCCTTTTTCCAATTTCCTGTTTTCTTACGATTGTTATAAACTTGGCACGATTGCGTAGTACAAATGGAAACGGGCTTTGAGCGCTTTTTTAAGCTGCCTTTTTCCCAATAATATTGGGTGTAGTTAAGGGCGTAGGTACGGGCTAAAACCACCTGTGCCTTGAGAGCTTCCTGACCGCCGTTTGAGCCCCAAGATTCGGGCATTTCCGCAATACCCATAAGATAAGTATTCTCCAAATTAAGGCTTCCATAACCTGTGACAGAAATGGTTTTTCCTTTATCACAAGAGCCGCTAATATCCACATCTTTAAAATAAGCTTTAATAATATCTTTGTAATTTTGGCCGGCCTTTGATCTGCCGTACATGCCATATTGATTTGCCCCCACTCTGTGGGGATACCCATAAGTAAAAAATGCAAATGCGGGTTTGAACGATGGGTTGGGAAGAGTAGAGGAGGATTGTTCGCTATCTCCTATAGTTGTGGATTCAGTTGTTGCACCAAACTTTTCCCTCAATAGCTCCTGCTGCCTTGCTGACAGATCTGAAAGGGAAGAATTAACTTTTTTTATCTCATCAGCAAGATCATCAATATCTTCAACCGTTTCTTCTTTTTGATTTGCTAAATTTTGCTTCAGTAAAACAAGCTTGGCTCTTTGGCTGTCAAAAGAGTTTTTGAGATCCTCTGCTGCTTTTTTATCTTTTTCATACTGAAAAATGTCTTTGTTTAAAAGCTCAATTGTTGTGAGAGTGTTTTTATTAAGAGTTTTTTGGGCAACATATGACTGGCTTGCAAACCTAAAGCCTGCCTCATCAGTTTGTGAATTGGAGGCGGTTGGAGAGGGCAGAAGGGAAATAAGCAGGGAAAACTCCATATCCCTAAGAGAATTACTTTTGTAATAATTTCTTAAAATTTTATTTCTTAAAATTATTTTTGAATCCAGCGTACGCCTGGTTTCATCAAGGCTCACATTTATATCTTTAAGTTTTTCCTCCATAGCAATAATATCTGCCAAAACTTCTTTAATGTCCGATTCTGTGGCAGAAAGGTCTGTTGTTAGCTTATTAAGCTTTGCTTCCAGAGAAGATTTGTCTGAAGTAAGGTCATCAAGCTTTTTTGAGAGCTTGTCTTTCTTTTTTTCTATATCGGAAAGCTCATCTGCCCTTGCAGGAGGCAGTACTGAAGAAACAAAAATAAGAAAAAAATAAAGTATTGCCGCTAAAAAGGAAGCAAAAATTAGTGCAAAAAAAGTGTTGGTTTTATGTTTAACTAAGAGTCCTAAATAAGGCATTAGAGTAGATTATACCATTGACTGCTTGACAGGCTTTTCTATTAATAAGATACTTTAACAGTAGTAATTCTTTCTGTTTAACTAAAAAGGAGGTGCACATGGCTTACGCTATTAATATTACGTCTAATAACCCGCTTTCCAACACGGGGATTAAAAGCTTGGCAGATCTTTTTAATCTTATTATCAATATTGTAATGGGTATCGGCGTGGCGTTAACCGTCATCTTCTTGATACTTGGGGGTATCAAATATATTACAAGCCAGGGGGATCAAAAGAACACACAGCAAGCAAGGGAATGGTTAACTAACGCTGTCATTGGATTTATTGTTGTATTAGGAGCATTTGTTATAAGACAGGTTGTAGCAGGAGTACTCCAGGCAAATGTAAATGTTGCCGAGCAGTCTTTGCAACAAGAGTAGTTCTCCTAGATAAGAAATAATTAAGGCGCGGGTTAAACCCCGCGCTTTTTGGTTGGGGTTGGCGGTTGACGCACATACAATCTGCCATATATAGTTACTCCATATATGAGATATAAAATATCTGTTTTATCCTCACTTGCGTTCTTGACACTGACAATCATATTTATTGCACTTCCTTTGAGGGCATGGGCAGTTCATTGTTTAAATGCTTTGTCTTGCGACATAGAAGGAGATCTTATTACATGTGCAGACCCAACATCCGTTTGTCTCACAGATGCAACAAACCCTTGCGGAATTTGTGTTGAGTGTGTTGATAACACAACATGTGTATCCGGAACTTCATGTAATCTCACAACTCACACCTGTGACTCTAATCCTTGTGTTGCAGATAATGAGATTTGTCTTACCGGAGATACTTGTTGTAGCAGCACGTTCTCTTGCCAAACTGCACAAGTTGCCCCTCCAATAAAAAGGTGTATCAGTAATACCCCTCCCGTTTCCGATTGCTCAGGGGGGAACGTTGCCTGTGATTCTTCCGGTACGTGCAATAACTGCCTAAAACCTTGGGAATACACTTGTTCCAGTGCTAACAAATGCGTCAAAGAGAAAACATGGCGCTGTAATCCTAGTACTACTCCATGGAGTTGTGAAGAAGTTGATAGTAGCAGTTATTACGCCACGCAGGCTCTCTGTTCCGCAGCGTGTGTATATACACCGCCTGTAGGTCCCGGAGTGCTTGACCCCAGCGCCAACTTTCCTGAACCGGATAATCCACAGGGCTTGATATCTGCCATTATTATAATCTTAATGCCAATTGTTATAGTTCTTGGACTTCTAAGAGCTGCCCAGGGAGGTTTGATGATACTCACAAGTCAAGGTAACGAGCAGCAGCTAACAGAAGGGAAAGAGATAATAACCTCAGCCGTAGTAGGCATAATATTTGCGATTACAGGGCTTGGTATCCTAAGGTTTGTTTTAAACACTTTTGCAAAGTAAGACCCTTTATAGCCTAATGAAAACACATGTAGTATTATTCATAGCAGTATGCCTTTTGATTTTGTAAATACTATTATTGATGATCCAAATGTAAATCCAACAGGAGGCGCTTTTTCAACTGTTAGTAGCTTTTTAAATCTAGCCCTTGGAGTTCTTATGGGAATCAGCATAGCCTTAGGAACTGTTGCCATAATACTTGCCGGCATTCAGTATATAATGAGTGAAGGGGATGCCAAGGCAATAGGCACTGCCAAACGCTATCTCACCACAGCAATTCTGGCAATAGTTGTAGCTCTGCTAGCGTTCACTTTCAAGCTGATTATATTAAACATTCTGGGATCTAGCAGTCCAGATCTTGAGAATAATGTGCCGGGATTTTAAATATGCAAATTTTTAGAAGTGGTGTCAAAAAATTAAGCCTAAACCTGTTTTTGCTCCTATTTCTTTTTTTGGTATCTCAAAGAAGTGCAAATGCGGCATGCGAAAACTTTGGAGAACCAACTAAAGATCAGCCGCTAGATCAATTAGTTAATTTAATGTGCCCTGTGTTAAAAGCTTTAGATATAATAATACTCTCATCGGGAGGCATATTTGTTGCCTTAATTTTAATAGCCTCCATTAAGCTAAGCCTTTCCCAAGGAGACGCCAAAGCAATAGATGGTGCAAAACAAACAATTACCTGGGCAACAATAGGTTTTGTTACGGTAATAGGTCTTTATGTGGGTCTTGGGATATTATTGGGATATTTTGGAGTAAGCCCCAATGCGCTCTCATTTAGCACAGCTATTCAGGGGGTAGTAACATGGTTAAATCAATAACAAAAGTAGTCTTTGCAATACCAATAATTCTAGTCTTGACTTTTACTTCCGGTAAAAGCGCTTCTGCTGCGGTAGAAAAGTGGGGACCTAATCTCAAAGACTCTCCATCAATGATAGCTCCAGCAAGACAGGCATACTTGGGTTTGGGCGGGGATACAAATAACTGGGTTCCTTTTGAGATTATGATGTCCGCAGCAGGAATACCGGGAGATGTGGCGGGCACAAAACAGGCTATGCAGGAAATGTTGGACATTGCAAGAACCAATAAAATGATGCCTGTAGTCAGACTCACAACCAGACTCTGTTCAGGCGGGGTAAGTGGCTGGGAAAAATTAACATTGGATTATGCAAGATATACTGCCCAAGCATTTAATTCTGTTGACGCTTCAGGATTTCCAGACACAATTCGCCTAGAGTGGGGAAACGAGGTAAACCTTGGCAGGGAATGGGGAAACGAGATGCCAGACCCCGGCGAATATAGTAGCACCTACACATCATTCAAGGCACAACTTACAAACCCCAATATAAGCACAATGCCTTCCTCAATAAATACATCCAACCCTGATGTCTTACCTCCTCAAGCTCCGGCAATGGATGCCATTAAATTTTATCAGGGTTTGTCAGGCACCACGGGTTCGGGACTTGCCTCACACCCTTATGAGACTGATGTGCCGGGTCCTGCTAGATACAGAATAACAGCTTGGGATTTTGATAATGACTATGCCAAAACAACATCTCCTATAATTGTGAACGGTGGGGGTTTGTCACCTAATTTTGTGTATGGAGGCAGCAGGGTCAACTTTAATCAGCGCATTGACTACCTTAAAGCTTCTTTTCAAGGTAGTTCTTATTTGGGTGTACCCCCCTTAACCGGTGGTCCAGATGCAAAGTACCTCATGCCTGATCTTCAGGACGACCCAACGGCAGGTGGGGGAACCGATCAATTCCTTGTTATGGTGTATGGACCGGGGGGAACAACAACTCTTCCACTTGCAGGAGGAGGCTCCAGAGGAGGGGGTACATGCGAAGATATTGAGGACACTAACACAGAGGTGCTTCCGGCGTGTACTCCAGAAGACCTTGAAATTGAGCCTGAAGAATTTACTCCAGCTACACTTAGGGGAACTGTAACAAATTCTTATACAAACAATTTTGGAAAAAGAATAATTCCAAGTATGGCTACACCCCCACTAACAGGGGCTAAAATTGCTTGGGTAGAAACTTTTGCCAGACCGGCCCCACCTCTTAAAAACCAATCCATCTGGGATGATCTTAACAAACCTGATGAGAATGAAGAAAAAAAGAAAAATGCTACATATAACTCAACAACCATTCAAAATGTCAATGGCAAGTATCAATATGAACTTCAAATACCCAAAGACAAAACCTCCTACCTTATGGTTATCTGCGGAAACAAAGTGCTAGATGTATTTTCTGTTAACCCAAATGGAAACAGCAACGTTAAACTTGATTTAAGTTACGCTAAATTTATTGAGGGTTGCGGAGGAAGCAACGAGTGTTTAAGACTTAAACCTGTAGGGGATGTGACAAAAGCGGGCTATTGTCCTTTTATATCAGGCACAGCTCCGGTAGCAGATGAGATGGTACCTGATAAAATAGTTCAAATCTCTCAGCAACTGGGAAAGTTTTCTCTAAGCTGCGTTAAAAACCTTTTGAGTTGTGTCAAAGTTGTCTGGGACACTACTTGGACTACACTAGGTGGTTTTGCAGGCTCACAAAAGCAAGATCAGGTCAAAGGTATAGCAAGAGATCATGCTTCTGACAAACAGGCTATAAGACAATCTTGGGGAGAAATTCCGTATGTAGATAAAGTAAGTTGTGAAGCTATAAAAGCCAACAATGAAAGGATGAGTCTAATTAGAAACATGCCTATAGGAGCAAATTTACTTGGCATGAGACCTGGTCTTTTGACAGAAATTTGTATAAAAGCCAGAGAAAGGCAGGGGGCACTAATTGCTTGTCAAGGGACACCCCTATCAGGGATTTGCGCTCCGGGAGAGGTAGGTTGCACAATGAAAGATTCAAAATACTTCCCGCTTTACATGTGCGCTTATGGCCTTGATGCCCCGGGGGTAATTTACAATGTGGCAGACTCCCCATTTGGAGCAATAAACTCCCCAGAGGGCGTTAGAGAACCAATAGTAGTTAATAACAACACGGGTAGCGTGAATCTGGAAAGCGATTACACTCCACACATCTGCGGTGGTCCGTATCTGGACGAAGCTGATATAGGATGTTACGTAGGAGATCCCATCACAGAAAATAGAGACGATTGTCAAGGAGCCGCGTGCGACACACAGCCTACCGTTTATGTTAGCGGACCAAACGGCGGAAACGCAGGCCCCGGCCCTGCCACATCCGTTGCAACCGTAGCAAGCATGTACACAAGACCCGGTGTGATTGGAGCAAATGAGGCCGGAAAGATGATGAATATAGAGGATGCAGACCCAACACCTACCGCTGCACTTGATAGAACTATTTTTTCAGACAATCCTGTAAGAACATCCGCATATAGTGCTGTGATAAGGAGGTTAAAAATTCTGGGCAATGAGTGTCCATGTGATGGAGAACAGCTTAAGGTAAATAAGAAGTATGATGATGGTTTTGTTTGCACAAAGGGAGGATTAAGATTTAATATGATTATTGATTTTGGCGAGCTTATAGATGCTTTCTTAGCTAACTTATTGAAAGCTTTCAATGACTGTGCCCTGTTACCCACCCCAGAAGAAGTACAGGCTTGCCAAGATGCGGAGACAGAATATGAAGCATCGGCTGATTTGACTCCAACTTTTAAAGTGCCTTATGCGGCCCATAAGGGAGCGCCTGCAGCAACAATTGCAGATGTAGTAAAAATGCCATATCACAAGCCTGTTCAAAAAATCGGTACTCTTGGTACGGTCAATACAGAGCTTGAAAGAAACAGAATCCCATGGACTGCCGCTTCCGGAGTTTCAGGGGAGGCTTTAAGAACCGGCGAGTTTGTGAGAAATATGTTTTGTATACCAAGAGAGGGAGTAAGTTGCGGGGTGGGAGGTCCGGGTATTGAAGAAACCCCCTAAGCTAATATTCTGAATAATAAATTTCTAAGACTTTGTTTCCAAAACCCTTGATGCTAGCTTTTTTTGCAACATACGGAATAAGAACCCCATCTTTAGAATTCATAACATAAATCTTTGAAAAACCCGTCTCATCAAAGGCAACGTAACTTTTTGGAATACCTCCAAGATTAAAAAAAAGATCAAAGTAGTAAGGATCTAAAGGCGCGGAAGGTCTTAAGATATATGTTCCTTCTGAAAAAGCCCTGATGGTATGAACAGAAATATAGGAAGGAAGAAAATTGGGGATAGTAACTATTGAAGCCCCACCTGATATTGGTGACCAAACTTGTATATTATTCATTCTGCTTATATTTGATACCGGATAACCCCCTAAAGAAATAAAGTATACAAACTCTTTGTGTGTTGGAGGAGAACAGTTCCCTTCAAATTCTTGCGCCACACAAATACCTTTTTCAGAAACTGGAATGGCTTGGAATTTCAAATTGTTTAGTATAGGCTCCTTTACCAATTTTGAATTCAAGAATGCTACATAACGAGTCACAAAAGCTGAGGGTGTGAGATTTGTGGTAAACCTACTCTCATAATCTCCACTGTTTTGTATTTCAACAATTCCTAAGTCTTTCTCAAGAAAAGGTAAAGAAGAAGACTCAAAAGTAAGAATGAAATTATCCTTGGAAAGCTTAGAAGCTTCCACTTCCCCAAGTACAAAAGTAAGCTCAGAACCTGTCTCATCAAAGCCGTCTATTCTGGTCCCTTTATATTTATCTATTGTAGCCTCAACAAAATTTTGCTGCTGAGTTAGTCTTTCCTGTGTGGGTTCATAGACTTCTTTGTATCGAGTCTGCTCTTGATACTGTGTAAAGAAAATGAAAGTTAGAACACAAAAGACCAATATGACACCAAGAATAATTAAAACCGTTTTATTTTTTAAAAATTGTGGCAACGCAGGCATAAATTTCCTTCAGTCTATCATAAATTTAGCGTAGTCGGGCAAGAACCACCGGTGTTAATGGCAGGGCAAGCGAAAGAAGTGGCACAGGGGTTAACCTGCTTTGTTCTATCATTACTTCCAGATCTAATCTCAAAGTGCAAATGCGGTCCGGAAGAATAACCCGTAGAATCCACCTGGCCCAAAGTAGTACCTTTAGTAACAACACTACCAACAGGAACGCTAAAACTCTTAAGATGTGCAAAGTACATATAATAGGGTAGGGCTGTTCCACCTGATTGAGCCTGTATTACTATTAACTGTCCAAAATTCCCAGCAGAACTTGCAAATACAACCTTTGCATCTCCATCATAAGGGGAGAGTACAAATGCACCAGTGGGAGCTGCAAGATCTATACCACCATGTTTCACACAAACGCCCCCCACAGTCCTATCTTCCCCAAAACAAGACCAAGTCTGTCCGCTACCTCCAGGAAACACTGTTCCGTTGGTCTTTGAAAAGGGTACAGGCTGATTGGTACCTGAGGTTGTAGCACTGCAGGCAATTGCTTCCCCTCCCGGAGCAGTACCTGGACCTAAGACAGGTGTAGAAGTACCTCCCAAACACTGAGGGGTCTGGCTAAACCAACTTTCTGTTCCCCAAATACCCACCAAAAGCCAAGGATTAACATTTTTGGCTTTGGCAACCTGTAAAACCTGAAGTAATTTACCGGGAGGTGGGGAGAAACCCGAATAACTTACATTTAGTATGTTCGTCATGTAATCAGCAAGCTCTTCAGGAGTTTTCCCAAAGGAATTGTCAGTTGTCCATTTAAGCTGAGCGTTAGGCACTTCACAATCTCTCAATGCCTCTCTATAGTAAGCAAATATCCCATTTACGGCAGGGTCGGGTACGGCGCAGGTGCCCCCATTAAAGCATCGGGGAGATGTACCTGTGCACCTGTAGCCTGCATCCAAAGGTCTTGCGGTTTCGGGCGGCGGGGTAGCACAGGACCTCCCGGCAGGAGTCCCTATAGCAACATATTTATCATAAAATTTCACAAAAAGGTTGTACGCAAAAGGCAAGTTCCTGGTTTCATTGTCACAATAAGGACCGTACTCATCAACTAACCTCCAAAGAGGTCCGCTTGTATCGCTAGACAAAGTTGCTGCAGCACAATTAAGAGACGATTCAAAATCCGTAACTCCGGAACCAAAGCAGTTAAAATCATTACAGCTTGGAGTTGGAAGTTCTGTGCCACCACCAACACCTCCCGCAGTTTCACCATAAGGCTGTGTGCCTCCAAGAGGGGCCAACACAGTGTTAACAATAAAATACAAAGCCAGTATTAAAACTACAACCGTGAAACCTGTAATTCCAGCCACAAACTTAAAGATATTTGCCATCTCTTTGCCAAGCTCATCAAGAGCCTTACCAAGATCAAGCTTCATTGTGTGCCAAATTATGTTCCAAGCTTTTTCCCCAACATAAATCAAGGCAGCTGTTATAGCAGCAGGAAGAGTTCCAACACCACTAGCACCTGCAGCGGTTAAAGCTGAACTTACAAGAGACCTGATAGCAATTTTAATTGCACCACCGCTAACAAGGTTGATAAGCCCAGAAGCTTTACCACTTAACACTTGTGCAAGAGCTCCCAAGGTTCCATCCAGACCCTTGGCTACCTTGTCCATTAACGTCTGAAGCATTTTATTAATAGGAGAATTTTTGTTTCCAATTAAAATTCTTAAGCCCCCCCTAACAGGGTCCTGAACAAAACTTGCAAACTTAAAAGCAGGAGTCAAAAACTTAATCTTTGTTTTAATTTTGCTCCACATATAGAGCTGGAAAAACTTTCCTTCAGCAACAGCGTCCAGAAGTTCGTTGTATTCAAAAACTTTCTTTCTGTAATCTAACATTTGTGCAAAAGCCACAAGACGATTATCTCCAAGAGTGTCTCCAAGATCCTTTGATCCCATTGCTCTCTTCCAAATGGAGTCTATATCTTCGTTTCCCCTAGATTCTATTGAACTTCTTACCTTTTCCATCTCCCCTGCAGAAAGCTTGTTTCCATCCGCATCAGTGTCCTTAACAAAAATCTTCTCCCCATCAACAGATTTGTAAGCACCTGTTGAAAAAACTCTATCTAAATCTCGTTTTAAGGCTGTGACTTCAGGGGAAGCAGTACGAGGGTCATAAGTTTCATCGAGTTGCCTTTTAAGGGCAAGAGCAAATCTGGTTTGAACTACGTTAAATTTAACACCCCTTTTATCTGCCGAATTTCCAAAAACAACAAAATCTCTAACAGAAGCTGCAAATCTATCTGAGGATTCAAAAGCACCTTGAGTCGTGACCCCATATAAATCTTTAAAAACTGATGAGTGAAGACTCAAGGCCTTCTGCTCTTTAGTTGCAGTTATCAGAGGATTTAACATTGGGTCCCAAATACCTTTTAATTCGGCTTGGGCAGTTAAATCCTTAAAACCCATGACCGCTGTGAACCAATCCTGGGCGGTCTCAGCAACAAATTCTTCTAAGCTTTTCTTCTTGAGCTTCTCTGGATCAAGATTCAAACCAATACCAGCAGCCCCTGGAAGCTCTGCGTATTCCTCTTCTACACTACCTAATTCTCCGCTAGCTACTCTAGCACCGGCGTCTCTAATCTTACCTCTGATCACAAAAGAAGAAGCAACAAAATCTTTCTCAATTAGCTTTGTAAGAGTGCCAGGAAGACCCAGTGCAACAGAGTCAAAGGAAACTACAGATGCAAGTTCTCTTTGAAATTCATCAGATTCATATCTTTTGGGCCTACCCCCTCTTTTTTTCTTTTTAACAGGGCGGCTGCCTGGATAATACCCAGGATAAAAAATTGGCGCTGCCATATATCTAGTATAAAAACACTAATAGATATACTAACAGATGCTTGATATTTTTAGTATAGTGTCCTAACATTTACTATAGAGAAAGGTTATTGTCATTAAATATAAAGTATGAATAAAAAAACAAGCTCAAATCAAACAGTTCTTCGTGCTATAAGTGTTATTTCTGCTCTGGTTCTTGTTTTTTCAACTCAAGTCAGAACCTCATACGCTGGTGGTAATTGGGTCTGGGATCAAGCAGTGGGTTTTGTGTTGGGAGATAAAAACGATTTGCAGACACTCGTTACCGGAACAGCCATCGGTGGCATTGCCGGGGCTGGTTATATATTAGTAACGGGGTGTACTTATGACCAAATGATTGATAAAGCAAAAGGAGTAGCCTCAGAGTGTGATCCTACTCTTCAAATTGTAAACAGTAAATCAAGCATGTTAGCTTTTGCCGTAGGTGCTATGGACTCGGCAATTGAGGCACCTCCTGTAATGAATCTTGCATACTATTTTAATAGTATGAAGTCCGATTCGGTGTTATTTAGGCAAGCTTACGCTGCACCTTCCCCAGCATTTCAGGCTGTTATTGATATGTGGAAAGCCATGAGGAATCTAGCTTATGGTCTTCTTGCCGCTTTTGTTTTAGTAGTAGCGTTTATGATAACCATGCGTTCTAAAATAGATCCTCAAACGGTTGTAACTGCACAGTCTGCAATTCCCAGAATTGTGATAAGTGCCGTTCTAATAACAATATCTTATGCACTAGGTTCCTTGTTTGATCAGATGATAGGTAGGGGGTGGAATAGCCCCTTAGTTGGAGTTGCGTCCTGGTTAGCAGGTCCTGGGGGTGTTACAGGACAGGGAATAATTTATGTGATACAAGGGGTGTGGCCTCCTATATGCAGCAGTTACCAAGCAGGTAATCTGACTGGGGCAATGCAGTGTCTTCTGGCAATATTAGGAAACGTAAGTAATGCCGCTGTATCCGGTGGTCTCGGTCTTTTCATTCTGTTAGAAATAATATTGGCACTTGTTCTTCTGGTAATAATGCTTATTGTCTTCTTAACAAGTTATGTCAAAGTCATTGCAAGGACAATTATCTCCCCAATGATATTTGCTGTCGCGGCGATTCCAGGACAAGAACACAGAATAAAAGATTGGTTCAAAGACATGCTTGCGGACACGTTAGCCCTACCCGTAATAGTGTTTCTCATGGCTTTTGGACTGGTAATCTTTTTCAAGACGGCAGCCGCAGCTGCAGCAGATCCAAACACAAATGTGGCAGCAGGCTTTTTAAGCGATACTTTAGCTGTTGTTGCAGCACACATGATTCTTATGGCAACGTGGGTAATGGCTATAAAGGCCCCGGGATTGGTTAGAGCTGCAATTCAAGGACCAAAGACTAGATAAATACTGGGAGATAGTTGACTAAAAAAGCAAAACAGACGAGTTTGTTATGTACAAAGCCTCGTCTGTTTCTGGTTTTTTGATCTTTTTGCCTATCCTCAAGGTCTGAGGAAAAGCAGGGCAACAAGCCAAAAGAAACGCCAGGATATAAACCAGTAAACTATCCAAGCGTTGTAGATCAGGGTGTTCCCTGGTTCCCCCCACGGCCAAATCAGCCAGGAAAAATCATGGCTGAAGTGACCCAGGGCTCCGACCAAACCAAGAATTATGGCTAGCCAGAGTCCCCGAGAGGACTTGTTGAGGGGCCTTTTATAAAAAAGCCGACGGAGGAGAGCTCCCCAAATCCCTTGGAGGATTGGGGAAAAAAGTACATATAACATCAGGTGGCCCTCACTTTCCACCCGATAACGAAGCAGGTACTCTGCTCCGGCCGCAAAGCTCAAATTCATTGCGGCAAAAACAATCCATTTTTTCACCATTATCTTTTTCCTCCTTTAGAAAAAGTATCTTTCAATTATACTATAGGTTTCTAGTATTCCCAAACTTCAAAACCTTAATTAAACCCCTCAAATCTGTTAAAATCAGACTAGTCTAAATTAAGCTTATATATGCCCTTAAAAGAAACTAGCGGACTATCTAATAAACAACACGCAGTACCACAAAACATAATGCAGGTGGAGTTCAAGATAATAGGGGACTTGACCATGCGCCAGTTCTTTTACCTGCTTATTGCAGCTATTTTTGCCTTTGGAGCTATCAAAAGTGGGCTTCCTTCCTATGTTGCCTGGCCCCTTGGCATTGTGGCAGCCCTTGCCGGCGTAGCCATAGCTTTTGTCCCTATTCAAGATAGAGGAATGGATCAATGGGTAGCTTTTTTCTTCCAGGCAATTTACCAACCAACCCTGAGGGTCTGGAGAAAAGAAACACTTATCCCACAATATTTTCTATATCAAAGCGCGGCATTGCTTAAATCTGAAATGTTAACAATAGCCCCAACGGCAAGCAGAAGAAAACTGGAGGAGTATCTTGAAAGAGCTTCTGGCGATCTTAAGAAAAAAGATTATCTTGATGAAAAAGAAGAGGAGTATATCAAAAAAGTAAGGGCTGCTTTTGAACCCTCTTTAGCTAATGCTAGACCCACTACACCTCAAACCATACTTAACACTCAAGCAACAGCCGTTACGGCACCACCCCAAGTAACAACTCAATTCAGACCACAAAGTTTACCTCAGACACACCCAAGCGTTAGAAGCATCCCTATTACGCCCACTATAGCACCCTCACCTAAAATACCTATATACCAGGCACCTAAGTTCACACCACCTTCACCACAACCCTCTATCCCACAGGCTCCCAAACCTCAAGAGGTTAATAAAGCTTCAGGGGCTCAGGAGAAAGTAGCACAACAGCCTCAGCAGCAGAGCGTGCCTCAAGCTAGTCAAAAACCACCCTCACCAAAAGTGCAAACCCCTGAAGTCTTAAAGCTTCCGGATGTTAAAAAGGAGGAAGTAAAAATAATAACTCCAAAAACTTTAGACGCTTTAACCGTTTCAACCCCCCCGCAAACTTTTGTTAAACCCCCTGTTCAGATGCAAACGCAGCAGCAACCACAACCTAAACAAGTTGTGGCCAAACCATTCGAACCCCCACAAGTTATAGAACCAAAAGTAATAGAAGTAGCAAAAGAAGTTGGGAGGGAAGAAGCTCCTATCTTTGTGGATATAACTCCCAAGAGTGAGGAAAAACCGGAAGTGGTGGAAAACATAATTGAGCAGGATAAGGCAAACCTTGTCAGGACAGAACTCGCACCCGGTAAAGAATCCACACCCAAAGAGCCCCCAGCACCAGCGCTAGCACCCGCACCCGCACCGTTCACGTCTGGCCCACTAACTCAAGAAAAAGCGTCTCTAACACAGTCTGAAACCGTTGCAATCCCAGCTAAAGAACCAATTCAGGAACCAAAAGTTCAGGAACAAAAAAAAGAGGAGCCCCATGAACAGGAGCAGGAACAGGAACAAGAAAGAGCGGAAATAATCAAGCCTTCAAGATCCCAGCTGAGGCAAAACTTTCCAATTACAGCAAGAATTGGTTCTTTTAAACCAAAGTCTCAGGGCACCACCTTAACCCCTGCCGGCATTACAGGCAGAAGATTTACAAACCTGACTCCAACCCAGGGTGAGATTGTTTTACCAATCAGAGGAGAAAGAATTTTAAGAATGTCAGGCGAGCCCGAACCTCCTAAAAGCCAGGAAGACATGAAAAGAAAGGAAAAATTAGACCAACTCAACGCTTTGGTTGAAAAACTGAAAGTAGATCAAAAAAGCAGTGCTTCCCAGGCAAGACTTTCAATACCCCCGCTTAATATATCTGCTCTGACACAGCAAGATCAAAAGAAAGAAGAAAAAATAGAGGTTGGGAACCCGTTTAAAGAAGTGGCTGTTACAGAAGTAGAAAAGAAAACTGCAGAGGGAGTAGGAGTACCTGCTCAACAAACCCCCCCGCAAACCTCTCAAACACCAAAAAAAGGCAGCATGTACCTGCCGCCGGAAAGACTTATGTGGACAGGTCCGGAACCAACAGCTTCTCTCAAAAAAGAGGTTCCAAAAGATGAAAAAGTTGAAATAAAATATGATATCCCCGGCAAAAAAGCAACAGATGAAGAAATAGAAAAGCACCTGATTGAAGCAGATTCCAAACTAACTAAGGAGATTGAAGCGCTAAACATGAGCATGAAAGATTCGTCAAAAACGGAGGCTGAAAGAAAAGCCATCCAGGATCAAATAAAACGTGTAGAAACGGAAAGAGTTGAAGCGCAAAAAGTGATAACAGGCCTTGAAACCAAAGTTAAAGAGCTTGAACAAAAACTCACAGAAACCACCTCTCCACAAGTTGTTGTTCAAAAAGTGGTGGAAAAAGTACAAGTACCTGTAATTCATGACAGCAAAGAAGATACGCAACTCAAACAGCCTAAGGCTCCAGTGCTAGCCAAAGTTCCTACAATAACAACTCTGCCTAATTCAATAAACGGGGTTGTAAAAGACAACAACGGCAAACTTGTGGAAGGCGCAGTAGTTATGATTAAAGATCCAAGAGGAGACGTTGTCAGAGCGCTAAGAACCAACAAACTGGGCCAATTCTTCATCACAACTGCAGTAGCAAACGGTAGTTACATAGTTGAGGTTTCATTTGAGAAAGATAATATTGCCTTAAACTTTGATTCTTCCCTGATACAAACCAAAGGAGAGGTATTACCTCCAATTGAATTTACTGGTAAGATTTGAGTAATCTATGGAAGACATTAAATTCACAACACAAGAGCATCTTGATATTGAGACCATAACAAACGACCTTGTAGTTTTGAAAAACGGTGCTGCAGTCCTTATTATCAGAACCAATGCCGTAAATTTTGATCTGTTATCTGAGATTGAACAGGATGCAATTATTGCAGCTTTTTCAGGCCTTCTAAACTCTCTAAACTTTCCGGTTCAGATAATTGTCAGAAGCAAAAAGCTAGACATTACCAATTATCTTGAAAAAGTTAAGGCTATAGAAAACAGAATCAAGGACCCTCTTCTTAAAGTTCAGGCGGAGGCCTACAGAAAATTTGTGCAGGAGCTAATCAAAAGAAATGAGGTTTTGGATAAGAGTTTCTATGTGTCCATTCCTTCGGGAGGCACAGCTTCTACACCAACAGGCAGTCCTTTTGACTTCCTCTCAGCGCTAACGGGTACAAAAAAAGCCACCAAAAGAGTGAATGTTGACGTGCCAAAACTGCTTAAAACGGCAACAAATGAACTTTACCCCAAAAGAGACACTCTAACTAGGGAGTTTGCAAGGATTAACATTAAAGCAAAACAATTAACAACTCAGGAGCTAGTGGAACTGTTTTTTGATATTTATAATCCGGTTTCCCTGCATGATCAAAGAATGAGAACAAACGCGGATGATTACAGAATTCCAATAGTAGAACCTGCAATACTTGAAGAGTAGATTTAAGTTTAACAAAGATGAAATTACCATTTGGCAACAAAAAAAAACAAGCACAACAACTCCATGAAATGACCGCCGCAGAAAAGCTTTCTCAGGGCATGGTCTCAATAAGAGACATTATTGCCCCCTCAGCTATTGAAATAGATTTTTCTTATATTAGGATTGGAAACACATATTATAGAACTTTATTTATTTCAGGCTACCCCAGATTTGTTGGGGCGGACTGGCTTTCTCCTCTTATTAATTTTGATAAGACTCTTGATATTGCAATGTTTTATTATCCCGTCCAATCCAAGGGCATTCTTGATGATCTCAGAAGAAAGATTGCGGAAATGGAGGCCACAATAAAGGCTGATACAGAAAAAGGCAAAGTTGTAGACCCTGCCGTTACGGCAGCCTTAGAAGATGCTCGCTCCTTACAGGAGCAACTGGTGAAAGGCATAGAACGCTTTTTTCAATTTTCCTTTTATATCACAATTCCTGCAGAAACTTTGGAAGAGCTTGAGACCATCACAAAAAAGGTTGAGTCCACTCTTGGGGCCCTGCTTTTAATTTCTAAACAAGCCTCTCTTCAAATGGAACAGGGCTTTCAGTCCACCATACCAACCTGCCTGGACAAGCTTCTTGTAACAAGAAATATGGACACAACAAGTATTGCCACAACCTTCCCGTTTACTTCCTCTGACCTTACTTCAAATGAGGGAATAATGTATGGAGTAAATATGCACAACGGGTCCCTAATAATTTTTGATAGGTTTTCTTTGGAAAACGCTAACATGGTAGTCTTTGCAAAAGCAGGAGCCGGAAAATCTTTTTTTGTAAAACTTGAGGCACTTAGATCTTTGGTTTTTGGAGCGGAGATTATAGTAATTGATCCTGAAGAGGAGTACAGAAGATTAAGTGATGCTGTTGGCGGTAATTACATAGCATTCTCACCCTCCTCCCCTTCAAGAATTAATCCGTTTGACCTTTCTGGAATTGCGGTGGAGGGGGAGAACGAGCTCGGTCAAAAAATCCTCTCCCTACACACCCTTTTTAAAATAATTTTTGGTTCCCTAACAAGCACTGAGGAGTCTGTGTTAGATAAAGCCTTGATAGAAACATATAGAATTAAGGGCATTACAACGGAACCAACCACCCAAAGAGACAAAGAGCCACCCATAATGGAAGATTTATATAAAGTGCTGCTTGGCACTGAAGAACCGGAAGCCAAATCTTTATCCGGAAGACTGGAAAGATACATAAAAGGCTCCTTGGCCGGAATTTTTGACCAAAAATCAAACATAGATTTAACCGGAAGATTTACAGTATTTTCCACAAAAAGCCTTGAAGATGTGTTAAGACCTCTTGCCATTTACATTCTGCTTGATTTTATCTGGACAAGAATCAAAAGAGATCTTAAAAAAAGAATCCTCATTGTTGATGAGGCCTGGTACCTGATGCAAAACAAAGACTCAGCAACTTTTATGTTTGGCATTGCAAAAAGATGCAGAAAATACTATCTGGGGCTTACCACAATAACACAGGACGTACAGGACTTTTTATCAAGTGAGTACGGCACCGCAATCATTACAAACTCTTCCATTCAAGTTCTTCTTAAACAACACCCGGCAGCAATAGACAGACTCGCTGAAGTTTTTTATCTTTCTGAGGGGGAAAAGAGGCTTTTGCTTTCAGCAGGTGTTGGGGAGGGGCTCTTTTTTGCGGGGAGTAATCACGTAGCAATGAAGGTGGAGGCTTCTGATGAGGAGCACAAACTTATAACCACCAATCCGCAAGAGTTATTAAGGCTCAGGGAGAAAGGCACGCTCAAGGCAGATACTGGACCCTCCAAGAATATCTACAAACCAACACCAAGCTTTGATAACAAACCAAAACAGGCAACAGTTGGAACAACGGGGTTGCCATCGGTCAACAATCCCAATATCAGCTCAATAAAACCTCCTCAGCCCGGTCTGGCACAGCCTCAAGCCGGAGATACTTCCCCAAACCAGGGGGCAGGCTTGGCTCTTCCTGATGATCCTTACATTCCTACTAAATCAACTAAGATTGAGGTCCCCGAAGTAGACACCAGCAGTCCCGCGCCAAAATTTGGTCAAACAGAAAATCCGGAGCAAAAACAGCCGGAAGACAGTGATGAAAAAGTAACAGAAATATTTTAGCCTAGGAAGACCTCAACATTAATACTGCAAAGGCATTATCAGATAAGTATGGTTATCCCTGCCAACAGGCTTTAAAACTCCGGGCATTCCGGGACCTATTTTATCAGAGCAGGAAAACACAAAACCATCCGCTTTAATGTTTGACAGGGCATCAAGTATATATTTTGAATTAAAAGCAACTTCAATATCTCCACCGTCAATTTTTGCATCAACACTACTCCTGTTTTCCCCAGCCTCAGTGCTTGAAGAGGATATATACAAAACCCCATCTTCTCCGCTTACTTTAAATTTGACCACACTTGTTGCATTTTCTTTGGCAAAAACATTTGCAAGTCTTAAGCCATTGGTAAAATCCTTAGTTAACATCTCTACTCTAATATTTGTTAGGGCAGGATCCGGAATGAGTTTTTTGTATTCGGGAAAAGCCCCATCCAAAAGTCTTGAGGAAATCAGCAGATCTGAAGATTTAAAAACAGCAAGATTTCCGTCTTTATTTAAGGAGATTTCTAAAGGCTCCTTGAGAGAGCTAACCAACCTGGCAACTTCCAGTATGATTTTTGCAGGTATGATAGCAGAAAAGTTTTCTTTCACCGTTTCGTTTTCTGCAAGCTCAACAACCCTCTCCGCTAGTCTAAACCCATCAACTCCTACCATAAAAAGCTTGCCCCCTTCTGAATAAACAAGGATACCTGTAAGAACGGGTCTTCCCTCATCCATGGCTGCAGCAAAAGCAACCTCAGACACCACCTCACTAAAAATCTTGGGATCCATAGTCAAATGCACCTCATCCGGAGTATCCGGAAGGGAAGGAAATTCAGAGGCATCAAGCCCATTAAATTTGGAAGAGGCTTTGTCACACATAATTTTCAAAGAAAAATCATCAGATTCACCACTTACTGTCTGTGGGGGAAGATTAGAAATAAACTCTGAAAGCAGTCTTGCCGGTATCGTAACACTTCCTTCTTCTTCAACAGAAGCACCAATCCAAGTAGTAATAGAAGTTTCAAGATTGGTAGCTGAAAGCTTAAGTCTGCCGCCCTCTGTTGAAAGTAATACGTTAGATAAAACGGGCATGGGACCTTTATTGGAAACAGCTTTAGAAACTGTTGTCAGGGCACGGGACAAGTTTTCTTGAAGACAGGTAAATTTCATGTTTTCTAAAAGGATTAACTACCAATCCTTTAACTTTATTCTTTAGGTTTTATTACAACTCTTCTACTAAAACCATCTCCAATACTATCTGACGCAATTCCCTCATATTTGGAGGCTTCCAAATGAACAATACGCCTTTCATAAGAAACCATTGGGGAAAGTTCTACAGGCTTTAAGGTAAATTTGACTCTATCAACAGCCTTTTTAACTATGTCTTTAATCTTTTCTTCTCTTTCCCTCTTGTAACCGTTGACATCAACAGAAAGATGCACCCATTTATCAGCTTTTTTGAGAATCATTAAACCAAGAATTGTCTGGAGAGAAGAAAGACCTTCTCCATGATACCCAATCACAACCCCAAGGTCATCGCCGGAAAGGGAAACATGAAAACTATCCTCCTCAGTAATATTTTTAAAAACATCTACGGCAGCAACAACTCCAATAAAATAAAGAATTTTTTCTATCGTTTCTACAATTAATTTTTCTAAATCTGACATATCAAACTTTCAAGCCAATTTTTCTTGCAAGAGGTGCAAGACCACCAAGCCCACTCACATAATATTGCTGAACTATAGAAAACAGAGTCGTTACTAAAATGTTTAAAACCACTCCGGAGGGCAGATTCAACCCCACAATCAAAAAGACTATAGGCATGGTATAAAGCATTTGCTCCTGCATATTATACATAACATCATCTGTTGAGTCACTGGTCTTTTTAGCTATTTCTTCTTCTTTTTTTACGTCAGGCATCATCATTTTAGAGGTTAAAAATTGAAACAAGGCAGCCAATACCGGAAGAATAAAAAGCGGGTCTTTCTTTGCCAAATCCAAATACAAAAAATTTGAGTTTATTTTGTGGTTTTCTGGAATTCTCAAAAAATCAGAGTAAAGTCGTGGGTTTAAATCGCCAGAAGAAATGGCGTGTGTTCCAGTTGTAAGATTTATTACTGAGAAAAGCGCAAAGATTACAAGAATAGGAAAGATTTGGGTCAAACAGCCGGAAGCCGGATTAATCCCAAGAGTCTTGTAAAGCGCCATTTGTTTTTCAGCAAGCACTTTTTTATCATGTCCATACTTCTTTTTAAGCTTATCAAGCTCAGGCATTATTTCTTTTTGTTTCTGTGCAAGTTTTAAAGAGGAGTGCATGAAAGGGGCTGATAAGCCCTTAACCAAGAGGGAAAGCGCAATAATAGCCACTCCCAAATTTCCACCAAGCACTCTATAAAAAAAGAGCAAAATATTAAGAAGTGGCGTTACAAGCACCAAATTCCAAATTGTTGAAATCATAAATTATAGGAGAGGGCCTGCTGCGTGTTTTGAGAGGGGATTACAGCAAGCAACCCTTTTAGCTCCTTTCAGTAACCCTGCTAAGATACCATACTTTTCTACCGCCTGATAGGTATACTCAGAACAAGTAGGAACGTGTCTACAAACCCTGAAAGTAAACTGAGGCAAAAGAAGTCTCACCAGTCCTGTATCAAAGGAAAGATATTTCTGATAAAACTTTATTAATTTGAGAACTAATTTCTTCATATGTAGCAGTTAACCCTTTAAATCGGATGATAAAAATATAATAATAACCTGCCTTAAAACCACCCAAAAGCTTATAAACTATATCAGAAAAGACTCTTTTTAGCTTATGTCTAACTACAGCTCTTTTGTCAATCTTGTTTGACACAATGAAACCTATTTTTGGTTTTGCGGAAGGATTCTTAATATTCCTCATCACAGACAGCACAAAAAAGGGTGTGGAACAGCTCTTCCCATACTTTTTGGCTTTCTCGTAATAATATTTATCTGTTAACCGATTATCCGGCGGAAGCATGTAATAAGCTTACTTTGATTTTTTTGCAACCACAACTCTAACTCTTCCTTTTTGTTTTCTTCTTTTAATTATGTTTCTACCGCCCGGGGTTGAATTTCTGGCCATGAACCCATGTTTTCTGATTCTTTTTCTCTTTTTAGGCTGATATGTTCTTTTTGGCATAACCAGGCTATATTAAACGATCCTCCTACCCCAGTCAATGCGTTGCTGCGCTAGACAGATACCCTATAGTGTGATATGATGCACCAATCCTTAGAAACAAGTGTAAAAAGTGTTTTAGACCTGCAAACACACGTTAATCAGGCTTTATTTTTAGCTAACCTAAAGAAGGACTAAGATGGATAAACTAAAAATTGGTGTTTTAACAGTAATACTGGCTCTTGTATTAACCCCGTTAAAGGCGTGGGCATGGAAGGCTAGTGGGTCTGCCAAATCTTCCTGCGTTTTGGAAAAAGCCGTTATCAAAGTGTCCTTCTCAAACACAGAATTAAACGGGGAACAAAATGTAATGAATGTGATAGCTAAAGACTTAGCTTCAACCAAGACCGTTGCTCTTGGCAGCATAGCTCCCGGACAAACAAAAAATGGAGAAATAAAGCTTGATACTTCTAGCACTTCTGCAAATTCTGTTCTTTTTGAGCTTTCCTGGATAAACGGCAGAGAAGGAAAAGATAAACGCTTTGCAAACTACTCTTCTGTTGACTGTAAAGCTACTGAAGAGCCCAATGAGGAACCCAAAGAACCTAAAGAAGAGAAATCAAAAAATGAGAAAGCAGAGCTTAAAGTCAAAAAGATGGTAAAGCTTGACGGTACTAAAGACTATAAAGAAAACCTCTCAAATGTTTCAGTTGGAGACACGCTTGTTTTTAAGATAGATGTTAAAAATACAGGAGAAAAAGATGTAGTTGATATTGAAGTATTTGATGAACTACCTATTGAATTCAAAGTTCTTGACGGAGAGCTTATAAAAGAGCTTGAAAGACTGCCTGACAATCAAAAGTTCAGCTATACCATAAGAGTAAAAGTAAAAGAGACGGGAAAAGTTTTAAGTAACGATTGCGTAGAAAACAAAGTAAAAGCAAAGGCGGATATTAATGGAAACGGTAGCAGAGAAAAGCTGTCTTCAGACACAGTCAAAGTGTGTTTTTCCGGAAGTCTTAAGAGGCTTCCAAAAACAGGAACTGAAAGTTTACTTATAGGAAGCCTCATAGGCCTAAGCCTCCTTACACTGGGCAAACTGCTACAAACAAGGCTTTAACACACATCCCCAAAACTCCTAAAGAGTCACACAAAAGCTTTACTTTAAAAAACCATTGACATTATTGTGGATAACTTTTTAAATTGTGTGAGATTTGCAAAACTTCTGCCCCACAGTAACTATGAATAACCTCGATCTTTTTAAAGCTGCAATGGGAGAACTGGAAACAACGCTGTCAGGAGCGGTGTTCAAAACTTTTTTTTCCACTCTTTCTTTTGGCAAGGCGGAAGGAAGAAAAATGGAGATAGTCGCTCCAAGCGACTACGTAGCAGACCAAATAAATAAACGCTTTCTAATATTTTTAAAAAACAGCATTGATAGACTTGGAAAGGAAAGCATTGACATAACTTTTAGAGTGGAAAAAAAAGAAGTTCAAACAATCACAGAAGGCTTGCCACTTTTCACAAGTGTGGAAAAAGTTAAACAGACGGATTCCACAAATAATACCCAGCTTTCTCAAAAATACACATTTGAAACGTTTATAGTAGGCCCTAGTAATAGGCTTGCGCATGCTATAGCAACAACTGTTGCTGAAAATCCGGGCAAAATGTACAATCCGTTTTTCTTATATGCTGGCGTGGGACTTGGAAAAACCCATCTAATCCAAGCAATAGGAAACAGAATTCTTAAAAACCAACCAAAAGCAAAAGTAGTCTATGCAACGGCCGAGTCGTTTATGAACGAACTTATTGAAACTATTCAGGAAGGCAGAAATAAAAATTACACCGCAAATAAATTTAGAGATAAGTTTAGAAAGGCTGATTTACTTTTGATTGATGATATTCAATTCATTGCAGGCAGGGGAGAGGCAACCCAAGAGGAGTTTTTCCACACCTTCAATGCCCTTTATATGTCACAAAAACAGATTGTTCTGACCTCAGACAGACCCCCAAAAGAATTAAATAAATTAGACGCAAGAATCACTTCAAGATTTGCAAGCGGTGTAGTTGCGGATATGCAAAACCCGGACAGTGAAACAAGAGCTGCAATACTAAGAGAAAAAAGAAATGTGCTCAAAGAAGAAATACCCAATGAAGTTGTAGATTTCATAGCAATAAACTTTGAGTCAAATATCAGAGAGCTTGAAGGCATGTTTTTACAAATAGTTACAGGGGCAAAAGCTGAAGGAGTACAAATAACCAAAGAATATGCAGCAAAGATCATAGGGCATGTTTTAAAAGAGCCTCCAAAAGTAAATATAAATGACATCCTAAAAACGGTATGCACTTACTACAATATCAAAATCACTGATTTAAAGGGCAAAAGCAGGGTGAAAGAATTTGTAGTTCCAAGGCAAATCTCAATGTACTTATTAAAGGATTTAACTCAAACACCCTTCATGGTTATTGGAGACATTTTAGGTGGAAGAGACCATACCACCATTATGCACGGCAATCAAAAGATAGAAAACAATCTTAAGGAAAACCCAAAAATAAAACAAGACGTTTTAAATATAAAAAGGGCAATGAGACTTTAAAGGATGTGGATAAAGAGCCTCTTTTATCCACAAAGATATACACAGCCTTTTGGGAGTTTTGCACACAAAAAAAGGCTTGGTAGAGGGCTTGTTCGGGTTTATTTTTAGGCAGGTACAACAAAAACACATCTATAAACAGGAAGCATCATTGAGGTAGGTACTGATACAACTAAAACTGCCCGAAAGTCACATATGCACAACACCTATTGTAAGTACTGCTTAGTTTATATATATGCTTTATAGTTATGAAAAGACTGTTGATAACTTTAACCTCTTATAAATTTGGCTTGGTTCTTTTTTTTCTTATCCTTCTTTTCTTTCCCCTAAATTTGTCTAAACATTTTATTCTTAATTCTAGTTTTGTGTCGGGGCTTTTGCTTGATTACCTTATTCCCACAATTTATGTATCTGACATTCTTTTATTTTTGGTTGCCTGTTTTTTAGCAGTCAAACTCTTTGTGTTGCATAGAAAAGTAAGCATCTCAAACAAATTTAAACATCTTTTGTACGTTTTAGTCGGTTACCTTTTGGTTCTTTTTCTAAGAGTGGAAAACATTCAGGCATTTGTCTACAGTTTAAAAACTACACTTTTCTTAATTTTAGTTTTTTACTTTTCTGTTTTCTTTTCATTTAAGAAAACTTTTAAGGCTTTTTCTTTGGCACTTTCCATAACTATGTTCCTTGAAGCCCTGCTTGGTATTTTTCAGTTTTTTGGGAGAGGTTCAGTATTTGATAACTTTTTGTTTTTTGGGGAGGTTCCCTATTCCTTTAACACTCTTGGTATTACCAGGGAAAGTTATTTTGGAGTTATGATGGTTGCCCCCTATGCAACATTTCCCCACCCCAATGTTTTTGGAGGTTTTCTTGTATTTGCTCTGCTAACCACTTTTTACAGTCTGCTAAAAGAAAAATCTGCAGGCTTGCTGTTTGCAAATTTTCAAATCCTCTCATTAGTGTTTGGTTTTTTTGCACTGCTCCTTACAAAAAGCACTTCAGCTTTTTTAGCCCTTATTTTTGGATTTGCTATTTTACTTTTGCTAAAAATTCAAGGGAAAAAAATAGTAGTAAGAGCAGCCCTCTTAGTTTTTATTTTAATTAACTTTGTTTCTTTTGAAGCTTTCACTTCTTACCGTTTCAATAATACCCCCTCCTTTTTTAGAAGAGGCGATCTTATCAAAAGTTCCAGCCTTATGATTAGAGATAATTTTTTATTTGGAGTGGGTACGGCCTCTTTCACAAGAAAACTTGAAGGTTATGGAGGGGTTAGGGGGATTATTAGATTTGTACACCCTGTGCACAACATTTTTTTGTTAGTATTTTCTGAGCTTGGGCTGGTGGGTTTTCTGCTTTTTATACTTTTTCTAATTAAAGCTTACATTCACCTTGAAAACAGCACCACGCCTTTACTTATTCCTGCCTTGTTTTTTTCAGTTCTTACTTTGGGGGTTTTTGATCATTACCTTTTAACCATACAACAAGGGCTTTTTGTTTTTTGGTTGACACTGTCTTTGGTGTTATCTACAATGAATTCACATGAAACTAGTTCCTAGCCCAAAATATAGAAGTCTTTTTTTCATTCTATTACTTCCTCTTGTACTAACAAGTTGCACGCCAGCTGATACGCTTTCAAAACTGCCTGTCATTGGAAAATATTTTAAACCCAAAGGGGATGCTCCGGTAACTCTTACCGTTTGGGGTTTGTGGGAGCCCAAAGAGGTAATGGACGTTCTTTTTGAGGAATATAAGCAAACACATCCAAATGTTGCTATAGAATATGAGCAGCGCTCTTTGGCAAATCTTAAAGCATATAAAGACTCGGTTGTTACAAGACTTTCTGAAGGCTCCGCACCTGATATTGTTCTTGTGCACAATAGTTGGATGCCCTCTTTGTATTCTTCGTTAACCCCTGCCTCAGATAAAGTTATTAGCACTTCTGATTTTGATACCTCTTTTTATTCGGTTGCAAAAGATTACGGTGTTTCTGAAGGGAAAGTCTATGCCCTGCCTTCAGGCTTTGATGGGCTTGCTCTTGTGTATAACAGAGACATGTTTACTGAAGTTGGTCTTTCCACGCCTCCTGCTACCTGGGAAGAGTTTAGAGTTGCTGCTGTTAAGCTGACAAAGAAAGATCAGTCAAGGCTTATTACTCAGGCGGGAGCGTCAATTGGTTCTGCAAACAATGTTGAGCATTTTGCGGATATTTTGGGGCTGCTTTTTGCTCAGGCGGATGTTGCTGTTCCCAAGGGCTTGACTTCCCAGCCCGCAATTGATGCGTTCACTTTTTATACAAATTTTGTCAGTCAGGAAGGCGTTTGGAGTGACGTTCTTCCTCCTTCAGTTGAGGCTTTTGCTAAAGGGAAGGTTGCCATGATTTTTGCCCCTTCATGGCAAGTTTTGGGAATACTTGAGAGAGCACAGAATCTAAATGTAGGTATTGCTCAGGTTCCCCGCGCTGTTGGGTTGAATGGAGATAAAATAAACATTGACTGGGCAAGTTTTTGGATGTACACGGTAGCAAAAAATTCTGGCAACTCCTCTGCAGCCTGGGATTTTCTGAAATTTTTAGTACAGCCAGAAAATCAGAAAAAACTTTATAACGAGCAGCTTAAAATAAGGCCTTTTGGTTCTGCTTATAGCCTTAAGTCCTTGCAAGAAGACTTGTCAGGTAGCGCCTATCTTTATACTTATGTTAGAGGGGCGGAACATGCAAAATCGGGCATTTTTTCCACCAGAAGCGGGAATGACAGGGAAGTGGACGCGCTTAAAACTTCTATAAACTCAGTTTTGGTTGGTGAAAAAACCCCTGCGGAGGCCCTGTCTGTGCTCCAAAAAGCTCTTCTTAAGTAAGACCCTTTGTTTAGGAACATGCTCTCCTTTATACTTGCCTCATGCTTATTTTTGGTATAGAAACTTCTTGTGATGAAACAGCTTGCGCCGTTGTGAAAGATGGAACTGAGGTTGTGGGAGCTTTTCTTGCAACAAGCGCTGAAACACATCTTAAAACAGGAGGCGTTGTGCCTGAGGTTGCCGCCAGAAAACAAGTGGAGTCAATAATCCCCGTTATTGAGGAGTGCTTTAAAGCTTCTTCCCTCTCAGTTAAAAATTTAGATGCTTTGACTGTGACCGTTGGTCCCGGTTTAATTGGTTCTCTAATAGTGGGAGTTGAAACGGCCAAGGCTTTGGCAGCTTTTTATGCTTTGCCCCTTGTGCCGGTTAATCACCTGGTAGGGCACATTTACGGAAATTTTGTAGGTAGAAAGCCTTCTGAAATAGAGTTTCCGTGTGTGGTTCTTATTGTGAGTGGAGGGCACACTGATCTAGTACTCATGAAGGGGCATGGGGTTTTTGATTATATTGGTGGAACACTTGACGATGCCTGTGGCGAAGCCTTTGATAAGGTAGCCCGTATACTCGGCCTGGCTCCTTACTTTGGAGGACCGCATGTTTCTAAAGCAGCCTCAAGTTTTTTAGGAAAAGCCTCATTCAGGTTTAAAAGACCTATGAGTGATTCGGGAAATTTCAACTTTTCTTTCTCTGGAATTAAAACAGCCGTTGTGAATAAAGTTTTAGCTTTTAGAAAAGAAAATGCTTTGGACGCTGCAGCTTCTCTACCGCCCGATTTTGTTAGTGAAGTTGCTTTTGAGTTTCAGGAGGCGGTGACTGATGTGCTAGTTCTTAAAACTCTTAAAGCTTTAAAGCAGTACTCTGTGGGCACTCTTCTTATTGCGGGGGGTGTGGCTGCAAATGCCACTCTTAGGAAAAAATTTGAAGAGGCTAGCGCCACAGAATCATTTAAGTTTTTTGTACCCCCGCTTGATCTGTGTTCTGATAACGCAATTTACATTGCATCCTGCGCAGAATTTAATTTTAAACCCAGCCCACTAAACACTATTTTTGCAAACCCAAGTCTTACAGTAGTATCTTGATACTAGATAAGTTAAATTCCTGTAAGCCCTTATGTTTTGCATCTTACTTGTGTTTGATATATATTTAGAATTAGTTTAAAAGCGATTGAGTTTGGCTGTCACCGAACAAGCTTTTGGAAAG
Source organism: Patescibacteria group bacterium (assembly GCA_038064575.1). GTDB lineage: Bacteria > Patescibacteriota > WWE3 > UBA101185 > 2-01-FULL-41-18 > JBBTST01. The sequence continues at coordinate 72,709 of JBBTST010000003.1, forward strand.
AAAGCTAGAACCACTCGGAGAAATCCGGGTTTTTTAGTTTTTTAAGCGTTCCTGAACAGTTAGGATTGTGTTGTATCCAAGAAATTCGTTTATATGGAAAAAACTTTTAAACCAAAAGAAACAGAAGCAAAAACTTATGAATTGTGGGAGAAAAGTGGGGCTTTCACGCCCAATATAGACTCCTCAAAAAAACCTTACACCATTTTGCTCCCCCCTCCAAATGCCAGTGGGAAAATGCACACTGGGAATGTTTTGATGATTGCTATTGAGGACATACTGATTAGATGGCACAGGATGAAAGGCATTCCCTCTCTTTGGATTCCTGGAACAGATCATGCAGGAACAGAAACCCAAATCACTTTTGAGCGCGAGCTTAAAAAGATTGGCAAATCCCGTTTTGACTTTGATAGAAATAGTTTGTATGAGGCAATTTGGAAATTTGTGGAGGATAACAAAGGTTTGGTAGATGCCCAAATGAGAAGAATGGGAGCAAGCCTTGACTGGTCTCGTTATAGATTTACTCTGGATAAGCAGGTTGTAGAAACAGTCTGTGACACCTTCAAAAAGCTTTATGACAACGGGCTAGTTTACAGAGATGATTACATAGTAAATTACTGCCCGGTGTGCGGAACAACTTATGCTGACATAGAAGTTGACTATAAAGAGCGCAGCGACCCCTTGTATTACATGAAGTACGGTCCTTTCACAATTGCAACAGTCAGACCGGAATCAAAATTCAGAGACACTGCGCTTGCGGTTAATCCAAAAGACAAAAGATATAAAGACTACATTGGAAGGACAGTCAAAGTGCAGGGGCTTTTGGGTGAGGTTGAGATGACGGTAATTGCAGACCCCGAGGTTGATCCAAAATTTGGAACGGGAATTATGAAAGTAACACCCGCGCATGACCCGCATGACTTTGAGCTTGGAAAAAAACACACTTTGCCGGTAATGCCCATAATCGATCTTAACGGGCGTATGGATTTTGGTTGGTTTTTTGGGAAAAAGGATGTGGTGCCAAAATACATGGAACGAGCCAAAAAATATCATGGCAAAAAAGTCTTGGAAGCCAGAGCGATTATGGTTGAAGACCTAAAAGCGGAGGGTCTTTTGATAAAAGTTGATGAAAACTACACTCATTCGGTTCCTGTCTGCAAAGCAGGGCATGACATAGAACCAACAATTTTGCCAAACTGGTTTATACGAGTAGAGACTTTAAAGAAACCCGCCCACGAGGCTGTTAAAGACGGGGAGGTTAAAATTTATCCCAAATGGCGCGAAGTTACATATCATAGATGGATGGAGAATATGCACGACTGGGCATTGTCCCGTCAGAATGTGTGGGGTATAAGAATTCCGGTATGGTATGAGGTTTCAAAAAACCCAAACATTACAGCTTCTTTTTTAACTTCTGATGGAAAAGTGATAACAGGTAAACTTTCCGAGCTTCTACTAGCCTACAGTCTTGAAGAACTAAAGGCCGGCTTGCAAAGGTTAATGGTTCCAAAAGAAGCAACCTATGTATTTTCAAAAGAGAGTCCGGGAAAAGGCTTTTTGCAAGAAACAGACACTTTTGACACCTGGTTTTCTTCAGGCCAGTGGCCTCTGGTAACGCTGGGTTACCCGGACTCCCCCGACTTCAACTATTTTTATCCAACATCTGTTTTGGAGACAGGTTGGGAAATTTTGAGTAAGTGGGTGTCGCGCATGATTATGTTTGGGGTGTATCTTACCGGCAAACCGCCTTTCCAGGCGGTGTACCTCCATGGAATTGTGCGCGCGCTTGATGGCCGCAAAATGAGTAAAAGCCTTGGAAATGTGATTAACCCTGAAGAGTACATTGAAGAGTTTGGTGTGGACGCGCTTCGCATGGGGTTAATTTCAGGAACGGCAAACGGCAAGGATTTTAACTTCCCGCGAGATAAAGTTATTGCATACAGAAACTTTGCAAACAAGCTTTGGAACATTGCCCGCTTTATGCTCTTTGCGTTTGAGAAGTATGGCAAGGACGTTCCCTGGTATGATACAAGTCTTAAAAAAAAGCTGAAGCCCGAAGACAAAACCATCTTGAAAGAGCTCTCGGCTCTTGTAAAAACAGTCGATAGAAATCTTGAAAGCTTTCGTTTTGCCCAAGCCGCCGAAGAAATTTATGACTTTGTGTGGCATGAGCTTGCCGATAGATACATTGAGGAAATCAAAAACAGAGAGGATCAGGAGGTGTGTCTAAGCGTTTTACGCCACACAGTTTTGATGAGCCTGAAATTATTGCATCCTTTTATGCCTTTTGTAACAGAGGAAATCTGGCAAAAAATCCCGGGAAAGTTTGAGGAGTTGTTGATTACCGCAAAATGGCCTGAGGTACAAACTTAGGTATCTCATAGGTTCCCATTGTCATCAAGTCAGAAAGAAAAGAAAAACGGCGTGCTCTGTGTATAACAGTTCACGCCGTTTTGTTTTTGGCTAAATAGCTGCCTTACTCCTCAGACCTCACAGGAAATTCTGTGGTTGGAGGAATATTCACGTCTTCGCACGGGTTTTCGTAAACCTCGCCTTTGTAGGAGGAGATGTCTACCCCGACCGTCCCTCCCCCAGCATGGTTGTATCCGGCATACTTAAAGTGCGGACTGTTCGGGTCCTCTAAGCGAAAGAACCATGAAGCCGAATCCACAAACCCGCAGTTGGGAATCAGCGTGCCCTCTCGATGAAAAGACACCACCAGATAGGAGGTCATGGTGTAAACATCGACCCGATAATTCTCTGGTAGATTATTGACTCTTTCCTCTTCGATTTGGAACGTGACCGATCCCTCGCTTTGTAAGAATGTACCTGGTGGATACTCGGTTCCAGAAGGAATTAGAGCCATAAGACTTTTTGACCAATCCTCAAATAGGATGGAACCATGTCTTACTACCATGACCCCGTCTTCCTCCGCTTCGTATGCGTACAGCGCAGAGCCGTCTGTCCCTAGGCTTACGTATGTTATTTGTGCCTCGGCTTCTGGGGTTTGGTATGTATCGTCCTTCCTCCAGCATCCAGTTAGGACTAATGCTAAGACCATTAGTCCCAAAAGCTCAGATTTTAAGTGACTCATTTGTTTCTCTCTTTCTGTTTTATGGTGACTCGGCAAAGGAAACGATAGTTCCGGATGCAAGATCCGTCACACCACCATCATCCTTTGCTTTTTTGTAGATTTTGTAGCCCGGATCGCTCTCAAATCCAGTGTTTCCTGGGCTTATGCCTTTGTATGCTGCCGCTGCTTTGTCCCAGTCTTTCCACCTTGCGTACTTGTCTCTTAGGATTTTGGCCCCTGCAGACAAGTTACAAACCGGAGTGTCAATGAGACAAGCTTTGAGTTTATCCCCGCCAAACTCCGGATGAGCTACCGGATAGACTTGGGCAAGTCCATAGGCGATGGGGTTTCCTTTGTCATCCTTCGAGGCGCGAATCTCGCACTCTCCGGATTTTCCCAAAACGGTGTGGTGAAAGCTCGATTCCGAAAAAATCAGAGGTCCCCACGTGCTCCAAGGAATTTCCCACTCCTTTGCAACCTGTTTAGCAAGTTGCACTGCCTCAAGAACAGATGGTCCGCAGCTTCCCACAGTCTCCACTTCCAAAAACTCAACCTCAATGCTTACCTCCCCAATAGTTTCGGTCGAGAAGGGAATTAGAGGAAAAGGTGTCGGCGTGGCGGTTTCTGGCGCGAATTCCGTGGCGGTTTCATCAACAACCTGTGTGGGTGCCACCTTACCGAAGGAAGTCTTAGTGTTAGCAAGAATTGTATTGAAATCTATGCTCGCACTTAAGAGAGCTGCAGCCGTCAAAGAGACCAGACTTGCTACAAACCACACTGTAATCTTATTCGTGTTCATGGGTTTTTAAGGTCTCCTTCCTAATACAAGTTTGGTAGGGTCTATCCAGGTTGCCTCGCTGGATCCGCAATCCTTGATTAGCCCGATGTGAAGGTGGTACCCATCACTGATACCGGTGTTTCCCATCAGACCTATTGCTTGGCCTGCGGTTACGGTATCACCCACTCTTGGAAAGCCATCTCCTTCTTTTTTGAGCTGAAGATGGCCATAGATAGAACACGCAATCGATCCTTGATTCTTTGTTACCAGGATCATTGTGTGTCCGCTTGACCAGAAGGTCACGCTGTCGGCTTGGCCATCGCCGTCAAAGTCACCACTTCCGGGAAGATTTTCATATTCCCTAAAGAGGTAACCATTTGCGGCCGCGCCAATTGTTTGGCCTTGGCATGCTCCATCAAGCCCCGGGTGGTAGCTTGCCCCTTGTGAAGTCACAAACGAGTAACCCGTCTTGTAAAACAGGTTGCCTGAAGGACAAGGCGGTCCAAAATCTCCTTCGGGGATCAGGTGTTCAATGTCCTTAATAGCTACAGCAGCAGTATTTACCTCTACAGCCAAGTTGCTGACTTCACCGAAAATAAGCCTTGACTCGACCAAGTCAAGAAAGGTTACTTCAATATTCACCTCTCCTAGAACCTCAGTGGAAAACGGGATCACTGGCAAAGGTGTTGGGGTAGTTGTTTGGACCAGGTTTGGAACTACAGGGTCAGTTTTCTTTGGTTTTGGTGTGGGTTCCTGAATCAAAGCAAAGACCTTGTTTAGGTCAGTGCTTGATCCCAGAATGGTTGCGCTTGTTAGAATTACTAAAAGCGCAACAAACCAGAATGTGGTCTTATTCATTTTGCTTTGATCCCTCCTTTCTAAAGGGTTTTTTATGATTTCATGTTTTATTTAGTTTTAAAAGTGCTTTTTCTTTTGTTCCTAGTAGCTTGGCTCCAAACTTTTAAAAGCCAACATATTAAGAATGAAGCGCGGACCTTGTATTGCTAAGATTCGCGCTTCGTGTGAACCGTTTTTTTTCCAGGTCCTTTCTTAGGGAGCTGAAATAAAGAGACTCGACAGGGTTTTTGTTGTTACCACGTCTCCTACCTCAAAAGGTGCAAGTCCGTACCACAGGAGAATCGATGCCCACCATTCGTTGCCCTGAAGGTCGGTCCCATACCAGTTTTTAACAGGTCGATCCTTCACAGACAACCAATCTGCAATGTTTCCCCCTTCAAATGGAATCGCTCCGGGGTTTTGGCTAAAGAAGATGTAATTGAGAGTTACGTCCTCTTCTAGCCCGAACCAGTAGGTTCCTTGGGGCGGCGCAGATTCAACCAACACCACAAACCAGACCTTCTCGGTTGTTACGGAGTCCCCTTGTAGAAGATTCCACAGATCCTTTAGCTGCCAAAGGATTGGTTTTGCCGACCACCCGATTCCAAAGGAAAGTTCTCCGATGGGTGCAAGAACCGGAAGCGCTTCTTCTGGAGTTCTCACGGAAGTACCGGTGGAAGGCCTCCCTGTTCCAGGTTTTGCCTGCCCGGGTTCCAAGGGTGGTGAGGAAGGCTCGGCCTGGAAAGCGTTTTGCGCTTGAGGGCTTTGTAAAGCATTTGTAGCTTCTTCAAGCAAAGCATTTGCCTCAACTTTATAGCCAAGTGCCTCCAGTCCAAAAACCGCATTTCCTACCCAGTAAATACTGGCCGGCGAAAGGTCGTCGCGCGCGGTTTCCTCCAAGGCATCCCTCAAGTCTTCCTTAGCAGCACGCACCTCTGCCGGATAAGTAGCTACCAGTGCTTCAAAGGCCAAAGCCTCCTGAAACATTGCGTCCTGTGCCACCTCCGGTGTCCCGCTTTTTAAGAAAGCGTCAAAGAAGAGCTTTTTGTGAAGCTCCACCTCCGATCCCACTTCCATAGGTAATTGAATACCCGGAAGAAGCGGAACAGGCGCCTCGGGAAATTTGATCCGAACCGTTACCAGGCCCTCTTCCGCCGAGGTTTGGGGGCTAGACCCGCCGAAGGGAAGTTGCAAATCCTGCAAATTATCCCAGGGGTTTGTAGCCTGGGTTGGATTTGAAGTAACAGAATCTCCTGGTTGGGGATTTGTCACCTCCGGGGCAGAGCCTGTTGGCTGTTCCAACGCAAGTTGTGGTATGAAGCCGTTGTTGAGTACATATGCAGCTACAACCACAATAGTTACGACCACACCAATAGAAAAACGGCTAGGGGGTTTTCTGGATCTTTTTGAAGTTCGGCGATCCTGCCGAACATCGGTGTCAAGATTAAACATTTGCTTTCTCTCCTTTTTTATTTGTGTGTCTTTTTCAGCATTTAAAGATCTTATCTTTACAACGCTATAAAAAACATGCAAAGAAAGTTGAGAACCACCCGGTATGCTTTTAAACATTCCGGGTGGTTGTGAGGATTTACCGCTCAACTAGCGAGACGGTAAAATCCGTTAGACTAACTTTAAAGGCCACACCTTCAGGTACCGGGGGCTGATCACTTGCCAGGTACCAGAATTGTTGGGGTTCGGTGTCGATTCTGAATTCCCCATTGCTACAGGGTTTCCAGATCGCGTAGTCGTAGTCTCCCCAAAAGGCATAGGCTACAGCCTTCCATTGAGAACCCCTCCAGGTTGCTTCGTATCCTGGATTTACGTTTGGATCCGGGTTGCAGATCCCGAGATCCTTCCAGGTAGCACTCCAAACCAAAGCAAACTTTACATATTGTTGTGTACTTTGATCTTTTACTACTTTCCAAATCTCAGGTGCCCCCGTGTCAGTTGTAAACGCTTGAATTAAGTCCCCTTGTCTTGCGGTCCAGAGCTTGGTCACAACGACCCAGGTGTTTTGAGAGGGTATTACTACGATTGTTCCTCCGCACTCAGGTTTAGTGTGTAACACTCCTCCTGGTGAAGTGAGCAATACCGTAATATCTTCCAGACTTTGGAAACCGCCAGCGTAGTTGCCTAAGGGCTGCTGGTTTCTGAAGTCAACCGGAAACTCACAACCGTTAGGGCCAGGGATTGGTGTAGGGGTTGGGCCTGCGCCAGAGGGCTCTTGCGCTGCTGGTGCGGCTGTTGCGGTTGCAACCACTATTGCTTGGAGGGCGGGAATGGGATTTGCAGGTCTGGCAACGTTTGCCGGAACCATGTTTTCCTTTTTGTCCTTCCCCTTATCGTAGGCACTCTTCAGAGCCTCGATAACGTCGATCTTGCTCCCCTCGACCTCAACCGTGAGGTCTTCAGAAAGTCGGATCGTGAGTCCCAGGGTTGTAGCCCAACTGTTGTACGCGCTTGCGTACGCCTTGTATGAGGCGTAAGCGCTCATCGCTCCGTTCCAATCGGGATCGCCATCCGCCGGCTTGATCATTGAGTCGAGCGCAATTACCATTTGCTCTAGCGCGTCGACCAGCGCTTCTGAAGTCTCGCTGTACGAGTCCTTTTTGGCCTGATCCATAGCGTCTTTTTTGACGGCTTCCAAGAGTTTGCCGTCGTAGGCTGCGCGCCATTCGCGAAGGTTTGAAAGGGCTTGGTTGTATCCAAGGCCTTTGCTGTCGCCTTCAAGCATGTGTGCCCAATCGATGGCATCTTGGTTCTTGCTGTACAAAGTGAGGGTATCAGCCTCAATCTTTGACAGACTCTTGGCTACAACAAACGCCCGTGCGTCAAGCTCATCTCCCGCCCCATTTGAGGTTACGTTTGTGACATAATCCTGGGGAGAGAGAAGCTCCGTCTGCAGAGTTTGAGGTCTGTACTCAAGCTCCGGTTCTTCAGTTGATTCGGGTGCGCTTGTTGGAACCTCCTCTGCCTTCACAACAGGAGTGCGCGTTCCGGGAGTCCCTGCAACAGACATTGAGCGGACCCACAGTGTTGCAATGAGGAGTACTACAAGAACCCCACCTCCATAAGGACCTTTGAGTGACTGGGGCGCCGTTCTCCATGCAAAGATTGCCGCCGCTACTGCAGCCAGAAATCCCACAAGCAAGATCCCTGTTCCCAGATCAAGCAAAAGGCCGCCGACGATTTTGTTGTTAAGTGATCCTAACGCCTTGAGAGCTGTTGGGCCATAAGTTGAAGCGAGCCCAACCACTGCTGCGATTGAGATGATAACCAGTGCTACCACCGCAACCACAGGATAGGCCTTTTCCCACATACTTTTCTTATGGGATTTGGGGTTGCCTTCCTCCGCCTCTTCTTCTGTCGACTCTTCCGTGGAGTTGTTTCCTCTAACTTGGGCGTTAGTATAAAGGCTTCTCGCTTGGAACTCCCTTACAGCTTTAACCTCATTGAGGTTGCCCCCGCGGCGATTTTCAGCCTCTTCAAAGGATCTTTCTCCCAGACCATCCTCTTCTTCCTCTAGCTCATTGAAGAGCTGAATCAGGTAGAGAATAGCCTTGCGCCGATTGCCAAGTACGTGAACCGTATACTTGAAAACCTTCGGCAGCTTTTTGGAGTAGGCGTCAGCCTGCGCGTCGTACTCCTCTTCCCAGGCTTTCTTCCTCACCTGAAAATAAGAAGCGATGATGAAAAACACGACGACGATGGCCTGAAAACCCCGCGCAAAGATAGTGGGAAAGTCAACCGGTTGTTGGGGTGGTGTTTTTTCCCAGATCATCCACACCACCACAGACGCTACCACGCTTAAGAAAGCGTAGATAGTCAGGATGATTTTGGAGGCTTTGAAGGCTTCCAAAACGCTTTCCTTTGTGAGTTTCATTTTCTTAATCCTCCGTAGATTTGACTTTTTGTTTGAGTGCTTTTGTTTCTCTCGATTAAAACCTCAAATTTTTTGGTTTTGGGAACTCCTTTTGTTTGCGCTTTCGCGCCAAAGGATTTCCCTAAAATTTGAGACTTTAATGAGAGGAGCTTGGTTTGCGTGTTTCAACAATCCAAGCTCCAGTTTGTTGGTGTCAGCCCTAGCCTGAAGATTTAGTGGATGGTCCACCCCAAGAGGATAATTCCCGTGAGGCAAATCCACACCATCCGAAGGTTGGTGAGTGGGAGTGTGTCCTTGACTGGTCCCTTCTTTTTCCTGCCCGTCTCAGCTGGGTGTAACAGACGGTAGTAGTTCCACACAAACAGTGGAACGAGGACGATCAAGGTGACGAGTGAGAACAGAAAACTCGTCCCACCCGGAAGGAACAGGAGCTCAATCCAGGTGCTTCTTCCCATGCCGATGGGCATTGTGGGGTCCTGGGTAACAGGGTAGTAAACAAGCCCTCGAAAGAGCGTGAAAACCACCAGGAAAGTTACTGTGGTAACCCCAGCGTTAGCATATGGGAAGGGAGTCATAACCTTCCAGAAGTCCCAGTACTTTCTGAAAGGCCAGGTGAGATTTTCCAGAAACTTGATCATTTTGTTTTCTCTCCCCCTGAGTAGATGTTGGTTGTGCTTATGGAACCTCTTCCGCTGGCAAATCCTGCTGCTGCAAGTAGAGCCGCCAAACCAATACCTTCAGTGGTGGATTCTCCCGAAGCCTGCTTGAAGGCAAGGGTACCCTCCCCTAAGAGCCTGAGGAGTTCCTTTTCAGCGGCAGCATCTTCAACCTTCTTGGGCAGGTTCAGGGAAGTCACACTGAGTGAGGAAATTCTTGCTCCATGCCAAGGCGGGTTGAATTCATACCCTTCGGGATCCTTCAGAGCCTCCCTCAGCCTTCTCCCCAGTTCCTTGTATTCCTCTATGTCGAGCACAAGGCTTTTTACCCAACCTTTGAGCGCAGTAGCAAACTCCCTTTCAATCTCGGACCAAGAGAGTTGGTCGAATCGTGCCCAATCATCTGTTGCACCCCTTGCAGGTGGGAGAAGTGAAACACCTATGGTGATATCACTAATCTCAAGTCCTGCTCCAGTGGTAGTTTTGCCAACGGGTACTTCAAAGACATGGTAATCCGTGAAGTTAATCACAAACCTTCCAACGCCTATGAATAAGAGCACGCTTGAAACCGCCATGGCAACGATCCACCCCCATGGTATGTTGCCAAAGCTGGGAATGGGGTTACCCTCGGGAATTCCAAGATCCTCCAGAAAGCCAAGTGCGCTGCCAGTGTTGGTCCCTCCGTTTTCAGGAATTGCGGCTTGCCCAGTTTGGTCTGTTGCCATAGTCACATCTGCAAACCTGTAGTAATAGATTGGGTTTCCCGCCCTTCCTGTCATTCTCATTCTGCCAATGCCTTCCCCTTCGTTTCCTAGGACCATGTGTCCAACATCCTCTGGGGACACTGCTCCAACTGAATTTGTTCCGCTGGAGGCTTCTGCTTTACTTGGGTAAAGTGTTACTCCAACCAGATCCTCTTGAGGCTGTCCCGTTGGTGCGCATCCTGCAAGGGTCAGAGAGACGAGGGGGAGGATTAAGGCGATTGCTAGTGTTAAGTAGCGCTTCATTTCTTTTTATCTCCTTCGTGCTTCTTATCGCTATCCCTCCCACCTTTTTCGCCGCCACCTTCCTTCTTGGCCTTGGGTTGAGAAGGTTTGTGGAGCAGTCCAAACACCACGCCAAGCAGAATTAGCCCCGCAGCAATTCGTAGAATTACTCCGGTTAGTGATGTGGACTCGAGTCCCGCAGCTGCTCCAAGCCAGATTGCTTGCTGAGCAACCGGTCCAATGACTGGAATTGGTGCAGCGATTCCAAGAACTGCTTCAGGTCCGATTAAGAACCCGAGACCAAAGAGAATCGAGACCACCCAAAGCGTAAATTTTAATAACGCTTCCAGAATATCCAGCCCGCCTTGGATTAACCTGTCCTTTACTGCGAACAGGATTCCAAGTACAGCGACCACTGCGATGCTTCCAGGGCTGTTCAGGAGAGTGGTTTCCCACCCTTGCGTCCAGATGATGCTTCCCAAGATCGCTAATCCTGCTAGCATAAGAAAAGCTGCCCAATTGTGAGGCGTTACAACGCTTTTGACCCCCCCACTGAGAAGTCCCTTAAGCCAGTTGATTACTCCGCCTCGGTTGAGGAAGAGTAGCGCTGCGGCGAGGAGCGTCCATAAACCGCTCGTGCGTAGCAGCTCTCCGATGGTCTCCACAGCAGGTTTCGCGTCCCTTGCGAATTGCGCGGTGTCCTGGAAAGCTCTTGCCGAACTGAAGTTTTGGGGGAGCAGGTTGTCCCGCATTATCCACGCAAAGTTTTCCAAAAACGGTGAAAATCCAAGGAGGCCTGGATTTAGGAGGAGGACTCCCCCTAGGACCAAGCCCCAAAAGAGCAAGGTCACAATAGTTCCAAAGCTTATCTTTGGCATATTTAATTTTCTCCTTTCGGTTTGATTTTTTGTTTTTAATTCAATGGGGATTGAATGTTGTTTGGAATTATAAACCTGTAATAAACCTTGTCAAATGCTTTTTATAGGTCATTGTTTCAACTGATTCCGATTAATCTTGTGTTAGCGGGTTTTGTATAAATTTATATAAAACTGAACCTTTATTCTTTTTCAGCCTTTTCTTTTTTGGCTTTCTCTTCAGCAAGCCTCTTTGCTTTTTCCTCCTCAGTTAGCTGTTCGGTCGCGGCAACTTTGGCCACAAGTTCAGCCTCTGCTACAGGTTGTTCCACAACTTCCTCTTTCATTTCCGCATAATCTATTTTAACTACCAATTCATTGTCATCCTGATCCACAATTCTAATCTTGCTCTTATCTATGGGAAGCTGCGCAACTGTTATACCTTGATCAAGCTTAGTGAGTCCTGAAATATCAACAGGTATGTCATGTGGCAAGTCTGTGGGAAACGCCTCCACTGTGACTTCATCAATCAGAGTAAGCAGAAGGCCCTCCCCGCCCTTAACAATAGGGGATTCGCCCACAATCTTAATAGGCACTTTAGCTGAAATTTTCTCTTTAAGATTTACTTTTTTGAAACTTGCATGAATATATTTATCTGTTACTGGGTGTTTGGCAACCTCAGAAATAAGGACAGTTACTGCGTCCCCACTCCTGATTTTGAGATTTATAAGAGTGCTTTCCCCGGCCTGAATGAAAAGCCTTTCAAAAGGAAGATACTCAAGGGTAATAGGCAAAGATTCCATACCCCTCCCAAAAATTACTCCCGGGAGTTTTTTTTCTCTTGCGAGTTTTTTACTTTTTTTACCAAGTTCGACTCTTTTTTCTGCAATAAGTTCCATAGCGTGTCCTTTTTAATCAGGGAATGAAGTTCAAGAAGATCATTAGTTGTTAAAGAATCGGCTCCCAGGAAATTTTTGATTTCATCAGCCGTTAAGTCCGTGGTTACAGGAAAAACCCCGGCACCCCCGGTTGTAATAGTAACCATACTTTCTGCTTTGCAGTTTGGGCATGTTATATGCGCTGTCATAGCAAGAGGGATCTCATTTATAGGAACAATGCTTGCCCCTTCAAGACTTGATCCGCATCTATAGCAGAAAGTTTTTATTAAGTGTTCTTTAACAATCTTCTTGTCCACTTGCCTGGCTATTCTATTGATAAATGACTTTTGTGTCAACCACGCTTTAGAAAGTTAAGAAATTAGAAAGACGCCTTTTAACTTCAAATCAGATGGAATCTTCTAGGGATTTCTTTCCTTTACTTTATATGAAAGAAATGCCAGCAAATAGCTTAAAACCCCTACAAAATAGGCCACTCTTATAGAGTGGCTCAGAGCAAGAAGAATTGCCAGAGCTGAGCCCAGTACGGAGAAAGCCCCATTAACTCCCCACATCCAGAGGGCGTTGGTCTCTTTTTTGTCCTGCAATACCCTGGTCATACCGGCAGGAAAGCCAAAGCCCATAACAAAGCCCATTGGGAGGAGCAGTGTTAATGCTACAATGGACCGTCCAAAAATTTCTAAATGATTAAGATTACTTAGTATAGGTACTGATAGAAACCCTACACAAAGCAAAACCCCAACTGTAAGCAGCAAATGCCTCTTTGTGCTTTTTGGATTTGCTAAGAAGCGTTGAGAGTACAAACTGCCAAGCCCTGCTGAAAAAAGCATTGAGAACAGGATGATGACAAGACCCAGTGCCGGATGTCCCAGAAAAATACTCATCCTCTGAAGCTGGGATACTTCTATGAGCATAAAGCCTATACCAATAGCCATAAAGTACACAAGATTATTAAAATTTCCTTTAAGGTTCAGTTTTCTGTTTGCTTGTAAATAAGGGGTCAGGACTAAAGTGCAGGACATCACAAGGCTAAATAAAAGTGAAATCAAAAGTATTTGAGTACCCAAATTATTGAGCCTGTTTGCCTCGGAATTGATTTTTCTGCCCTTCAATATATCAAGGGGTTTAATCATGTTGAAAAAATAAGGAGAGTCGTCTGTGGGAGGGGTTAAATTTACTCCAAGGCTTTCAGCTATGGCTTTGTAATCAGAAGTAATTATTGTTTCCAACCCTTTATCCCTAACATGGGTAGAGCTATAAACCACATCAAAATTGTAAGTTTTTTCCAAGCCGTCAAACTTTTCTATATCCTCTTTGGTGAAGGGCTTGTTTGAGACCAGCATATTGGCAAGACTTCTTATCCCTTCCGGACCAAAGGTTCTTCCCATAACCAGAATTTGAGAGGGGGGTTTATTGCCATCTGAGCACTCTTTTAAGCCCGCCTTAAAAAGGCTCACCAATCTGTAAAGTTCCCCGGGATTTTCCCTGTGATACCATCTTACAACTGAAATCACGCCGCCTGCTTTTAACCTGTCCAGAAACAAGCAAGTAGCTTCTTTGGTGTATAACCCATTTTCTGTAAGGCTATAAGCGCCTGAAGCGGAAGTTGCCCATGTATCAATTAGGGAAATAAGTATTAAATCATACTTAGTGTTATGAGAAGCTAAGTATGACCGAGCCTCACTGTTTACCAAGGTCACTCTCTCATCCTTTGTTATTTTTCCAGCATACTCAGAATATTTTTTATCAAGTAGATTTACAATTGTTGAATTTATTTCTATGGCTTTAACGCTTTTTTGATTAAAAATGAGAGAAGTTAGAATGTCTTTTCCTCCCCCCGAGCCAATAATTAACACATCCGAGTTTGGTCTTAAATGGTGGGCGGTGCTTGTTATTTCCTCTTTCAGAAAAGTATAGTCAGAAAGAACACCGTTATATTTTATGATGGGTGTGAAGGCATCTGAGTCTATTCTTATGCCAAGAAAAGGAATGTTTTTTTCAAGCCCCCAGCAGCATACGCCATCGTCTTTTCTTACTGTGACTCTAGAGTAGATATTCCATTTTTCAAAAAGCAGCTTTCCGCTTTTATTTTCCTGGTTTTTAAGAGACTCAATGTAAAAAAGTCTTGAATCCTTAAGGTAAACAAGGCTGCACACAAAAATAATAATTGAACCTAAGTAGTAAGTTTTGAGCCTTTTGCCGGTTTCAGGTAAAAACAATACCCCGCAGACAGCTGCTATTGAAGCTATAAAAAAAAGAGCCGGAACAACGTTCATATAATTTATAAGAAATGCTACTGAGAGGCTTCCCAAAGCAGCGCCTACTAAATCTGCTGCATACACGCTACCTACAAAACCCTTGAATCTGGTTAACAACAGTGACAGGGCCGTTCCGCTTAGAACAAAAGGTACAAGTACCATCAGAAGTGCAACTAGAGCGTATATAAATTTTGAGTCCAGATAGGAAGCATTGCTCCTCCAAATAACCAAAAACACTGCAAACAGAAAAATAGAAAGTGCGTATAGAAAGGCAAGTTGACTGAGTCTTAAGTCAATAACAGCCTCCTTAAATAAAGTTTCTTTAAAGGAAATTATGTTCATTGCTCCTATGGATAAGCCAAATAGCGCTATAGAAACCAGAAGAAAAGCAAGATGATAGTATAGCGTGGCACTGAAGACTCTGGTCAGTAACACTTCCAGCATCAAGGTAGTAGAAGCAAAAATAAAAATACCAGTATAGGTTGTAAAATTAGGTTTTGACATAACACTACTAAGCACTTAATAAGTACTTATAGGATATAACTTTATCAAAATCTTTGGTAAGAAGCCACGCTAAAAGTTGTGAAAGTTTTTATTTGAAGCTCAAGCTGGTCTTAATATCATTAATTAGCGCTCCAGTGTAAGTATAGTTCTGGTCATTCTTCTTAAAGTCTTTGGGATTTTCCACTTTTTTACCAAAAGGTTCATTAAAGGTTATTGAGATAGGGGTGCCTTCTGTTCCCGGTTGTTTTTGCCAGTAAAGAGCATAAATATCCTGCCCCACCCCAACACTTATTGATGAAGGAAGTGTGTAATTAAAAGTTACAACAAGCTTTTCCTGAGGTCTTACAAAAAGCGCAGTTTCAAAAGTTCTCTTTCCGGATTCGCTTCCTACAACAACTTCCTTTGTGACGTCTTTTTCCTCATCTTTACCTGAAAGGCTTGATTTAACTATAGCCTTGTGCAAAAAACTTTCCGCAGGAACCAAAACGCGCAGGTAATCTGTATATATCCCCCCAGGCCAGGTTGCATCTTTACCCATGTGCTCATAAGTTATTGTTAAGTTAGCTTCTAATGAGCCGTCTCTGTAGGCATTCTTAAGCTCATAAGAAGCACTTTCCTTCACAAAAAAGTTGGCTTTATTTGAACCTACATTGCTGTCTACTATGTAGATGTAGTCGGTTTTGGTTTCAACAACTTTTCCGTCCCAGTTTCTTTCTGAAATAAGAGGAGAAGCCTTTGTGTTTGGGATTGATAAAAGAATATGCTTTTGCTCAAGATTGTTGTAGGAAGTTTGGGCTAACTGAGAAAGTTTATCATTCCTAAGAGAAAAGAGAGTTTCAAGCAGTTTGCTTCCAAGAACTGTAAGGAATGCTTTTTTCTGTTGAGAACCTTCTGTGTACAAAGCTTCCGAGTAATATTGCGCTTTTTCATACACGTTATTGGAAGTAATCTCCTCGTTATATGCTGTCAAAAATAAAGGTCCCGTAGCTGTTAGCAAATCTTTTACCAGATGCATGTCAATTGCAACGACCCCGTCAAAACTTACATTAGTGGCTTCTTTAAAAAGAGCCAAAGTTGTTTGGGCGCTATCAGGGAAACTTGCCTGCCAGTTGGAATCTCTAATTCTTAGAAATTCCTGTTTGGCATATGTTTTAATAGGATCATAAGAGGGCTGCTTGTTTTGGTTTAAATCCAACAAGCCATCTGGATTATAGACATCATCAATGGTTATTTCTTTTATTTTCCCTTTTTCCATTGTTAGTGTTGCATAGGAGCCTATAAATCCTCCTGTTGCCCTAAGCTCTGTTGGGTTTTGAAACAATATCAGGTACTTTTTGGGTTTAGTTATGCCGAGTATTTCAGGCAATGCCTCACTTGTTGTAGCCATAACTCCCAAAAGCTCTTCCTTCTTCTCAACCTCATCCAGTTCTTTTGTGATCTTACCTCTTAACCTTCCAGGCACAAGTTTGCTGTTCAGATTTGATGATTCTGCCAAGGCCCGTGCAAGCTCCTCCTTTGCTTTTAGGAAAGATTCTGCGGAAGAGGTCAGTTCCTCCTTGCTTAGGGACTCTTTTGAGTCAGGTTTTATCTCTGCCCAGATTTTTGCAAGCGGTCTTGCCCCCTTGGCTGAGTTTGACAGAGCGGAGGCGCCGTGTTCGGCAATTTTAAACAGTTTTGCCAGAGTTGTGAGTTGGTCCCCGCTTCTTAAGATCAAAAAAACCCATTTTAGATCCTTTAAATCTTCCCCGGCCTTTGCAAAACCTTCAGAAGCCTTGAGAGCTTTTTGCTCTGCTTGATCAAGATTCACTTCTTTAATATTTTCTTCAGCGGACGCAAGGTTTGAATACGCCTCTTTGGCGTTTAGGAAAACTCTTATGCCTGGAATGATTGCAAAAAGCAGGAGGGCCAAAGTTATTGAGACAAAACTTCCTACAATAGGGAGTTTTATAAGACTTTGCCCTTTTTTCAAAGGTTCTTTTTGTGTAGTGGCGATGGGGGCGTTTTCTTGAGTTTTGATTACTGCAGGAAACACCGGTTGAGGCTCTTTTTTTAGCTCAAGCATTTTGAACGGATTAAACTGGAAAGCTGTTTTGGGCTCCTGAATTTTTTGGTTCTCAGCCTCGGGCTCTTTCTTAAGAGAGGTGATTTCTGTCAGATTGTTGCCCCTATCATTTGCTTTCCGTTCATCTTTCTTTTCCTGAATGTGCTTGGCGGGCTTGAAATAGTTATTGTTAAATTCATAGTTATACCATTTGAGAGTTTTTATAATACCTTCTTTAAGTTCTACTTTAGGGGACCACCTAAGCTCTTTTGAGGAATCACTAATGTCAGAAGGTCTTACATCTTTTGGTTTCATGGACTGGTTAGAGCTTTTAAACTGCACCTCAGTCTCCCTATTTGATAAGCCCTTCAAAAGGTAAGTAAGCTCCAGGGTTGTGATGGGTTCGTTTCCTGCAAGAGTAAAGATTTTGCCATCGGTGCTGTCCCCAAACTCTGCTTTCACAAGACCGGATACGGAGTCAGCAACGTGAAGGAAGTAACTCTTTTCAAGCCCGTCCCCAAAAACCAGTAAATCTTTTTCATCAAGTACAAGCTTTAAAAGTCTCCCAAGCTCCCCGCCTGATGTAAAATCCATTCTTGGTCCATATACTTCTGGAAGTCTTACAATTCTTGCGTTGATTTTGTGCTTTTTGTAGTACTCCCAGGTTAATGCTTCTGCATAGCGCTTTGCCTCAGCGTGAGAATATTTTTTTTCATCAAGGTCTGTTTTTCCAAAGTAGTGATTTATATCAAAAGAGGATACGAGTCCTTCATATACATCCGTGGAAGACACCAACAAAAATTTAGCCGATGCCTTTTTGGCAAGGTCCAATAGGTTTTTTGTTCCTACAGCGTTTGTTAGAAGGGAATCAAGATTAACAGTCTTTTCTCCGTAAATATAGGATTCCAACCCTGCAAGATGAAATATATAGTCAACGGCCTCAATGTTTTTGGGAACCCCATCATTGATATCGCTTTCTATTAGGGTAAATCTGGGATTGTCTAAAACAGCACTAAGATAAGCCCTTTTTCCTGTAGAGAAGTTATCAATGACCACTACCTTGGCATCTTTTAAAAGTAGCGCTTCAATAAGGTGAGAGCCAATAAATCCGGCACCTCCTGACACAAGAATTGTGGGCGCCAGAGCAGACTTTTTAATGGTGGGCTTCTCTTTTACATCTTTTGTTTCTTTAGGCATGGGCAGTTTCTTTAATTACAGATAGATTATATGAATTTAGAGCTTTATTGACAAGGAAAAGCCTATTTAAGATAATGCGCCTGTGGAGTTAAAAGAATTAATCAAACTTTTTTCAAGAAATTTTAGGGTTTCTCTTTTGGTAAGTGGCGCGATTGGAGTTTTAGCTTTTTTCACCGCTTCGTTTCTCCCGCCTTGGTATAAAGCCTCCGCAACGCTTTTTGTGACACGCTCCGTTGATAAATCATCCTCCTACTTTGCTTATGAGGGTTTTTACTCCATCCAAACGGCGGAAAAGTTTACTGACACACTTGTTGGGCTTCTGAAAAGCGCTGATGTTAAAAGACTTGCCTTGGAGTCTTCCGGCATAAAGTTTGACCCAGAAAGTCTGGGAAGACTTGAAAAAGCAGTGTTTATTAAGAAGGCTTCACCTCAACTTGTAACGGTTTCTGTCACAGATAAAAGTGAGAGTTATGCTAGAAGACTTCTTTTGGAGCTTTCTAAGGAAGTTGTAAAGGAATCGGTTTCCATTAACAAAGAGGGGGATGCTAATATCTTGGTGGCTTTTGTCTCAGGAGGAGGAGGGGAAGAAAGTGCACTGGTTGTAGAAAAGCGAGTTAATTCTTATGTTTTGGGGCTTGGTTTTTTTGCCTTAAGCTTTTTTTCAGTAGTATTTTTACTGTCCCTTAAAAGTTACATGAAAGGTTAACATGTTTTATTTAAATACGGATGGTGCATCAAGGGGAAATCCGGGTCTTGGTGCCTGTGCGTTTGTGTTAAAAAATGACAAAGGTGTTGTGTTGGAAGAGGGTGGGGAATTTTTGGGAAAGGCTGTTACCAACAACTTTGCGGAGTACAAAGGCTTAATTCTTGGTCTCTTGAAAGCTTCTGAAAAGGATATGAAAATCTTAACTTGCAGACTTGACAGTGAGCTTGTTGTGAAGCAGTTAAAGGGGGAATACAGAGTAAAAGACACACACCTTAAGGATCTCTTTTTGCATCTAAGGGGGCTTACTAAGGCTTTTGATTATATTGAATTTTCCCATGTACCAAGAAAGGAAAATAAAGAGGCAGACAAGCTGGTTAATAAAATTCTTGACGAAAATTCTTGAAAGGAAACCTGTTTAGTGAGAGGCTTTAGGCATGAATTTTTATGCGCAAGGGGATGTCACAGAGGAGGCTATCCTTAAAACCTTTGCATATAGGGATGTTTTTTTGTACCCCTTAACTTTTTTTGAATGTTTTCACTTTCTTGTGTCTCCAAAACCTATTGCTCTTACTGTTTTTTCCAAAGCTTTTGAAGATCTCCTGGCTCGGGGTATTATAAAATATTCAAAGCTTGATACTTCCCGTCTGGTTGATAACTCGGTTCTTAAGATTCCCGTTTATTATCACTTGGCTGCTTCTTCTCCTATTGATAGGTATGAGAGAAACAGAATTTCCAAAAGCTATATTGAAAAAGCAAGGAGTATTGCGGGGATTCTGTCAAAAATTCCAACTGTAAAACTTGTGTGTGTCACAGGCGCAGTTGCTGCAGGAAATGCTCCCAAAGGTGACGATATTGATTTTCTCCTTGTTTCCTCCCCTCACACTTTATGGCTAACCCGCTTTTTGTGTGTTCTAGTTTTAAAGCTTATGGGTGTTTATAGAACTGATGAAAATTATGACTCCAAGGTTTGCCCAAACATATTTTTATCAGAGGATAGCTTAGCTTGGAACAGACATAAGAATGTATACACAGCCCATGAACTGCTACTCATGAAACCCATTTTTGATAGAGGCCGTTTTTATTACAGCTTCTTGGCAAGTAATTTGTGGGTATTTGGTCTTCTACCAAACATGTATCAAAGCTTTGATGAGACTTCTTTTTCACCTGCGTCGCCACTGACAGAAAACACTTTGGTTGAAAGAGTTTTTAGAATTACAAACAAAGCGTTTATGAAGCTTCAACTTTGGTATATGAGGAAAAAGAAAACAGTAGAAGTAACAGAAGCCAATCTAATTCATTTTAAGAAAAACGATAACCTGGACTGGATTCTAAAGTCCTACGAGAAGAGGCTTCAGAAACTAAAACTTAACTGAAAAAAGAAGATTCAATAAACCCGGAGTCTTCAAGACCCCGGGTTTTTCAATTTCACATATTAACTTTTTCTTGTTACATATCCATTCCGCCCATTCCCGGCATGCCACCACCCATTCCACCGGCTCCGCCGAGTGTACTCTTCTCTTTTTCCGGAACATCAGTTACCAAAGTTTCTGTGGTGAGAATCATCATTGCTACAGAAACGGCGTTTTGAAGAGCGCTCCTTGCAACTTTTGCAGGATCAATTATTCCACTTTTAACCATGTCCTCAAATTCTCCGCTCATTACATTAAAGCCTATGTTTGAGTCACCGTTTTTGCCTGATTTCTCATCAATTTTAGCTTCAAGCTCTCTTACCACCCAACCGGCGTCAACCCCAGCGTTTTCCACAATCATTCTGACTGGTTTATCTAAAGAGTTGTATAAAATACTGGCTCCAACTGCTTCATCACCTTCAAGCTTGAGTTTTTTAACGGCTTTTCTTGCTCTTAAGAAAGCAACACCACCGCCCGGAACAATTCCTTCCTCAACAGCTGCCTTTGTGGCATTAACCGCATCCTCCACTCTTAGTTTTTTCTCTTTGAGCTCGGTTTCTGAAGCTGCCCCAACACTAATAACGGCAACTCCGCCTGTAAGCTTTGCTAATCTTTCTTGGAGTTTTTCTTTGTCATAGGTTGAGTCTGTTTGCTCCATTTGTCTTGAGATTTGAGCAACTCTACCTGTAATGTCGGCTTTTTTGCCTTTTCCGCCAACTATTACCGTTTCATCTTTGGTTGCTACAATTCTGTCCGCGCGACCCAGGTCATCAATCTTAACGCTGTCTAACTTTCTGCCAAGCTCTTCACTAATTACTGTTCCGCCTGTCAAGACCGCAATATCGGCAAGCATTTCTTTTCTTCTGTCGCCAAAGCCGGGAGCCTTAACAGCCAAAGCGTTAAAGGTTCCTCTTAGTTTATTTACCACTAGAGTTGCCAGAGCTTCTCCATCAACGTCATCAGCAACTATCACAAAGTTTTTGGAAACCTTGATCAGATTTTCAAGCATTGGTAACAAATCATTAATTGCGGAAATTTTTTGATCAGTAATTAAAATGTGAGCATTTTCTATTGTGGCTTCCATTTTGTCAGGGTTTGTTACAAAGTATGGAGAAGCATAGCCCTTATCAAGGCGCATGCCCTCTTTGTATTCAACCTCAAGCTCAAGACCTTTTGACTCTTCAACCGTGATCACCCCATTGTTCCCAACTTTTTCCATAGCCTCGGCAATTCTTTCTCCAATCTCCGAGCTTGCAGCAGAAATGGTTGCAACCTGAGATTTTTCTTCTTTAGTGGAAACTTTTTTGGACATTGCGCCAATTTCTTTGACTGCCGCTTCAAGTGCTTTTTCCAGACCGTGTCTTAAAACCATGGGGTTTGCGCCTGAAGAGACGTTTTTAAGCCCATCATCCACTATGGCTTGTGCTAAAAGAGTCGAGGTGGTTGTTCCATCTCCGGCAACGTCGTTTGTTTTGGAAGCAGCTTCTTTTACAAGCTGTGCTCCCATATTTTCAAATGGGTCTTCCAGAGTGATGTCTTTTGCAACGGTTACACCGTCATGAATTACCTGGGGCGCTCCCCAGCTTTTATCCAAAGCCACATTTCTGCCCTTTGGGCCTAAAGTTGTGACAACTGCCTTTGCCAGTTTATCAACACCAATTTTGAGTTTTTTCCTTGCCTCATCCCCGTATAGGATTTGTTTTGCTGCCATATGTTACAAAAGCTTGTTCCTGCCTTTTTGCCTTGCTTGGTGCAAGTCAAACCTGCCGGACAGCCTAGCTAAACCTTAAATTAATCAATTACTGCCAGGATATCTTTCTCTTTTACTAAAAGGTATTCTTTGTTATCCAGTTTTATCTCATTTCCTCCCCATTTCTTGTAGTACACAGTGTCTCCCACTTTGACTTCAAGTTTAATGACGACTCCTTTGTCATCTTTTCTGCCTGACCCCACTGCTATAACTTTACCCTTCTGGGGTTTTTCTTTTGCACTGTCTGGAAGAACAATACCTGATGGTGTTGTGGTGTCTTTGGTTGTCTCTGGTTCAATGAGAATGTAATCTGAAAGCGGTTTTACTTTCATATTTGACCTCCTGTAAATTTTAAAACTTTTACTTTTTGGGTAGTTAAAGCTTTTTTAAAGCTCGTGTAATTATATAGCAGAGTGAGAGCGGGAGTGTCAAGAGGTATTAAATTTAATCGTTATCTAAAGGTTCGGAAAGCCCAAGGAGATACTCTTTTAAATTAAACTCTGGGGCAACATCAATTGGATAGTCATCATGAGACTCTTTTTTTGAGTGTTTAAAAACATCCTTAACAATTTCTCCTAAGGTTCTGCCTTTTATTAGCTCCTCGATAGCCGCTTTTCTAGCATCTTCATCTGAAGCGTTGGTACTAGCTTTGATACCCTCGGCTATAAACTCTATCACATCAACTAAAGCAGGTTTTTTTGCAAACATATTTAAAAGTGTAAACTACCTTTCCCACCAATGTTTCTTTTCAGGTTTCCCCTCGGGCTGATATTCCCAGTTTCGATCGCCCTTACCAACCTTCACGGACGCGTTGTCTCTTTCCTCCTTTTTAGCTTTGAGCATTTCATAATCTTCAGAGCTTTGATGTGTTGATATTCCACCTTGTTTCACACGTTAAAAATAGCACACATTATAGAGTTGGACTAGTCAGCGTTTTAGTTGTAGTTCAACAGTTTGGAAGGCTCTTTTTAAGTAGAAAAACTAAACACTGTTGTTTTCATAAGGCAAATAAACACTCTTGATTTTTTATGTTAAGGACATCATAGTTTCTATATGATGAAAGACCGCGGAGCAGATCTTACTCTGCTTAAGAATGCCCTTGGCAGGGTTGTATATGAACAGGAGTTTTTTTATGATAATTATGTTGCCAATGGACTGTTATTTAATCTTGATACCCAAGTGCTGGAGTCCGAATCTAGCTTAGTTGAGCCCTATTCAAAACAAATCGCTAGTTTTCTGGAGGTAGAAGCTGTTAAATATGTTCAAGATTTTGAATCGGGGTTAAAAAGCTGCAAAGCCCTCTTGTTGGGAAACTTGGAATCTTTAGAAGTGGAAAAAGCCAGAACCTTCTTGTTAAGATGTTATAACACCAAGAAATCAATTATACTGGAGCTTGAAGGGTTGCTTGCGGATTACAATATCACCTCCTCACTTAGTGACGATATTATCAAGGCGGGGATACCAAAAACACAGGATTTGGTGAATCTAAAACTTAAAGATTATATCCTTGCCGGTCTATATTGCAACTCTATAGTTCGATATTGAATTTAACTTCTCAACGAATCTTCGGGTTTTTCATCTTTCTCTTGTTTTGCTCTGTATAGTCTAGCTTTCAGGCCATTTCCTATTCTTTCCAGCAAGCCAGGCGCGCTTTGAGCCGC
Organism: Patescibacteria group bacterium; assembly: GCA_038064575.1. Lineage (GTDB taxonomy): Bacteria > Patescibacteriota > WWE3 > UBA101185 > 2-01-FULL-41-18 > JBBTST01. Next base: position 96,195 of record JBBTST010000003.1, read on the forward strand.
TACAGCTTCTCTGGCCTCTATTTCTTTATCCACTCGTTCAGGGGTTAGTCCTTCATCTTTGCTAGCCATATAAATAGTCAACCTCCTAATTAAACTAACTACAATCTTAGAATTATAACACACTGGAGGCCTGAGCCGGAATCGAACCGGCGGTGAGAGTTTTGCAGACTCCTGCCTTACCACTTGGCTATCAGGCCATGATCCTTTATTATACAGATAATGAATGAAAGTGCCCAAAACTCTCCGGTTAAGAAAATTGCCTTTTATACTTTTATCTGTATAGGCGTTGTGGCAGCAATCGCCCTCATCTTAAAGATTTACAGTGAGAAAGACAAGCTCTTTGGTCAGTCCGGGATAAGCGTTGAGACTCCCAAAGAGGAAGCGCAGGTGTATTTGGATGGTAAAGAACTTGGCAAAACCCCTCTTTCCCTGCAAACCGTCAAACCCGGCAGTCACGCTGTGAAGGTTCAGAAAGCAGATGGATCAGGAAGCGCTTTTGAAGCAAACCTTAAATTCGTACCTTTTTCAACAGTAGTCATTACTCAAGACCTTGGAATTTCTAACACTTTTTCATCAGGGCAGGTTTTTTGGTTTGACCCTAAAGACCTAAGCTCAAAAATAAACATTGTGTCAGAGCCTTCGCAGGCAACAGTGTATGTTGATGATACGGAGGTTGGTAAAACACCTTATTCCTCCTCAGTTCTTTCAGATGGCGGTTATGACATAAAGCTTATAAAAGATGGTTTTGAGTCTCAGACCGCCAGGATCAAAATTCAGAAAGACACAAAACTCAATGCTTCCTTTAAACTGCTCCTTCTTCCAGTGCCGGACAAGCCCATCCTTTTCACAAATTCAAAAATTGTTTATGATCTTTCTTCTCAAGAGGAAACATTAACCTTGGATATTCCAAACTGGATAAAAGGCATTGATTATTACACAAGAAGTAGAAATACAACTGTTAGATACTCCTACTTTGTTGATCATACGGGAAAAATCTATGATGCTTCCGGAAAGGAGTTGGTGGATGAGAAACTCACTCTAAAATCAGGAGACTTAGTTGGCTACCTGGGTAAAAAAGCGGAGGAGGGCTTTAGTGAAAGTGCCAAAACGGCTCTAACCAAGTTTGTAGGGCTTGATATTGGGGGAGGAAAAAGAGTGAAAGTTTTAGCAACTCCAACAGGTTGGCTAAGAGTTAGATCACAGCCCTCTCTAAATGGTGAGGAGATTGCAAGGATTAATGTAGGCGAGGAAGTAACTTTTGTTGAAGAGAAAGATGGTTGGACAAAAGTTATCTTGAAAGACGGTAAAGAAGGTTATGTTTCAACCGCTTATGTTACTGAGGTTAAATAGGTCTATTCCTTTTGTAAGTTTTCAAGAGCTGTTAAAGCTTCCTTTGAGTTTTCCTTAAGATTGAGTGCCTTTTGATAGTATAAAATAGCCTGTTCTTTGTTGTAAGGTCTTGTGCCTCTGGCAAGAGCCAACGCAAGGCTTGCATCTGTTGGCGCCAGAGCCTCAACATTTTTGTAAAATGCAAGAATTCTTGGTGAGAAGGCAGCATCCACACCTTGTGCCTCATCTGAAATGTCAACCATTCCTGTATAGCCAAAGAGCGGAACCAAGTTTTTGATATTTACAAGATTATAAGGTTGCAGTTTATAGGCTTGATCTAAATGGTTAAGAGTTAAAGTTTTTAAATACTTCTTTTCTTCACCATTTACACTCTCTGAAACGGTAGTTGTTAAATAAATTGTTGCTAATGTTCTTTTGTAAGTGGGTTCCCAGGAATTTAAGTTGTTTGCTTTTTGAGAGGACTTAAAGGCACTATCAATCTTCATCTCTGATAGTTGTTTTTTTGCCTGTGTGTTGTAATAATCCGCCAGAAAGTGTTTTGTAGAAGTTATTATAAGTACACTGTAGGAAGCTATAGTTAGACCAATCCCAAGAGTTCTCAAAACCTTGTTTGGCATCTTTTGCAAAGGAGTAGCCTTTCCAACTAAAACCAGGGCAAACATATAAAAAAGCAAAGAGGCAGCTATTGTGTGCCAGCCAAAAAGATCGGTTATCAGGAGACCCGCTGTTCCTTCCTTCAGTCCTAAAAGCTGAGGGTGTTCTTTTTCAAGTAGCATCTTTTTTACAAGTAATAGATAAGCTATGAGCCCCAAAACCCCAAGATTTGATAACAGTTCAAGATAGTAATTGTGCGGTTTGTTAAAGATGAAGTCCCATTCGGTTGTGTAGTTTAGTTCCCTTGGTCTAAATTTTAAAAATGCATAAGGAAAAGTTTCAGGACCTGTTCCAATCATAAAATTTCTAAGAGAACTTGTTGCAAGCTTTAAAGTTCCCTGCCAGACAATTAGTCTGATTGCGGTGGTGTCTCCAAATTCGGGTCTTACCGAGGCTCGCGGTTCTTCCTGGCTTGCCAAAGCCCTATTGGTAAAACTTAGGCGTAGGTTTTTTTTGACGTCATTTATAGAGTCTTTAATTTTTGGTTTTAGAACTCCCGGATTTGTGGCTGCTATTAATGAAAAAAGTAGTAGGAGCAAAGCAGAGTGTTTTAAGTTTCTAAGTACAAGGGTCCTCTGGGCAATTACAAATACTACACCAGCAATAAAAAAACCCAACAATCCGGATAGGGAGTATGTAAAAAGAAGAGTTGAAAAAATCAAAACTGAGATAAAAGAGTAGAGGAACTTTTGTAAACCGGTACTCTTGATAGCTTTTGCAAAAGTTGGAAAGAAAAGCATTACTAGATATGCTGCAAGCCAATTGGGCTGTCCCAGACTTGAGAAAACTCTTGCTTGTGAGTCTTCTACCCAAAAACCTTTTTCATAACCAAAATGTTGGGCAATTCCGTAAAGACAAACAGGCACACTTCCCAAAATGGCGCTTTCAATAAGTTTTGCTTTGCCAAAAGATCTTGCAGCTAAACTGATAAACAAAAGAGTCAATACAGCTAAAGAAAGAAGCCCCCCATTAAATCTGGTGTAATAACCAAAAAAGGATGTGTATTTTGCTTCTGAAAATAAAAAAGATAAAGCATATACAAGCTGAAGCAGCAATATGTTAGTTAGAAAGCTTGATTTTCTGATTGGGCTTTTACCATTTAAAAAGCTTTCCAGAAGGTGCAGGAAAATAATGGTTCCCGAAAAAATATAAAAGAAGGTAATTTTGGGAAACTCAAATATCTCATTAACGCCCTTAAAAGAGACAAGCGGAAGTGTGAATGCAAGAGAATAACTAAGAGTTGTTATTGCTCTTTCAAAAAAAGCAGTTATTGCCGTGGTTGACTCTTTTTTCATATGCGTAGTATGATCTTAATTGAGCCTGCCTATGTTTTCAAGAATTCTTACAAAATTAATAGATGAAGCAATACTCCCGGCTGTTTTGCTTATTGGCGCAAAAGTTATTGGTGTGTTGGCAGTGGCTAAGTATTATAGTATTGAGGTTTCTCCAAACTCTACTTTTTTCTCTCTTTACTTTTCCAGAGTGGAAGATTTTTTGCAGGTTAACTCATATTCTGTTGCTCTGATGCTTGGGGTAATTTTTATAGGTGGGTTTTTTTTCCTTATCAAATCGCGCCTTTTTCATGACACTCATATAAAGCCTGTCCACAGCCAGCGACTGTTTTCTCTTGGGCTGTCTCATTTTATTTCCACATCTTTTGATATTTATTCGCAGGGCACAATTTGGCTCTCCTATGCGTTTTTACTTACAGTAGTTTGTGGTATGGAGCTTTTTTTTGGCATGCTTTATCCTTGGGTGTTTATAGCCTCCTTAGCCATAACCTTTTTTTTAACTCTGATTCTAGTGTCTGATGTTGAGAGGGAAATATGATGAAAAAAGCGCATAAATACCTGATGCTTTTTAACGCCTTTTTGTTTTTAGTGATTTTGTTGATGCTGCCTTTTGTTCCTTTTGCAAAACTAGGCACCGGCAAAACAGTTTACGTAAATAGTCAGTCATTCAATCAAACCAACGAAGGTGCCGTGCTGGCCACTACCAAATCAGCTTTTTCAGAAGTATTTGAAGCACATACCCTTGAGGCCACATTTAGTGCAAGACAAACAGATAAGACTTACGCCAGGCTCTTTGAAGTTAAAAATGTCAGTAATAAAGCCAAAGAGTTCAAAATTGTTGCGCAGCTTGAAGACGGCAGGGCTGAAAATTCAACGTTTGTCCTAACGCCCTACTTTGAGAACAGCTCAACAGATGAAATAAGTCTTACCCCTTTCCAGAGTTCTTCTGTGAGCCTTTCTCTTGAAAGACTTGGTTTGAAAAGAGAAGCCAATATTGTCTTGATTGTTTTAACTTCCTTGTAAACCATAAATAAGTATAAAAAGAAGTAACACCCATATTCCAATGGAATTTAGGAGCGGTGCGTCAGACAGAAAGACTCTTTCGGGGGATTCAGCCTCATTTTTTTCATAGATAACATACAAATACCTTGCAACTCCATAGATAACAATTGGTATAGTAAGCATCAAAAGCTTGGGGCTGCTCAGAGTTATCGGGAGATTTTTTACCAAAGTACTACTTGTGAGAGTTTGGTTGGTTTGAAAAGCGAACAACGAGTATGAAACAATTGCAAAAGTTGCAGACATTGAAATCATACTATCAAGAAGGTTGTCCGGGTAATGTTTGAGTGTGTCTCTTGTTTCAAGAGGGATGTTTTGGGAGGCAAGGATAGTTCTCTCAGCCCGTCTTTTCCCAAATGCTAAAAGGAGAGAAAGCCCAATTACCGCAAGCACCAGCCAGGAAGATATAGGTACTTTTGATGCAAAGGTTCCTGCAAAAACTCTTAAAACAAAGCCAGAGGCAACGGTTAGGGCATCTATTATGATCACATTTCTAAGATACAATGAATATGTGATCTGCAAAGCAAAATAGGAAATGACAGTCAAAACAAAAAACCTGCTAAAGTTTTCAAGTGAAAAGACTAAGGAGCCGGTCATAAGCAAAAAAGCAAGCGTCAGAGCAAACCACTCAGGTATGTCCCTGTTTGCAATCGGGCGATTCTTCTTGATTGGGTGATTCCGGTCATTTTCAGCATCCACAACATCGTTGATAAGATAAGTTGCGCTTGAGGCCATTACAAACACAAAAAAAGCCTTGATACAAGCTAGTAACACTTCTCCATCTAACAGGTTTCCCCAAAAGAAAGGTCCTGCAAAAATACTTAAGTTCTTGAGCCACTGTCTTGGTCTTAAGGCTCTAATTATGTGGTATGCCAAGCTTTTCTTAAACCTGAGAGCCGCCTTTGACTTAGTCATATATATTTTGCATAATACCTTCTACTATAATATAGTACAACAGCTATGCTATTAACTCCCCATACTCTGGTTGGCATCACAATTGCATCCTCTATTTCAAACCCCTTCATTTCTGTTCCTCTTTCTTTTGCCATGCATTTTTTTGGAGATAAAGTGCCTCATTGGGACTTTTTCTCAGGAGTACCTATGGGAGATAGAGTTAAAGGTTGGAGGATTTTTGCGGTAATGGTGGACTTGACTTTGGCGGTTGCTACAGGGCTTACCTTTACCTATTACGCCCTTTGGGCAAAAAATAATTCCTACTTGGCGGTGAATATTTTCTTAAGCTCCATTGCTTCTTGTTTACCTGATGCCCTGGAAGTTCCAATGTACTACTTTGATTCTAACAACTTTATTACCCGCTCCATTTATGCTATTCAACACAGGATGCAATCTAGAGCTGATCTGCCTTGGGGAGCGCTTTCACAGGTTGTCGTCGGTTTGGCTTGCCTACTTCTCCTTTCAGGTTCATTACTACAAGGATAAATGACACTATTCCCCCTATTGTAAGGAGCGCTAAAAATTTGGACCTTCCGGAGGAAATTAAAGCAATTCCGCCAAAAACTAAAGTGAGTACCCAGTAAAGCACTGAGACTTGGGGTTGGGTAAAACCAAGGTCTAAAAGCCTATGATGAAGGTGCCCTCTGTCCCCCCACACTGGAGACTTTCCCTGAAGCAGTCGTCTTGCTATGGTGATTAACGCATCAAGTGTAGGGACTATCAAAACAAAAGTTGCCGCAGCTACTTTAGTACCGGCCATGATAGAAGTTATAGCAATGAGAAAGCCCATAGTTGTGGCCCCAAATCCCCACATTATTTTTGATGGGTGCCAGTTATAAGGAAGAATGCCAAGGCTTGCCCCTGCCGCTATTGCCGCAATTCTTGCGGTATGAATCTGCTCCGGGTCTATTTTTAGAAGTCTTAGTGAAAGTACTGCAACAATAGTGCATGTTATTGCTGTCATACCGCTGAATTGACCGTCAACTGCATTTGACCAGGACAACATGTTCATAATCCATAAAACCCAAAGAACTGTGACTATATCGGCAATCGGAAGAATTGTAAATTTGAGAGTAAATAGTGAAATTGGAATTTTGAACATATCGAGCCTGGTTATACCATCAACAGGATTTGCAAAAAAATAGATGTGTAGATCAGAAATGATAAGTACCAAAATTACAATCAGAGCAAGTAGAATTAACCTTAAATAAGGACTTATGTTTTTTTTATCATCCCAGAGACCAAGAAGTGTTGTTGCAAGCGTTCCTATAAAAAGACCCGCTGTTTCCCGATTAAAAGGTATTGCAACTAAAGCTACTAAAATAAAGGCTAAATAAAAGGCCACCCCCCCAGCTCTTGCTGAGGGTTTTTTGAGAATCATCCCGGGGTGTATGTGAATATTAGGATCTGTCACAAGCCCATAGGACTTAGCCATCTTTATTACAAGTGGAACAAGCATAAAGCACAATGCAAAGGAAACTATAGCAAGAGGGAAAAGCTCCTTAATACCGCCTTCTAAAAGAGGGTGAAATGCTGAGGATGCCTTAGCAATTATTCTGATTTCAGAAATGAAGAGAAAAAAAGAGGCCACGGACAAAAAAGAAAGAGTTGTGATTGACGCATCTTTATTTCTTTCTCTAAGCAGGAGATTTAGAAAAGGGATAGTTGAAAAAGTTAAGGAGAGGATTGCAACGGGAATCAAAAAGATCATTGCAGATTGATCCAGCTGATAACTGCCCCAGGGTTTTGTATACCAAAATGGGATTAGAGGGTTTATGCTTACAAACCTGAACCATGCGTACCAAACACCAATCAGCCCAAGAACAACATTAAGCCCCAGGATTGAAAGCATTCCCCGCTCTTTAATTAAGGGTATTTCCAATACCTTTTTACCTAAATTACTGTTCAGCATACTTATTTCCTGACTTTGGGAGTAAAATGCAGATTTTTGTATCGTTTCCCAAGCATCATTTTAGTTTCCGCTTCCAGAAAAGGAATAAAAGAGAAAGTGAGCAAATTCACAAGAATTAAAGGGCCTTCAAGATAACTTAACCACCTTTTCCATATAGGCCATTCTTTTGGAAAGGGTCCTGCAAGTTTTTGTCTTAAAATTGAGAAAGGAAGCAGAAATATTAATCCCACGTTTAAAATGGTGCTTGTAACATCCGGAAGATTGTATGCAATAGTTGTTTGCCTAACGTTTTGATTAACAAATGTAAGAATGGCAAACCCAAAAGTTATCAAAAACACCATAGTTCTAAAGATTAAGTGCCTTTCCGCTTTGTTTAATGACCATAAAATTTTGGTTGTTGTTGGGATGTCTTTATTTTTAATGAAACCTTTGAATGCCAGAGGGGTTGTTACGCTACCCCACCCCCATCTTAGAAGTTGTTTGTACAGGCTTTGGTGGGCTTTTAAAAAAGTCTCGCCTTGAACAGCATCAGATGAGTTTGGAACATAAAAGATTGCAGGTTTAAAATCACCATTTCTTGCAAAAAAAGCTCGCCAGTAGAAAACGGTATCATCTATTAAACCAACATCCCAATAATTTGCGGCAATTAATGTATCCAGAGATGCAGAATAACAGGAAAATGTTTCTTTAGTTTCAGAGCTTAGAGTCCAGGATGCAAGCGTACCCAGAGTCACGCTGTTTGCCTCTATGCGCATAAGAGTATGCACTTTCCAGATGTTGTTATTGAATTGGAATACGGCAGTTGAATAGAAATGGTTGTCTCTTTTGTCTGTTGTTAAATAACAGTGTGTTAGCCTGCCTATAAATTCTTTGTGCAAACAGGTATCGGCATCAAAAGTGGTAAAGATAAAGTCTCTAGTGTTCAAACCTCTTTTTGTCAATTCTTCTACAGCGTGGGTAGTTCCATAAGTTCTGTTTGCGGCGCCCCCTCCAACTAACTCTCCGGGTATGCCTGCAGGGTGAATATAGAAAAGAATTTCCCCGAGTTGCCCTTTGTAGCGCTCTTTTAAGATGTCAAGAGACTTGGAAACGCTCTCTGCCCCTCTTTCTTCACAGGCAATAACTATAAAGATATTTTGAAATAACGGGTAATTTTGCTCTGCCAAGCTTTTGACTGTTTGGTCAAGAATTTCAAGTGATTCATTTACTGTTGGTATTACAAGAAGGTGTTTAACTTCCTTAAGAGTCTTGGGGAGAGTAGTCTTGTCCGGAAGGTTTGAGAAGTCCAGTTCCCCGCACTTTTTAAACCAATCTGTGGCCGTTTCTTTTTTATAGCGTTTGTAGCCAATTATTAGTCCCACCGTGTGCGTGAAAGCCAAATACACCCAGTAAATTGCAAGAAAAGTCAAGAAAAGTGCAACCAAAGTAGGAGATAGTATTCCAAGCCAAATAGGGGAAAGCAGAGTAAGCCAGGTAATAAAACCCGGTACAAACTGAAGTATTTTATCAAGTTTTGAGTTGTTATCTATAGTCATAACTGTCAGATTTCAAAAAGTATTTGGGCATTTTTGGTTGTGATTCCTGCAGCCTCTTTAGGGGGCACACCCCAAATGTGGGAAAGCTTATTGGCAACCATTACTACGTTTGCGGGCTCGTTCCTTGTCCCTTTGAGTTTCTCTGGGGCAAGATAGGGAGAATCCGTTTCAACCAACACTCTATCTCTGGGAATACTTTTTACCACATCTTCAAGATTTTTGCCCGATTGGTAGGTGAGTATACCGGTAAAAGAAATGTAAAGACCAAGGGCAACAACTTTTTCTGCAAAAGCAACGCTTCCTGTAAAACAGTGCATCACACCTCTTAGCCTTTTGGTACTTTCATAATAAGACAGGGCTTTTAGTATATCTTCATCAGCGTTTCTGTTATGAATAATCAGAGGAAGGTTCAACTCTACGGCTTTTCCTACTTGCATTCTAAACTTCTGATTTTGCTCATCCTTGGAAGTTTTGGAACTTTTTAAATAATCAAGTCCGCATTCTCCTATGGCTATAACCTTACTGTTTTTTGCCAGAAGGTCAAGCCTGTCTCTCAAGTGAGGGTTGTTTTCAATGTTTTCATCAGGATATACCCCAACAGCCGCAAACACCCCTTCATATTTTTCTGCAAGTTTCAAAGCTTTTTCACTGTCCAGAAGGTTAGTTCCTACAGTTATTATTTTTAAAACACCAGCCTTATAAGCTTTATCCAACACACCTTCTAAGTCCTTCTCAAAAACATTATCCGTAAGGTGTGCATGGGTATCTATAAGCATACAGTATGCAAATAATAGCACTTTTTGTATAATCCAAGTCACTATGCATGTTGATAAAAATCAAGATCTTGAAACCCTGGTAAAACTAAGTCCGGCCCTCCTGCCTAAAAATATTGCGGTTGCGCTGGACGGCAATAGACGCTGGGCAAAAAAGCTTGGACTTCCGGAGATTGAAGGACACAGAGTCGGGGTTGAGAATACCAGAAGACTTATAAAAAGGGCTTCGGAACTTGGAGTAAAATCAATCACATTTTGGATCTTTTCAACTGAGAATTTCAGGAGGGACAAAAACTTTTTAACAGACATTTTTAGCCTGGCCCGTGAATATTTGGGAAATGGGAAATACTTTGACGAGTTGAATGCTCTTGGAGCAAAAGTCAGTTTCATTGGTGACTTAGGAAGTTTTCCAAAAGATATTTCTGAGAAAGTTTTATATTATGTCTCAAAAAGTAAGCCTTCCAAACATGTAATAGACGTGGTTTTTGCCTTTGGTTATGGGGGAAGAGATGAAATAGTAAGAGCTGTTAAAAAAGTTGTAAAAGCTAAAATCTCAGAAGATGAGATAACTGAAGAGGTGTTGTCAAAGCATATGGATTTTAAGGAAGAGATAGATCTTTTGATAAGAACAGGAGGAAAAGTAAGGACCTCTGGATTTTTGATTTGGCAGGCCCCTTACGCGGAACTTTATTTTACAGATACTTTATGCCCTGATTTCAAGGAAGAGGAGTTTGATAAGGCAGTTTCCTATTTCACTGAGTGCGCCAGAAATTTTGGCAGATAGCTTTAATATCTTTGTTTTACCTTACTAACAATGATTATAAGGACACTCAATAATACTAAATTTAGTATAGTTAACGCCTCAAAAGCTTTGAGTGTTGCAATTAGCGTAATTATTAAAGCTAAAGCAAACGAGCCTTTAAAACCTTTTCTGTAAAGCCTTTTCAAGGGGGTATTTCTTGGAGCCTTGATAAACCTTAAAACGTAATTTATCAAGGAGTTAAGTAGCGTAATAAATGCAAGAAATACCATCAGAAACAGAATTCTATTGACTATATTTGTGTAAGGGTCGGTTTTTGTGACAATGATAACCAAACCTGATAAAAGTAAGATATCCGTTAAAATTATTGTAAGTATGAATCTAGCCACAACCTCATAATAAAAGAGTACTGTTATAATTTAAAGCATGAGTAAAAGGAAGAACATATCAGAGAAGAAAACTGACAACTACGCAAAAAATTTTGACCTTTTGTATGAAGACTTGAATACCGAGCAAAAAGAAGCCGTTGAAGCAATTGATGGTCCTGTTCTTGTAGTTGCAGGCCCGGGAACCGGAAAGACTCAAGTTCTATCAATGAGAATTGCCAACATTTTAAAAAAAACTGATACGGCGTCCTCTGCAATCCTTGCCCTTACGTTTACAGAATCCGGAGTCAAAGCTATGAGGGAAAGGCTTTTATCTATCATTGGTCCGGAAGCCTACTATGTATCAATTTACACTTTCCACTCTTTCTGTTCCGATGTATTAAAAACAAACCCTGATAAATTTGTAATCTCAGAAGAAATTGAACCGCTGTCAGATTTGGAGAGAATAGGCATTTTTAGAGAAATTCTGAATGAAAACACCTTCAAATATATTAAACCATTTGGTTCCCGCTACTACTATGTGAAAGCGCTAATAAAAACAATACAGGATCTAAAACGTGAGGGGGTTAAAGCAAAGGCTTTTGTAGAATTGCTTGATAGTTTTGATTTATCTTTGGAAGATAAAGGAAAGTTGTTGGAGGTAGCCCGTGCTTATGAACTTTATCAGGCAAAACTGGCTCAAAAAGCCCGATATGACTTTGAGGATATGATAAATCTTGTGATCGAGCGTTTTGATGAGGACAAGGAACTGCTTGCCGATTATCAAGAGAGGTTTTTATATATTCTTGTTGATGAATATCAGGACACTAACACCCCTCAAAATAGAATGATAAGTCTACTTGCAAGTTATTGGGGAGAAGATGCTAATGTTTTTGCGGTGGGAGATGACGCCCAATCAATTTATAGATTCCAGGGAGCTTCAATTCAAAACATTTTATACTTTAGAGATTTCTTTCCGGGGGTCAAAACCATCACATTAAAGAAAAATTATAGAAGTAATACAGGCATTATTAAAGCCTCAGAAGAATTAATAAGCAACAACGAAGTATCTATCACCAACTTTATTAAAGACTTGGACAAAAACCAGGAAGCAGCTTCAAAGGTTTTAGAAGAAACTTTTAATAAAGTGGAAGTTGGGCACTTTTCTTCAGGCATTACAGAAAGTTTTTTTGTTGCACGCAAAATTCAAAAACTTGTTGAAGAGGGGGTCCAGCCATCTGAAATAGCTGTTATTTATAGAAATAACAGGGATTCCAAGGATTTTTCAGACATGCTTGCCAGAATGGGCATTAGCTTTAACTTGCTTGGTGGAGAGAATGTACTTGAAGATCACGATATTGAAAAGCTTCTAAAACTCTTTGATGTGATTTTGAAAGTGAGAAATAAAGAAGAGGATATTGATCTTTTTACCATATTAAACTACGATTTTTTGAATTTTAATTATGTAGACACACTTAAACTCTCCCGTTTTGCAAGCACAAAAAAAATAAATTTTGTGGAAGCCATAAATCATGCAGATTTTGAGGGCTTGTCAGAAGTGAAAGATGTACAGGCGTTTAGAGATTTCTTGGATACTCTGCTAAGGTGGCAGGGTTATGATGCTAATCTTACTTTTGTTGAATTTTTTGAAAAAGTGATTGAAGAATCAGGGTTTTTAAACTTCCTGCTTAAAAGTAAAAATAGCGTTGAGAAGCTTAATAGGCTTAACTCTTTATTTGCTGAAATTAAAAAACTGAATATTGCGGATCATGCACTCAACTTGCAAAAGTTTATGGAGGATGTAGCTATCTTGAGAGACAGTGGCATTGCCATAAATGAGGAAGATTTAAATATAAGAACAAATGCTGTTTTACTCACAACGGCACACAAATCTAAAGGCCTTGAGTTTGAGTATGTATTTATAGTGAAAGCGTTTGACGGTAAATGGGGAAACAACAAATTAAGGGAGCTTATCAAGCTTCCTGAAGGTCTGGTTGAAGCCACCTTACAGGTTGGGCGTCTAAAACCTGCTGTTAATGGGAAAAGTATAGATAATACAGAAAAAGAAGCTAAACAAAAAGAGAAAAATGAAGATGAAAGAAGGCTTTTTTATGTGGCTATGACCAGAGCAAAGTGCAAAATCTTTATAACTTATGCAGATTCCTATCTTACGGAATCGGGAAGTAGGGAAGCTATTCCTTCCATGTTTATTTCAGAAATCTCAAAGGCTAAAAAAAATGACATAGACATACTAAAATACGAGTCGGCAGTAAAAGAAATCCTCAAAGATATTTTAAAACCAATAGCCGGTGTGTCAGCTAGTATTGAGGAAAAAGATTTTTTAAAAACAACTCTTGCAAACTTTCCTCTCTCAGTAACGGCTCTTAATACTTACTTGGAATGCCCTTACAAGTTTAAATTAAATAATCTGTTAAGAACCCCAAGAGCTAAGGACAAGTATCTGGCGTTTGGAACAGCTTCTCACACAGCCTTGGAAAAGTTTTTCAGAGCATTTAAAAATGAAGGAAGGTTGCCTGATTTCACATACCTGCTTGAAGAGTTTGAAACAGCAATTTCCACTGAAATACTGACTAGAAGCGACTTTTTGGAAAGCCTTGAAAAAGGAAGAGTTATACTAAAAGCTTATTTTGATGCCTATAAAGATGAGTTT
>JBBTST010000004.1:0-21273 GCA_038064575.1 Patescibacteria group bacterium
CCCAGACGACCAAAGTTGGGTGCCCCCAAACCACTTCATGATATCCGCAATGCATCTAACACCTCGCGGGTCATGTCTTGCAACCGAATGCGGGTGGTTAGCCGCTCGGTCCCAGTCAATTCCCGGCATATTGATAGCCAGGATCTGACCTTCGGCACTGAGGAACGTTGTAATTTCACTAGCGTTCTCGGTGTCCAAATCTATCTCGGGGACGTCCAGCTCAATAGCCGGATCCCAAGATTCCCACCCAACTACAATTTCCGAGCTTGCAGTTGAACTGGTCTGCGGGATGACCTCATTTAGAGCCTTCCCGATATGCGGTCCAATAATGATTAAGAGAACTAGCGACAGGACCGCCATGATCGCTAGTTCAATAGGATTCATCCTATCCGTCTGTTCCATCTATTTTTCTCCTTTCTTGAGAGTTGGGTTATGGAACTAACCTAATTATCTACCCTATAGTTTAAAATGGTAAGTTTAATAAAAAAGCCTCTTTCCAAGCTAGAAAAAGGCTCTTTTTTGCCATGGGTTGGCAAGTGATCTGTTCATGAAGGTACCGGGGTTGAGGTTTTGACAACAAGTTCCAAAACGTCACTTTCTTGACCTCGAGTTTGATTTTCAAAGATAACGTCGGCTCTCCCCTCATATTCAATCGGGTCTGTTACTGTGATCCTCTTGGAAGATAACCAAGACCTCAAAGTAGCAAGAGCCTTAGAGGAGTCAGAACCTTTGACTGAGTAGTATTTATCCTTTCCTCTAACCTCAGCCCTGAACAGAAAAAGTATGGGATCTTTGTTCACCTTAAATACTCCTTCCTTTACAGGGCATTATAAACACAAAATTGATTATTTCAAAACCAATCTTTTAGATAGCATTCTGGAGGTTATAAAATCCTATCCCCTAATAACGGTAAGTTCGGACTCACCGGGCCTAAAATTGCTAAGTAGAAAGCACAGACTTCTCCTCAGGTTTCTTATTACTCACAAACTTACACTCGGGATACCTGGAACAGCTATAAAAAAGCCTTTTAAACTTCCCTTTCTTTACCACCACATCCCCTACCCCGCAATCCGGACACTTAATCCCAACTTTCTCTAAATAAGGCTTTGCAAACTTACATTTAGGTTTACTACTGTAGTTACTACAGGCAATAAATCTTCCAAACCTGCCATCTTTAACCCCCAACACACCGTCTTCACACAACGGACATTTTCCAAGCTGGCTCTCATCCGCTACAAAATCACCGTTTTCCCCGCCAACCCCAACCACAATAGGCTTAGCATATTTACACTCGGGAAAACCGCTGCAGCTGTAAAATCTGCCATATTTGCCAAGTTTAACCACAAGATTTTTTCCGCATTCAGGACAAACCTCAGTGGTTTCCTCAAGCAGAGTCATATCTTTTTTAGAAAGCTCTTTTTCCTTTGTTTCAACTGAAGCTATAAAGGGGGTATAGAAATCTCTGACAACAGGAACCCAGCCAATAACCCCATCCGCAATTTCATCAAGTTTGTCTTCCATATTTGCCGTAAATCCTTCATCAACAATTTGTGGAAAATGCTCAGCTAACAGCTTTGTTACAACAATCGCAACGTCTTCAGGTACAAAATATTTACCTTCTTTTTTGACATAACCTCTATCCAAAATTGTGGAAATTGTGGGTGCATAAGTTGAAGGTCTGCCAATTCCATCTTCCTCCAAAGTTTTAATCAAAGAAGCCTCAGTGTAACGTGGGGGTGGTTGGGTAAAATGTTGCTCAGGCAAAAGCTTACTAATTGAAACCAACTCACCCTCTTTAAGCTCAGGAATTCTGTTTGAAAGTTCATTTTTCTCCTCAGAAGTACCTGATCCGTTTGAATCTTCCTCCTCAAGACTCGCGCCATAAATTTTGAGCCACCCCTCAAATTTTAGCTTAGAACCGCTTGCCCTAAAGCCATACCGGCCATCCAAACTGACAAGATCAACTCCTACAGCATCAAATACAGCAGGAAGCATCTGAGAAGACATAGCCCTTTTATAAATAAGCTCGTATACCTTTTCCCCATCTTCCGTTGCTTCTTCGCCACGCACTGACTTAAGATTTGGGTTGGTTGGTCTTATTGCCTCATGAGCTTCCTGAGCATTCCGGGAGCGATTCTTATAATAATTAGGACTCCCAGGTAAAAACTCAGCTCCAAAACTCTGTGTAATTACTCCACGGGCTCTTGACAGAAATTCCAAAGACAAGTTAAACGAATCCGTTCTATGGTAAGTTATAAAACCGGCTTCAAAAAGCCTCTGTGCCGCCATCATTGTTCTTTTGGCAGTAAAGCCAAACCTATTACTGGCAGCCTGAGTAAGCGTGGAAGTTGTAAAAGGCGGATAAGGATATCTTTTCTTTTGGGTCTTCTCTATTTTTTTGACCTGCAGTTTTGCGCCAACGGTAACTTGAGCCAAAATATTATCCATCTGTTCTTTTGCACTAATATCCGGCTTTTTCCCATCAATTTGAGTTAGACTTGCCAAAAACTCTTCTTTTAAAGAAGTTGAGGATAACACATCAAAACTCCAGTATTCTTTTGGAACAAACTTTTTGCGCTCATCCTCTCTAACAACCACAAGCCTAACGGCAACACTTTGTACCCGTCCTGCAGAAAGCCCAAATCTAACCTTCCTCCAAAGAAGTGGGGAAAGCTTATACCCAACTAGTCTGTCAAGCACTCTCCTAGCCTGTTGAGCGTCAAAAAGGTGCTCATCAATAGCTCTAGGATGCGCAAAAGCATCTTCAACAGCCTCCTTTGTAATCTCATGAAAAACTACTCGCTCAATTGGCTTTAACCCCTTTGCCTCTGAAACCAAGGTTTCTTTCTTCTTTTTGCTTTTCTTCTCCCCGCCATTAATAACACTTAGCAAGTGCCAGGCAATAGCCTCTCCTTCTCTGTCGGGGTCTGTTGCAAGATAAATCTTTTCCGCTTCAAGCGCTTTCTTTTTGATATCGGCAATCACTTTTTTTGCCCTGGGTGTTGGTTCATACTCGGGTTTAAAATTATCTTCAACAGCCACTCCAAGCTTTTTTTTAGGAAGGTCAATGATGTGCCCTTGAGAGGCTGTAACTACAAACTTTCTTCCCAAAAACTTTGAGAGTGTCTTTGCTTTTGTTGGTGATTCAACAATTACCAAGTCCATAACCCTACAACCTTAAAACTAATCTAAAACATTAACAAGCCTTTTTATCACATTTCCCTCCACCACCACAAATCCATGCACTTCTAAAATAGACACAGCCTGCATTATTCTTACAACAGGTTGAAGCAACACCTGGGCCAACTCTTCCACAGACACACCCTCAACTAAAACTTTTCCAAAGACCTCAAGCTCAAAACCGGTTAAGCTTTTCCTCAAAACTTCCCAACTTACACTCTTTGACAGCCCCCCTTTTTTACCGGCATGCATGTTTTTGTCTCTAAGAAGAAAGCTAAACTTTACAATATCTAAAATATCCTGCGCACTGGTTGCCGGGTGTGCTCCATGTTTAATATAATAATTACATCCTGCACTAACTTCGCTAAAAATGCTCCCTGGCACCGCAAAAACATCTTTTCCAATCGCCAAAGCCGCATCAACAGTGTGGTGAGTTCCAGAGCTCTGCCCTGCCTCAATCACAAGCACAGCCTTGCAAAAAGCTGCAAGTAAATGATCTCTATAAATAAAAGTATATTTTTGAGCTTGAAAGTTTGGTTCATAAGAACTTATCACCGCACCCAGATCAGACTCAACTATTCTTTTGGCAACCAAAAAGTTAGATTTAGGTGAAATTAAATTGAGCCCCGAGGACATGAAAGCTACAGTCCTGGCACCAAGTTCAAGAGCGGTTTCCTGAGAATAAACATCAACTCCAAAAGCAAGCCCTGAAACAATGGTTATTCCTGAGGAGGCAAGATCTGAAACTATACTTTTAATTGCGTCTCTTCCATAGGAGCTCATCAATCTTGAACCAATAACCGCAACGCCTTCAAAATCTCTCTCAATTAATTTACCCGCAACAAATACTTTTTCTGGTGCATTTTTAATATATTTAAAACACTCAGGATAATTTACATCTGTTTTAGAAATAACCGAATAAGAAAAGCTCTCAAAGAACACTACAATTTACATTATATCATAGTCTGTTTATTTAAACCACTCATCCAAAATCTCTTTAGCAACCGGGGCAGCATCAGTTGAACCGGACCCTCCTCCTTCAAGTAGCACCGTCAGGACAATATTCGCATTCTCAAAAGGCCCAAATACGCTAAACCAGGCATGGGTTTTCCCAACACCTCCAAACTCAACCGGATTGCCAAATTCAGCAGTACCTGTCTTCCCACCAAGTACTACCCCTTTCCTTTTTTCAAAATCAAAGAGCGGGTAAGCTGTTCCTCCGGCAGTTACCGCCATTTTCATCCCTTCTCTAATTGTGTCTATATACTCAAAATTTCCTTTGTATTCATATAAAAGCTCGGGTAAAAAACTCTCTCCGTCTTCAATTCTTGATACTATTCTTGGTTTATATAATTTTCCCCTGCTTGCAAAAAAAGCTGTCATTAAATTTACCTGCAGAGGTGTTGCTAATATATACCCCTGCCCAATTGAGCTTATATAAGTGTCTCCCAAATACCAATCCTCATTTTTAACACTCCTCTTCCAAGAAGAGTCGGGAACTGTCCCGGAAGATTCTCCGTCCAGGTCAATACCGCTTTTTTTAGCAAACCCAAGTTTTCTGGCCACTCCCGCAATTTTTTCAATTCCCACCCCTTTCTGATCACCAAAGCCTCCACCAACAGTATAGAAAAAAGTGTCGCAGGAAACCTGAAGTGCTCTTTTAACATCAATAGGACCCCTTCCCCCGCTATACCAATCTCTGAAAACAAAGGATCCAACTTGTATAAAGGAAGGGCACTCAACTAATGAAGTTCCTGAAATCACACCTTCCTCCAAAGCTGACAAAGCCGTCACCATCTTAAAAGTTGAACCGGGAGGATAAAGGGCACTTATTGATCTATTAAAAAAGGGTTTTGTAGGATTTTCACTAAGCTTTGCAAATTCTGCCTTTGTCATGCCTACTGCAAAAGAAGATGGATCAAATGATGGAAAACTAACCAATGCTAAGACGCCTCCATTTCTAGGATTTGTTGCAACAACAGCCCCCCCTGTTGCCTTTTTCTCAAGCATAGCTTTTTTCAGCACTTCAAAGGAAACCTCTTGCAACCTCTTATCAATAGTTAGGAAAAGTGATTTTCCTGGAATTGGTTTTTTAACCGAGATTTCTTCTAAGAAGGATCCCGTAGAGTCAACCTTCAGAAGCCTACTACCGGCAACGCCATGCAAGTATTTTTCATATTTTTGTTCAAGACCGTATCTGCCTACCTTCTCCCCAAAATCTCCTTCTCCAATATAGCCAACTAAATGGGCAAAACTTTGAGCGGAGGTATAATCTCTTATAGGATCTATTTGAATAGAAACCCCATCCAAAAGATGAATCTTACCTTCAATTTCCAAAAGTTCATCCCGCCCAAGATTTGAGACAACTACAATCTGTTTGGACCCTAGAAGCAACTGCTCATACACATACTCTTTATTGACAAGTGCATACTTTGCAATTTCCTCAACTATTTCCCCACACTTCTTTTGGCAATCTCTTGTATTTAACTCAATACTAAAAGCCGGCTTATTTCTTACAATAACAAGCCCATTCCTATCATACAACACTCCCCGCTCGGCTCTTAGAGTAAAGCTTCTTACACTATTACCCAAAGATAAGAGAAAGTTTTTTCTTCCGTTTACAACCTGCAGCTCAAAAGACCTGAAAAGAAGAAGCAACACTCCCAAAAAAAGTGCTAATTGATATATAACCAAAGCCCAATCCCCCTCACCTAAAGGAAGTTTTATACTTACCTCCTTCTTTTTTTTATAAGCTCTTGGGGTAACCCTTTCAAGCTCTTCTGAAGAAATCCTTTTTAAGTAGCTCATAAGTAAATACAGAAAACGGATAGGAAAGCAATAACCCAAAGGCGTTTTTAGCTAAAAGAAGAGGAAGATAGGAAAAATCCAAAAGCACTCCTAAATTTGGCGGAAAATTCAAGCTTAAACTCTTGGAATATATAAAAACAGCCAGAGCAAATGAAAAAACAATAAAAGTAGAATTATTGGGCAAAAATCTTTTCATAAACCCTAAAAGAATAAAAATACACAAAAAGGAAAAAGAACTTAGCCCCAAAGGGATACTTCCAAACAGATCCAAAAGAAGGCCTCCAACAAAAGCATAAAGATACACATGCTTATAACCTTTTAAAAAAAGAATCAAACAAAAAAGCAATATAAGAAAATAAGAAGAAAAAGTTGATTCAATTAAAGTAAGCAACAGTACTATTAGGCTTATTAAAACGTACCTCTTCATAAGTTTTTCTTAACTATAAACAGCTGTTCAAGCTTTGCCATATCAAATTCTGTTTCCAATATTGCCCTTTTTAATGGTTCTGCCTTAGCCTCTTCTACCCCCACCACTTGACCAACAATTAGACCGCTCTTAAAAACACCATCTTGTCCGGAGGTTACAATAACATCCCCTACTTCTATATCCTCATCCGGAAGAATTCTATCCATTAAAAGGGATGTGCCAAATCTACCAACAACCAGCCCTTTTGCCCGTCCGTTTTTAGTCTGATTCACCACGGCAACTGAAAGTTTGGGAGATGTAATAAGCATTACTATTGCCCTTTTATTAAACACATCAACCACTGACCCTACAAGAAAGTTTTTATAAATCACATTGTCTCCAAGACCTATACCATCTTCCAAGCCGGCATTTACTACTACTTCAGAATTTTGACTGTCATAGGGAAGCCCAATTACACCCGCTTTTACCAGTTGTTCATTTTCTGAAAGGTTATTTGTAATTTGCAATTGCTCTTTAAGTATCTTATTTTCATTCTCCTGTTCTTTATATTTTGAAAGTAAAGATTTAAGTTCAAGAGTTTCTTCTCTAAGTCTTAGGTTTTCACCTCTAATATTCTTAAGATTTACAAAAAAATCAACAAAACGTGCCCCTTCCAAAGAGACTGAAAAAAGTCCAAGTTGAATGGGCTCTGTTGCAATATGCGCAGTTTTTTTTAAGGATGCATAAAACCCCTTAAGTGGGGTAAGGTTCAACGCAAGAATCAAAAAACTAATAATCCAAAATTTTACAAGCGTTGGCATAGGCTATATAAGCTTAACTCTTTTCAAGAGATTAACGTCCTCTAAAACCATACCACAACCTCTGACAACGCAGGTTAACGGGTCCTTAGCCAAAGTTACAGGCATACCTGTTTCAGTAGATATGAGAGTATCAAGACCTCTAATCAGGGAAGTACCTCCCGCCAAAAAAATTCCGTTTTTTATAATATCGGCAACCAACTCAGGAGGAGTTTCTTCTATTGCATCCTTAATAGCATTAACCATTGTATAAATAGGATTTCTAATAGCATCTCTTATGTCATGCGCCGTAACCTCAACTGATTTTGGCAAACCGGTTCTCAAATCCCGTCCCCTTAGGAATGCGCTTTCCTTTGTATCTCCGGAAAAAGGATAGGCATTTCCCAAGAGAATTTTTACCTCTTCAGCACTTCTGTCTCCAACCAAAAGATTATAACGCGCTCGGGCGTAATTTATTATTTCTTCATCAATCTCATCCCCTGCAACTTTAATTGATTTATTGATGACAACACCCCCAAGTGAAATGACAGCAATCTCACTGGTTCCGCCCCCCATATCAACAATCATATTTCCCTGTGGCTCAGAAATTGGTAAGCCTGCCCCAATAGCAGCAGCCATAGGCTCCTCTAACAAAAAGACTTTCCTTGCACCTGCGCTCATTGCAGCATCAATCACAGCTTTCCTCTCAACTTCAGTTATCCTTGAAGGCACCCCAACAACAACTTTGGGTCGGGGAATTTTGGGAAGGCGGGATGGAGCCTCATGCACTTTTTTAATAAAATAAGACAGCATCTTTTCAACAACATAAAAATCGGAAATTACACCGTCTCTTAAAGGCCTGACTGCAACTATTGTCTGAGGAGTCTTTCCAAGCATTTTTTTTGCGTCAGTTCCAACCGCGTAAACTTCTTTTGTTTTTTTATGCATAGCAACAACCGTAGGTTCCCTAATGAGTATTCCTTTTCCTCTACCTAGTACTAAAGTGTTAGCAGTTCCCAGATCTATTCCTAAATCTATTGAAAAAAACCCATAAAGTTTGTCCAACATAGTAATCGAAAGTTTAGCACTGAGATGTTAAAATTACTACATGGCCCAAAGAGAAATTATCAAAGTACCAAACCAAAAACTCAATACTATATGTGAAAAAGTCAATTTCAAGACTGACGGAGAAGAAGTTAAAAAATTAGTTTCTGATTTAATAGACACCCTTGAAACTGCCAAACCAAAAGGAGCAGGCCTTGCTGCACCTCAAATTGGAATTTTAAAAAGGGTCTGTATAGCAAAAAAGTTTAGTCTTGATCCAAAAAATCCGGAAAACGAACTTGACACAAACTTTATACTCATTAACCCGGAGATTATAACAAAGTCAGAACCTACGTCCTTAGGCTGGGAGGGGTGTCTTAGTATTCCGGATACCTATGGCCAGGTTGACAGATCAAAAAGAATTAAAATAGAGGCTTTTGATATCAATGGAAATAAGTTTTCTCTCAAGGCTGATGGGTTTTTTGCTCGTGTGATTTTACATGAAATTGACCACATGAACGGGATTCTTTTTACTTCCAAAATAGTTGGTAAAACGCTAACTGAGAGCCAACTTGATGAATTATTTAAAAAAGAGGAGGCACTAAATGGCTAATGTCATAAATCTTGTCTATTTTGGAACTTCAGACCACTCGGTTATTCTTCTGAACCAGCTAAAAAAAAGCAGTCTTCTGAATTTAAAGCTTGTAATAACTAAAACTGACTTAACTGTTGGCAGGAACAAAGAGACAGTTCCCACTCCGGTTAAAAAATGGTGTCTAGAAAACGGCATTTTCTATAAAACAACAGAAAGCCTTAAACGGGATAAAGAAATTATACTGGATATTCTTGGTAAAGAGAGTATAAAGTTAGGTCTTGTTGCCGACTTTGGCTTGATGATACCAAAAGGCATAATTGATAGCATTGATAAAGGAATAGTCAACATTCATTTCTCACTCCTTCCAAAACTTAGAGGTGCTGCACCTGTAACCTACACCCTGTTGCAAAGGCAAACAAAAGCAGGAATAACTTTTTTGCTCACAACTTCTGAAATGGACAAGGGGGACATTTTAATGTCCTTTGAGTTTGAAATAACTGAGCGTGAAACGGATGAGAGCCTGTACAAAAAGCTTTTTGAGCTTGCGGGACAAAAGTGTGAAGGTGTGCTGCTTGATTATTTTAAAGGTAATCTTTCCCCAACTCCCCAAAATGAGTTGGATGCAACATATTGCACTCCATCAGGCAAGTTTGATAGGACCACCTATATCACCAAAGACGATGCAAAAATTGACTGGAAACAAAAGAGTGAATCTATAGAGGCAGCCATCAGAGCTTTTTTTCCCTGGCCTGTGGCCTGGACTAGCTTAGGAGAGCTTTCCAAGCAGCATAACTTTATGCTCAAAAATCCAAACTTATCAGAGTTAAGAGTAAAAATACACAAAGCACACCTGTCTGCTGCTAAAGAGCTTGTGCTAGATGAAATTCAACTGGAGGGAAAAACCAAATGTAGCTTCGAAGCATTTAAAAATGGTTATTTTGTTAAGCAGTAACTGCCTTTGCGGCCTCTTGCCTTCTGACGGATTTAACTTTACTCAAGCAGGAAGCGCAAATCTTGATCCTTCCGGATACACCCTTAATGGAAATCCTCACACTTCTTAAGTTAGGTTGCGATTTTTTTATAGATTTTTTGTTGGAAAAAGAGACTAAATTTCCCTTCAAAGCTCCCTTTCCACACATATCACAAAGTCTTGACATAGCAACCAATTTAACCATAGCTTAATAATTTTAGCAACAAACAGCAGAGGCAACTTAAGAAACTATATATTTATCCACAAGTTCATCTAAAACCTCATTAGTTTTGCAAATCTCAGCGTAAGTTTTAGCACTGGGTCTGACTTTTCTCTCAAGAGTGTTTCTATCAACCTCAATCAATCCAAACTTCCACCTATACCCCTCAGCCCACTCAAAATTATCAAGAAGCGACCAGTGCATATACCCTCTAATATCACACCCTTCAGAAATTGCTTTATGCACCCAGTATAGATGCCTGACAATAAAGCCTTCTCTTTTCTCATCTTTTGCATCAGCCAGACCGTTCTCAGTAATATAAATAGGTTTTTTAAATTTGGCTACTTCCTTAACTACATGATAAATACCCTCAGGGTAAATCTCCCAGCCCCAATCGTTTCTTTCTGTTGCGGTTTCAATAGACCGTTGATTAATAAAAATGTCCTGCGGGGTGACTACGTCATGAAAATAATAATTTACTCCAAAAAAATCTGTTTTTCTGGCAACCAAAGTTAAAAAAATCTCGTACTGAAGATACTTTCTGATTCTGCAAATAAGTCTATTTAAGAAGGTTTCCTCATAAGGCTCAATACACATCACATTCTCAACAATCCCTACAATATAATTTTCATTTACGCTCTTAATGGCCTTATAACTTGCAAAGTGTCCCCTTAAAAGCCCAATCCACCCATCAAAGAAATCAAGTATTGATGTGTGCTTCTGAGGCATCCACGTTCTTAAAAGATGCCTTAAGGTTATATATACAACCGGTTCATTAAGAGTAGAAAAATAATCAATTTTGTCCCCAAGCTTTTGAGCTATATACTTTGAATATCTGGCAAAATAATGTGGAGCTTTAAGATTGCCCCAACCCTTGTTATCCCTAAACCATTTGGGATTGGTAAAATGCCAAAGAGTAACAAATGTTTTCATTCCCCTACTTCTAATTGCATCTAAGACCTTTGCATAATGCTCAATCTCAGCTTCATTAAAAACTCCTTCTTCAGGCTCAATTCTTGACCATTCAATGGAAACCCTCTGAACCGTATGATTCATATTTTTAGCAAGTTCAAAATCTTCTTCATACCTGTTATATGAATCACAAGCAATCCCCGATTTCTCTTTAGGGCCTCCCTTAAGACCGGCGTGCGTCTCCTCCCACACCCACCAGTCGGAATTAACATTATTACCCTCCACCTGATAAGAAGAGGTTGCTGCTCCAAACAAAAAGTTATCAGGAAACTTTAATGACATACAGGACTAAGGATAAGAAAGTAAATGGCTGTTGACAAGAATCAAAAATAATTATATCAATGTCTCACAGCAGCCGGGAGAGAACGTTTGAAGAAGTACCCACGGGTGGTCGTCTTAGGTCTGGTGCCCCCCCTCACCACACTGGAGAGACCACCCACCCACGGCGCCTCACCAACTGACTGACTCCCGGCTGCTGTTTGTCTAAAAAGGCAATAAAGCCAAGTTGAACTCATACGTTTAACTTGGCTTTTCCATTTTTATCACCCATTTCTTTAGTGGTCCTTGACAAGAATTTCAAAAAATAATAAAAGTTAGCTTGCATACTCGTGGGATTTGTTTTCAGAGACTGGTTAGGTAGTAGTGAGATCGGTGCTAGTTATTTGCTGGTCTCCCGATCTTATGAAAACCTAAGGCCACGAGAAGACCTCCTACGAGTGTGCATTCCTCATTAAGCCAGAAATAACCAAGGCGTTTTTTCTGGCTTTTTACTTACCTTTTAATTTGACTGTCTTATATAAAGTATCTAAGATTTAGAAACAAAAACCCAACTAAAGCGTCCTCCAATTCATTCAGACATTGATCTAATAAAACCACTAAGATAGAATAAGTCGCGTTACTCTAAAGCCCGGATAGCTCAGTTGGTAGAGCACATCCATGGTAAGGATGGGGTCCCGAGTTCGAATCTCGGTCCGGGCTCCAGTAGCCATCCAATAGTTTTCCAAGCAACAAAAAAGCGGATCCAAGATTTTTTCTTGCACCCGCTTTTGAAAACCCTTATGGCAAACTCTCTACAATCTTCAGCTCATCCCCATCTTCAGTCAGCAACACATCATACCGACCAACCGTCACCGAACCTTGAGGCAGAATACCGGCAGTGATTATTACACTAGAACCTGATTCCTGTGGCCAACCAATCACATAGCCGTCAGCACACGCAAAGAGGTGTACCAAAAGGTCCTGATAATCCCAAATTCCAACCTCATACCCCATCGGGCAGGAAGCTTCAGCAGGCGGTGGTGTTCCTACCACACCAAAGACCATGCTGTAACTCAACCGCTCACCTTTTGCCCCAAAGGTGAAACCTTCGCAATTACTCCTAAAAGGCCACCTTGGGTTATGTTCGGCAAGTTGAGTTGAAATCAAAATCTCGGGTTCGCTTACCTCAAAGTCTTTCCCCACTCTGATATAGCCAATATCCCAACCTGTGTGATATCCTTCAACTCGACCCCCCGTAGAGAAAACCACGTGGTAGTCACCATCTTCACTCTGACATACCGAGGGCTGGACATCACCATACTCATCATCGGTCAAACGAACTGATGTGCCCCGATGGGTAAGTATCAGATCATAGTAGCCATCAATCTCCAGGGCTTCCACAACAGGCAAGCCAACCATTTCCCTGAAATAGAAGGATACTCCATCGAAAACTAGGAGTACCACTACCACTCCAACTAGTACACACACTCCCAGCAAAGCCGCTCCAATGCGCCGCAGAACCTTTGAAGCGATCGCATCCGCGATTTGGTCATCTGTAACTTTTGAAGTCATTTCTCTCTCCTCTATTTAGCTGCTACAACATCAATTCCAAATACCCCAAACGGCAGCATGACTAAATAGCCACTACGCTCCATCACAGGGTTTGGACCACGCAGCGCTGTAATAATTTCCCCAAAACCCTCAACACGGTACCCATCCTGGCAGGCATAAAGCCTAACAAGTGGCTCAGTGTGGGTAGCTAGGGCAAACCAACAATTCTCAAGCCCATATCTCCGGCTTCCATTCTCATACATAAACTCTTGCCCCTCTACTACCCCCTGGAAAACGTTGTAGGTGTAAGGGAAAGGATGATCCCACATCCCGGGCACATCAGGCATAAAGGCTTCAAAATCAAATGCCTCGCACCCTTCGTGCCAGCTGTTTCCTCGAACTGGCTGATCAACGAGTATGCCGGTTTCAAGAATTATCATCTCAACAACGCGTTCTGTTTGAAGATCAAACCTCAGAAGCGCAATGTCCCACGGTTCACCTCGCTTTGCACGAGAGAAAGCTACCCTTGCTTCACTCCCTGTAATACACACCCTGGGATCAAACTCAAGCTCAAGATCGTCTGTAATACGTTTGTCCTTTCCTGCATAGGACAGATAGAGATCGACTTGAGTTGACTCATCATCAAGGCTTCCCACTAGATGTACCGAAGGAATCTCGGTGGCAGTAGGTGTGTAGGTAGCCGTATGGGTGGCTGTTGGTGTGGTTGTACTGGTTTCCGTTGGTGTTGGAGTCCAACTCGCCGTCTCGGTAGCCGTGGCCGTAAAAGTGCTTGTTACGGTTGGCGTACTCGAGGGCGTAACTGAAACAAAGATTGGGGGGGTCAAACTCACAACCTTGGGTTGTGTGTAAGGATTCACCCCTTCTGGTATTTCAGCACCTTGGCAGGCGGACACAACTAGTCCAACCAGAACCAAAAGCGCAATTATTGGCTTTTTCATCTCTTTTTTTCCTTTCTTTTTTTTTGATTTTTCAATTTGAAAACTAACCTATAATATACAGAGTGTGTGCATTTTTATCAACTGCTCACAATCAGCTATAAATTGTGTACTGAGTTCGATTCTCGGTCCAGGCTCCAGAAATAACAAAAAAACGTGAGTCTTATTCAAACTCACGTTTTATAGCTTACCTACTGACTAACTGCTCTTATTCATCCTCGGTTGGCATTTCCCGGTGCTTTCTGTTAAACCACCAAGCTATAACCGCAAATAGCAGTAGGACAGGGGCAATAAATGGAAGATACTGTAGAGCAAATGACAGAAGCCACAGCCCCATAAGAATCACAAAACTAAGTATAATCCAAAACAGAATCAGGATCACAAACAAAGCTCCATAGCTGTGTTTGGAGTTGCTAGGGTCTTTCACTGCCGCTGTCCAAACCAACCAACAGGTCGGAACAAGACTCCCAATCCCAATCAGAAAAACCCCAATCGGGCCACTGGAAAACTCCCAAAACCCTGTTCCAAGGTCTTGGAAGAATTGAAAAAAAACCACTTTTGTCTCTCCTTTCTTCAAACAAGATAACAAAACGCCAACAAGTGTCAAATCAGGTGTACTGTATCTATCGCGTCCTAGCCAATCCGCCTTGCATTTACCTTAGTTTGATATTGTTATAGAATCCTTCTTGCAATGTGCCAGGTTCGGATAGCGGCAATTCCGGCTGACTGTAAATCAGCTGCCTTATGGCTTCGAAGGTTCGAGTCCTTCACCTGGCACCAAGCCTCTATATGTTTAAAAAACCTCTAGTTTTTTCTGCAATCGTAGCTCTGATAACATTTTTGTTTCTTTCCTATTTTTCTTCAAAAAATACTGAAAAGAAGCCCTTAATTAAGGACAAAGCAGAACAAAAACCTGCAAAACAGATCAAAACCACAAAAGAGATAGTTATTGCAGCTGCCGGAGATATATCCTGTGGCAACGAGTTAAAAACGGCAGTTACCTGCCATCAGGAGGAAACAGCAAGTCTTATTGAGGAAATCAATCCCAATGCAATTCTTACTCTGGGAGATAACCAATATACAGGCGCAACTCTAGATCTTTTTCAAAATTATTACAACAAATCTTGGGGGAAATTCAAAAATACCACCTACCCAACACCAGGCAATCACGACTATCTGGTTAAAAACGCAGCAGGCTACTTTGACTATTTTGGTGAAAGAGCTCATCCAAAAACAAAAGGTTACTACAGTTTTGAACTTGGAAATTGGCACTTAATAGCTCTAAACTCAAATTGTTGGGCAGTTCCATGCGTTAAGAATTCAGAACAAGCCGAGTGGTTAGTAAAGGATCTTTCCCTAAACACCAAACCTTGCACCCTTGCCTATTTTCATCATCCCCTTTTTAGCTCGGGTCTCCTTCATAGAAACTACTTAGGCACCAAAGATTTATGGAAAGTTTTGTATCAAAATAAGATAGATATAATCCTCAATGGACACGAACACTTCTATGAAAGGCTTGATAGAACCAACAATCTTGGCAAGAGAAGCGCAGAAGGCCCCGTCACCTTTATTGTTGGGACAGGCGGGGAGAATTTATACCCTTTTGGTAAATCACTTGAAACAAGCAAAAGTAGAATTCAGGGCAGGTTTGGAGTCCTAAAACTCACATTAAAAGAAACAGCTTTTGGCTGGGAATTTTGGGCTTTAACTAATACCCAAAACTCAAAAGAGATTTTGGATTCAGGAGAAGAAAAATGTTTATTAAAATAACGCTTTCAATCTGGTAAAATACTACCCTAGCAAGTATTTACTTTATCTTTGCCCCCATAGCTTAGTGATAAAGCAGCGGTTTTGTAAACCGCGGACAGTAGTTTGATTCTACTTGGGGGCTCCAGGAGTCCTAAAAAGGTCAAAATAGTCTAATCCAAATTTCTTAAAGATTTCTTTAGTACTTAGCGTAACAACTTCATTACTCTTTAGACTCAGCTTTTCTAAAACCCCATCCAAAGTTAAAGACGAGTCGCCCAAATCAATTTCTAAAAAAGGAGCAAGTTGAGGGAACTCATCTAAATCAAAATCTATCCCCTCCCATTCAAAAGATGTTCTATGAGATTTAACCTCTGCAACAGGATTTAAACCCAAACGATTAAAGAAATCTAAAGCCTCTTGTTTACGACTAACCACAAGCTTGATAGTTTCTTTACCACCAGCAATCTTGCCATCATAGCTAAGCTTAATTTTCCCTTCTTCTGTTAATCTAATTTCATTGCCAGCTTTAGAAAGCCTTAAGTCATCATAGTCTAGAGTTGTAAAAACACGGTTATCGTCAAAAACCTTTTCAGCTCCTAAACTCAGCAAGGCGTTTTTAACTTCCTCTGGGTTAACATTAAGAACTTTAACTTCTTTTTCTACATAACCAGACATAAGCTAAGTATGCTATCTTTCCAATGTTGACTTTTGTATATTTCTCCAATATACTTAGGCTCATGGAAGTATTACCTAGCCTTCTCGAATTCGACTGGAATGCTGGTAATGAAAATAAGAACTTCCTAAAGCACCAAGTTACTAATGAGGAGACAGAAGAGATTTTTAGTAATGAGCCGATTTTAGTTCTCAGAGATCAAAAACATTCGGCCCACGAGGAAAGGTTCTTACTCTTAGGAATTACAAACAACGATCGGAGATTATCCGTGATCTTTACTATCAGGAGTAACAAGGTTAGAGTCATATCCGCAAGAGATATGGACAAAAAAGAAAGGAAGTTTTATGAAGAAACAACTAAAACAAATACCAGTATTTAAAAACGAAGATGCCGAAAGAGATTTTTGGGCTAAAGCGGACAGCTCTGAATACTTTGACTTTAGTAAAGCTAGAAAGGTTATATTCCCTAACCTAAAACCTTCGGCCAAATCGATTTCTTTGAGACTTCCCGAATCGATGCTAAACGAGCTCAAAATTACTGCTAATAAAAGGGATGTACCCTATCAATCCCTTATCAAAAACTTTATAGCAGACAAGTTAAGAGAACTTAGAAATAATTAATAAATTTTCAAGTTCTTCCACAACCTTCCCCTACTTCTTCGTTCGAAATAACACTACCTGGGGGCTCCAGTAAACCTACAAGTTTGATTTTAAGCCTAATTTTATCTATACTAACCAAACTTCAGCAATAACTGGAAGAGGCAAGCTAAGGGTCGGACCAATCAGTAATATAGAAATTGCGACCCGCCAGCCTACTCCACTAAATAGGAGAGAAAAATGTTAACACCGCAACCACCCCCTAAAGGGGAAGGGTTTGATCCCACACTCACCCTTGGCCCAGGAGGAGTGTTGGGCTTCGTTGTAGGGCTTGTGTGGATACTTCCATTCAAAGATTTACCCATCTATCCATATGTTTTTGTCTGGATCAGTGGGGATCTGATCATGGCTGTTCTAGCTTTTGGTCTATCTTACAGCTTTTTTCAACTGGCGAAACTGCTCAAAGCATTCCGTAATGCAACAACCCTTGGTTCAATCCTGTTTGGCATAGGATTCTTTTTTGGGACCATGGCGGCTCTTTTCTTGGTGCTATTTGCAATCTTAATTGCACCCATAGCACCCATAAACTAACGCCCATCAAACAGCCCGACTGGTAACTTAAAACTACCTGTTGGGCTGTACTCATCATCAAAGTCAAGGCAAAGCAAATTACCCCTTTGTTGACAACAACTTTAAATTTAAGGATAATCCCAGACGTGGCAAAAAAGACTTCACGAATCCTTCTTCACCTTGTCTGCTCAAAGTGCAAGAGGCAAAACTATATAACTCAAAAAAACAAAACCAACACTGCGGAAAAGTTGGTACTCAAGAGATTTTGCAGTAAATGCAAAGAACACACGGAACACAAAGAATCCACAAAGTTTAAATAAAACCCTTCCTTTTCACATGTTATAATTTTACAGTCTTAATGCGTAGGGGTGTCGTATAGTGGTAGTACAAAGGTCTCCAAAACCTTTAGCTGGGGTTCGATTCCCTACACCCCTGCCAATTAACTTATAGTTTGCATTCCCTTCTTTTCTTGATATATTTAGAGCATCAATCTAATCCAATCTAGTCAACCAGATTGGCTAATGTTCCTTTAGTTGAGAAAGCTACAGGAACAATCTATTAAACCGAGGAGGTTTATAATGGATCCTATTTCTCAAAAACTGTGGGCAGAGGTGAAGCAGGCACTAGAACTCAAAGACATTCGAGTTCTTGCGAGTCCTGCTAAACGTGGAAAGGCACTGCTCAGCCAGGCAATAACCACAACTCAACGGACAGATGTGTATACCGAACCGTACCTTTTTGTTGGTCCATCGTCTGCTAAACGCTATGAGGCTGTAGAAGAAGCGCTGTTTAGCCACAATGTGCGTGACATTATCGAACGCCTGCGAGATGTGACGGTAGACTTGCGTGTTGCGATTTTCAACGCAGCCCGAAACAATGGCAGTTCGTACACTCTTGAGATAGTTGTTCGTTATAGTACGAACATGATCGGGGCTTTGTGTTTTAATTTGGAACTTAAAGATTCCCGCAATTGGGAATCACCCGAGGTTGAAGCACAGTGGAAAGAGGCCCATCACTAATAAATCAAAAAGGCTCACTCAATGTATATCAAAGGGTGAGTCTTTTTTATTCACATGATAAATTTTATTACACCTATATACTTTTATAGAAGTTCGCAACATAGTCAACTAACCCCTGCCAAGCTAAGCCGCCGTGTTAACATCCCATCTAGAGATATTCAACAAATTTCCTGTTAAACTTTTTCTGAAATGAAAAATAATAAGAATACCGTGCGTGGCGCATCCATATTGCTTCTGGCAACATTCACCTGGGGTTGGTTTGGAATATTATTTAGAATAACAGGCTCAAATGTTCCCCTATTCTTCCAGACGTCGGTTAGGTCTATTGTTACATCTTTACTGCTTTTGGTAATTCTTCTTATAAGTAGGAAGTGGTCAAGCCTTCATGCAAACGAATGGGGATGGGTCACAGCCAGAGGTTTGTTTGGCTTGTTAGCAAGTGCGTTGTTCTTCACAGCTGTCAACAAGATACCTATTGGCACGGCTTACTTTTCTTTCTACACGGGTTCAACTCTCGGAGGTTACGCCGTTGGACGTCTGATGTTTAAAGAACAGCTAAACAAAGTAAAATGGTTGGCTCTCCTCCTGACCCTAACAGGCTTGGCATTAATTTACTCTTTCGACTTTGGGGTTAATTATATTCATTTATCCGTCGCTCTTGGAGCTGGGATTTGTGCATCCCTCTGGAATACGCTGACCAAAAAGCTTCCTTCAAATATTGAGGCTTCCCAGCTAGGCTTTCTCGATAATTCAATGCTAGTCGTCCTCGGCCTTGCTATTTCTTTGTTAATTAAGGAATCTTGGACTTTCCCAACTATGGAGAAGTGGTGGCTTGCAAATTACATGGTGGGCGTTTTGCAGGTTGTCACTGGCATCCTGGTAGTTAAAGGCTTTCGCTATGTTGAAGCTCAGATAGGAAGCCTCATCTTACTCATGGAAATCCTTTTCGGAATAATCCTAGGTTACGTGTTTTATAACGAAGCTTTAGCGTTAAGAACCATCCTTGGAGGTTTACTCATCATTTCAGGAGTTTCCATACCAGAAATCATATCTTTAAGAAAAACTACTTCTCAATAACCCTTGGCATTGGTCCGCCAATGAGTAGGCATAAAAGTTCTCGACATAGTCAACTAGCCCCTGCCAAAACATGTGGCATAATAAAAAGGTGAAAACGCCAAAAATCATTTTGTTGATGGTAGCTTTGCTGGTGATCGTCGTGTTGGGTATCAACTACTTTCTAAGTTCAAATGCAAAAATTGACCTCAATAACCCACCTAAATTTATTCAGGCTGATTTTATCGATCTTGATAAAATTTATTCTATTTCCAAATTTCGCTCAGGCAGTGGGCATGATTTTTCGGGAAATGGTGAAACCTGCAGAAGCATGAAGCACTACTTTAACACCCAGGATACACAGGAAAAGTTTGACTCTTGGGATGGAGGAACACCTCCACCCCCGACTTTGGGCAAAGAGATTGATATTTTTAGCCCTGTTGATGGTGAAATAATAAGTGTTGAAAATAACCAAAATCCTATTGGTTCTCAGGTCTATATCGTTCCAAATAACGCCCAACAGTTTAAAATCCGGCTTTTCCATATCTATCTCCTACCGCAGCTTAAACAAGGCAGTCAAGTAAAAGCTGGTCAAAAAATTGGAGTAATCAGCACTTATCAAAATACAGACATAGCAATCTCAGCCGGATTTCTAAATAGAACTTTTATCTCTTATTTCCAAGTGATGCCTGACAGTATTTTTGCCAAATATCAAACTCGTGGTGTAGGAAGCAGAAATGAGTTCATAATCACAAAAGAGGAACGCAATTCCAATCCTTTAACGTGCAAGGGGGAACAGTTTGTCGGAAGACAAAATAATCCAGAAAGGGATGAGGACTTTGTACGACTATCCGGCTGGGAAGATCCAAATCAAAACAGCAAGTAGATTCTAATTTCTTCCACCACCTAGCCCATTTATTCCAACCCAATAAACGGAGTAGGACTTAAGCTTTTAATCCTTATTTAATAAGATGCACTTACCATTTACACTGTATTATCGGAAGAAGGTCAGGTTGTCATCCAACAACTATTAAAGACTTTTGTGTATAGTTCCAACAGAGAAACCTTTAGGTAGACCTATAGCTTGCAATATTTTTCTCTTTGTCCTAGAATCGGTCCCAGAAACTAACCTATCTCACATTGGAGGAAAAATGATACTAGGTATCCTTTTAGGCTTGGTAGTATTTTTGGTAACAGCCCAATACTACCGGGAAAATAACCAAGACAAAAGTTTTCTTGGCTACAAGCTTGTCCCCTCTGACCACTCAGGTTCGCGGAGGCACTATAGAGTTTTGGGCAAGGGCAGCCATCGGGTGAAGATCCTGGGTTTTAAGCTTGAGAGAGTGCATTGGATGGTCTTCCCATTCAGCATCAGTCTTGTTGCCTTTGTGATTGGCGTTTCACTGTATTTTCTGGCCACTCACACAGGTCAACTGGGACCAAACTCTCCAGCATGGGTAATCCAACGGTTGATTACCAAAACTCTGAATGCACTTGCCATAGTCTTCATGACATCTCTCATCCGCCTTGGATACTGGCTCAGCCAGTTTATTCTAGGCTAATGAGAAACTTAGCCCGGAAGTGGTAGAAACACCTGTTACCACTTCCGGAATCACTTTTTAATTCCATCCCACCCTAAATTAACCCCTAACTCAAATTGACAGAGCTTAGTACATCTGTATACTTACTCCAAAAAAGGAGATCGGACATGAACGAATTAACAATTTTGGGTCTAATGGGTTTGACAGCCTTAATAGCTGCCATTATCTTAGGTCTGGTGTACCAAAAAGCCTTGTCTAGCGCCCAACACACCCCACTCATAAGAATGGGTTTCAATGAGCAGGAATTTATAGTAG
>JBBTST010000005.1:0-67587 GCA_038064575.1 Patescibacteria group bacterium
AAGTGACTGTGCCATAAAAATAATTTACACTAGTTAGTGTAAATATGCAACAGGGGAAGTTGGGTTCGATTCCGGTCACCGGTATCTCTCATCTCCAGGCTAACTCCAAAAAATGAAAAAACCTGGTTAGAACCAGGCTAAAAGATGATTTCAAGGCTATATTTGAAGAAGTCGCAAAACTAGTCCGATATGGAGCGGGAGATGGGACTCGAACCCACGACGTTTTGCTTGGAAAGCAAACATTCTAGCCACTGAATTACTCCCGCACTTGTCGCACCGGCTTCATAGCTTAAATGGATTTTATCATTTCCTTTCTCTGTTTTTCAAACTCTCTTTGAGATATGACCCCTTTTAGTTTTAATTCTTTAAGTCTGGCAACTTTCTTTTCAAAATCAGCCGAGCCGTTTTTATTCCTTAATTCGTTAGGATTTCCTACCAAAGAAGTAATAGAACCAATTTGATTGGGCTTCAGGTTGGAATGAGTATGAAAAACCTTATGATCAATGAGCCTTTTAGCCTTCTCGGCTTCTTTTTTAGGCAGCCATTTAACCTCAATGTTTTCCACTCCCCCTGTATTAATAACTTCAATACTTGAAAAAAAATAACCGTTTCTCAAATAAACTTGGGAGACATGATTATAGGAGATTGTGGCTTCATTACGCTTAATTATCCCCCTTTTTACATACACCATATATTCTTCATGAATATAAAGAGTTGTTGGATGGATTTCACCGGTAAAAATTCTGATTGAGCTTACCTTATGCAATAGATTTGGCATGCTAAGCCATTATACCAGTAGAAGCAAGAAACAAGGTGCTATGAAGTAATTCAAAAATTAATTTGCAGCCATTGCAAAAGGCGTTAAGCCATTTAAGGCGGTACTTCCCCCGTTAGACCCATTTCCGTTAGAAGTCTCCTCAACTTCTTTCATTGTGCTAATAATTAGTCTTTTTAAAACGCCCTCAAAAGAAATGCCATACAAATCAAGAATGTTTCCAATTGCAATATCAAGCTCTTTTGGTCCAAAAGCTGGGTTTGCATTGCAGTCTATAAAATAATATCTTCCGGACTCATCAAGTCTTAAGTCAAACTTTGCGTAATCATCCATTTTTAGTATTTCAAATGCGCTTTTAATGTAATCTCTTAACAAATCCCCCCCTTCAAATTTAAGATACTCAGTAGGCTTTTTATCAACCCACTGATAATTAAAACTGGCAAACTTATATTTTGATCCGGGAACATCCGGCAAATTCTTCTCAGCAGCGTATACCTTTTTTAAGGCTCCTTCAACTATGATTACAGTAATCTCCCTTCCTACAATAAATTCTTCCACCAAAACAGGTTGCTGATAAAGAGTGATCAAATCTCTCAGTTTTTGTCTTAACTGTTTCTCGTCATCAACTACAGATTTTTCATCTATTCCCACGCTTCCATGAATTTCGTTTAATTTACATATCAGAGGAAATTTCAATTGTCCGCTTAATATATCTGAGGCTGTGTTAAAGAGTTGATATCTGGGAACAGGCAGCCCAATTAGCTCAAGTAGTTTTTTTGTAAAATATTTATTGTGGGTTATTGATAAACCTAGCATACCGGTTCCGGTGTAAGGAATTTCCAAAAGTTCAAGCAGAGCTGCAATTGTAGGTTCTAATTCTTCATGGCCTTTAACCGACTGCACTAAATTAAAAACCATATCCGGCTTTTCCACCTCCAGTATTTTGGATAGTTCATTACTTCCGGGATACACTTTTGCCCTAATGCCAATCCTTTCAATTAATTCGGCTATTTTTTTAGCCTCATCAATTACACCTACTTCAGAAATAAATTGCTCTTCACTTGGAAAGTATTCCCTTTTCACTTCTGAATACAGCACTCCAACAAATTTAGGCAAATCAATTTCTTGATTGCTTATATTTGTGCTAGTTGTTTGTACTGCTGTTTGGGTAAATTTATTTTCCATAAACAATTGTTATAATTTTAATCTTATTGAAATTTATTTCAAGAATTTTCCACAAAAATAGTGTTATTTATTTTTGAAATTTATATCTTTCCAACGCACTTTTAATAATTTCAGCAATCAGACTTTGATATGTACCGCCTTTTACTCTCCATGCAAGTGGAAGATAACTAATTTCTTTCTCATTTGGATTCATTCCAGGTAAACTGTTTACTTCCAAAAAGTACAACTTACCATTTTTGCCCAGTCTAAAATCTATTCTGGAAGCATCTTTTATGTTTAGTTGTGAATTTATAACAAGGCAAGTTTGGTAAATTTCTTCTTCCATTTTTTTTGAAATTTTGGCTGGGCAATAGTATGCATCTTCAAGTCTTTTTAAACTATCTTCATATAACCACTTTAGCTCATACCCGGCAATTTTTTTAAAACCGATTGGCAAAAAATCAAACCTTTGCTCTATAATTGGAAGAATTTGATCCCCAACACTTCCCACGGTAAATTCCCTTCCATCTATAAACTCTTCAACCAGCAATTCCCTCACACCCTTTGTAATAAGCTCTTTAGCCCTCCTCCTAAGTTGACCATTGTTTTCAACCACATTCTTGTCAAAAATCCATTTGCTGGATCCTTCGCAGTTTGGTTTGGCAATCAATGGAAATAAAATACCTGGCGGAATGCTAAATTTTAGATTTTTAATTAAAAAGCACTCAGGTGTGGTAACTCCCTTAGCTTTCAAAATAAGCTTAGTGTAGTATTTATTGAGAGTAATAGCGTGTGTTGTAGGGCTGGAGTGTGTGTAAGGTATGCCAAGCATCTCACAAAAAAGGGGTATCTGACTTTCTCTGGCATCACCTTTTATCCCTTCCGCTATATTAAAAACTAAATCAATTTTCTTACGGGCTTTTCTTAATTTGGCAAACGCTCTCTCATCAGCTTCAATTTTGAGCACTTTATGCCCCAACTGCTCAATAATCCCAACAATAGAGTTAATTACATACCTCGAATCAAATTCTATATCTTGTTGGCTTTTTGGGCTTAGTGACGGCGTGGATTGCTTAACATTAAAGCAGAAGGCTATAGTCATAAAGCTTAATATACAATAATTTTATTGACAGATAAACAAAAATGCCTAAAAATGAGGTCAAATTTAAAAGGGGGTGATTACTAGTGGATTTTTATTCAGTAAAGCATAGAAAAATGGTATCAGTTCCTGACACTGATGTTAAAAAGAAAGTTTTTCAGGTAAAAGGCAAGCCCAGATACGCAGTAGTTGCAAAATCTACTGTTGAAGGAACAGCCGTTTCCTTAACTAAGTTTGTGAGCAAAGTAGATTATGACAAATTAACAGCTCCTATGGCCTAACTTTAGGTTTAGGATTCTTCTTGCAAGTGATCTGACTTGCAAGAAAAGGCTTAAACTTTTGAATAGCCCTGAAGGACCCGGTTTTAATTTCTTGCTATAATTACCTTATGGATGACAATATTGCCAAAAATGTGAACATTTTGATTGATGAGCTCTGCAAACCACCGGATAAGAGCCTATTTGACAGCAAAACCAATAAAATTGAGGTCAGCTCCGCAACAAGTATGGTCTCTACTATCTACGAGCGCATCAGAAATGTAATAGACTTCAAAGACGAACATTTCATCAGAAGATTTGCCATCCAGCGCTTTTTAAGAGTTTACCTTTCCTCAAAATCAAATCCGGAAGAAACTTCTGAGATTTTGTATAAGGACTTGCTCAGAGGAAAATATATCAATGAGTCACATGTTTCAGACAGAAGAGCAGAAGAGATCTCCCAAATACTCAAAAGATACGTTTTTGCAAAACAGACATTAAATGAACTTAGAATTTCTGATAACCAGGGAACACTGTGGGATTTTATGCTTGGTGTTGCAGCCTCAGAAATTGAAAATGTTATAGATCCAAACTACAAACCTGAAGTTTTTATTAAGCTTATGGCCCAATACATTCTCAAAGCATTGAGAGGTTCTAATCTTGACCTTTCACCTGAACAGGAAGGTATACATGTTTTTATAGCTTGCCACAAAGCTTTGGTCAGGTCGGATTATGCAATTTTAAGATACCACGCCCTCAGAATTTTATATCCTCAGTTCTTTGGTGTTTTTGATGAGCAAACTGTAAAGGCGGTTGTCAAGAGCCTTCCGGATACCAAAAAATATGTTGACGGCATAATAAAAAGCAGGACTCAGGAAGTGCTGTCAATCCAGGTGAGAAAGCTTGCGCCTCCTTTTAAGGTTTTGTATGGCACGCTTGAAAAAAACAAGGATCGGGTTAGTTCAATTCTATTCTCTCCCCCCTTGCTAAGAGATAAAGCAGATGAATTTATGGAATCTTATTATGTTGAGCTCAAAAAAAAATTAAGCTTAAGAATTACCAGAACCCTAATCTATCTATTCATAACAAAAATGCTTTTGGCTATATTAATTGAGGCTCCTGTTGATTTATATATAATAAAGCACGTCAATTATATTTCACTTGCAATCAATACTTTCTTCCCTGTTTTGCTTTTTTTCTTTATAGCTAAAAAAATCACCATTCCTGGTAGAGACAATTCCAATAAAATCCATGAGCTTATTCACATGGTTGTATATGAGGATAAGCTTTTTGCATCAGATTTGGAAGAAGCCCTGTTTAGAAAAAGGTTGCACGCAAATTATAAAGATAAAAGTTGGCTTTCTCTTGTTTACGCTGCTCTCTACATCCTTGTTTATGGATTGATTGCTGTACTTCTTAGTAAAATAGGTTTCAATGTCACAAGCATTTTCCTCTTTTACTTCTTTGTTTCGGTTTTAAGCTTTTTTGCTTGGAATATCAGAGCAAGGAGTAAAGACCTTCAAATTATTGGAAAGAGAGATAATGTAATTGAAGCTATTTTAAATGTGGTGGCTCTGCCTATATTAAAGGTTGGTCAAATACTATCAGTTGAAGTTGCCAGATTTAACTTTTTCTCTCTTGCTTTTGACCTTATTTTAGAAGCGCCTTTTAAGATAATTGTTCAATCAATTGAAGATCTAATTGATTTTCTTAAATCAAAACATGAAGAAGTAGTAGAAAACTAAGCTTCAAACGCTCTTCTTATTTAGCATATTAACAGCAAAGTCGGTAAGAGTTCTGCCTGTTGTGGTTTTTCTTACAAGCCCTAATTTTATAAGATAAGGTTCAATAACCTCCTCAACAGTATGTTCATCTTCAGAAAGGGCAGCGGAAAGAGTACTCAGTCCTGCAGGTCCATTCTTAAATTTTTCATTTAATACCCTTAAGTATTTGATGTCCTCGCTTTCAAGTCCAAACTCATCAATTCCAAGAAAGCTCAAAATTTCATCAACAAAGCTTTTATTTAGATCTTTTTGGTGTACCTCGCTATAATCCCTCATTCTTTTGAGAATTCTGTTTGCAATTCTTGGTGTTCCCCTTGCTCTTTTGGCAATTTGCATTGCCAGGGCTTGATCAAGCTCCAACATCATTATCTTTGCGCTTCTTTTGAGAATTTTGCTTAACTCATCATCAGTATAATAGTCAAGTCTAAAAACAGCACCAAACCTATCTCTCAAAGGGTTTGAAATGTTGCCAATTTTTGTTGTTGCTCCAACAAGAGTAAATTTAGGCAGATCAAGTCTTACTGTTCTTGCAGATGGTCCCTTGCCAATAATTATGTCAATGGCAAAGTCCTCCATAGCAGGATAAATTGTTTCCTCAACATTTTTTGTGAGCCTGTGGATTTCATCAATAAACAACACATCATTTTCTTCTAAATTAGTTAGTATTGAGGCAAGGTCCCCTGCTCTGGTTATAGCAGGTCCTGAAGTTATTTTAAGATTTGAGCCAATCTCATTTGCAATAATATGGGCAACCGTAGTCTTTCCAATTCCAGGAGGGCCATAAAACAGCACATGGTCCAAATGCTCCTCCCGTTTTTTTGCAGCTTCAATCATAACAAGCAAATTATTAAGTATCTTTTTTTGCCCAACAAAATCAGTAAATTTTTTGGGTCTTAGCGTATTGTCCGCCTCCAAAAGCTCATTTATCTTTTTTGTATCAATTTTTTCTTTTGTCATTTTTTAAACTTAATTTAATTCTTTGACTTAGAGGAAGAGTAGAATCTATAGTCTCCCCCATTTGAGAAGCTTCTTTTTTGGTAAATCCCAGGCCCATGAGTGCATCTACAAGTTCATTATCGGTAGCATTTAGTGAAAGTTCGCTGATTTTGCCAAGTTTTGGTTGAAGTTCTAAAATTATTTTCTGTGCTAGTTTTTTCCCAATACCTGAAACTTCCGTAAAAAGCTGGGTTTGTGCCTTTTGTATGGCTCTAACAATTTCAGAAACTCTAAAGGACTTTGTAATGTTCATAGCTGTCTTTGGCCCCACCCCTGATACACTCAGTAAATGCTCAAACATTTTCAAATCTTCTTCATTGATAAAGCCATACAAGCAGATACTATCTTCTTTTACCTCGGTGTGAATTTCAAAGTTCACACTTTCATTAATTGTAAGTGAGGAAAGAGTATCAGTTGAAATATAAACTTTATAACCAACCCCATTAACCAAAACAACAGCAAAATCATCTGTCTTCTTCAGTACTTTTCCGGAAAGGAAGGAAATCATAAGTGTTTTGACTATATCAGATGCTTATAAGATTGAGTAGCCGGCACATAAAGCTATTGCAAGCGCATCTGAAATATCATCAGGTTTTGGTATTTGTTTAAGCCTAAGACTGCTTTTAACCATACTTTCAACCTGCTTTTTATCAGCTCTTCCATAGCCGGTAATAGCAATTTTCACTTGCAAAGGAGTATATTCAACCACTTTTATATTATTGATAATCGCTGTCAACAAAATTGCCCCGCTTGCTCTGCCAACGCTCATGGCTGTTTTTGGATTGGTGTTAAAAAAAAGAGACTCCAGAGCTAACAAATCAGGTCTTATAATCTTGAGTTTGCTATCCAGTGCCTTGTATATCTCAAATAGTCTTTCACCAATAGCTAAGTCTTTGGCAGTTTCTATACAAAAGTACTCCAAAGCCTTAAAGGAGGTCTTTTTTGAACCTTCAATTACCCCCACACCAACTCTTGCAGTCCCCGGATCAATGCCAACAATTTTCATGCCTTAATAGTACTATATAAGTCGGATACTCTTCTCATAAGGCTGGAATAGAAAAACAAATTATGAATTGTTGCTAGCCTTAAAGCCAGTACATCTTTAATTCTAAACAGATGATTTATATACGCTCTGGAATAGTTTTGACATGTGTAACAGCGGCAAAAGGTGCTTATAGGGCTAAAATCCTGCTCAAACTCTTTTTTAT
This sequence comes from Patescibacteria group bacterium, assembly GCA_038064575.1. Classification (GTDB taxonomy): domain Bacteria; phylum Patescibacteriota; class WWE3; order UBA101185; family 2-01-FULL-41-18; genus JBBTST01. The sequence continues at coordinate 7,284 of JBBTST010000005.1, forward strand.
TTATATAAATGTATGAAAAAAAACCTCTATCCTCCAAATTTGTCAGTTTCAAAGGCTCTTCATTAAACACATAAAGCCTTTTATGCCTGGCATCTCTTGTAGGCAGCACACAGTCAAAAATTTTATAACCCATTTTTGTACACTTTGCTATTTCATGCGGAAGTCCTACTCCCAGTGCATATTTTGGCTTGTTGTGAGGAATTAGTGAGGAAACATAGTTAAGATACTCACTATCAAGCTCATTGGTTCTGGTCATTGGCCACCCTCCAAACCCAAAGCCATCAAAACCTATTTCCAAAAGTTCCTCAGCGCATCTTTTTCTTAAGTCCTTGTGAGCCCCTCCCTGTATAACCGCAAATAAGAGCGGTTTGTTTGCTAAGTTGTGTATTTGAACCTGGTCCTCAAATCTATCCTTACATCTTTTGGCCCAGGCAATAGTTCGCTCAACGCTCACCTCAATTTCCGCTCTTGAAGCATCCATCTTGGGACAATCATCAAGGCAAATCATAATATCCGAACCAATTTTAAATTGAGTATCAATACACATCTCGGGCGTAAAAGCTATTTTTGGAGAATTTGGCGCAGTTAAGTTTATTCCTTCATCTGCCATAGTGCCAAACTTTTTGTTTTTTCTGATTAAAGAAAACACTTGAAAACCCCCCGAGTCTGAAATAACAAAACCATCATAGCTCATGAATTTTTTTATACCTCCCGCTTTAGCTAAAATGTCAGAGCCGGGTGAAAACAATAAATGATAGGTGTTTACCACAATGCCTTTAGTGCTGGTATTTTGAAGATCCGTAGAATCTATAGTTTTTAAAACGCCTCTTGTAGCATCAGGAAAAAAGTGTGGGTTTTTGATTAAGTTTGAAATGGAAGTCATGATCGCAACTTTATATCAGTTTTTTGTTTACTTGAAAATAATATTAGGCTTATGGGGGATAAACCTAATATAAATGAGCTTAGAGTTTCCTGAGTTGAGGTATTGGTACAGCGTGAGCCTGACCATGAGGATAATCAAAGCCCCTAAATTTAACTGAAACTAAATGGGCTTTTCCTCTGGTTTGTTCGTGATCCACAACCTCACCCTCTGTACCAACCATAACGCTCCTAAAAAAATCTGAGTGTGCTATTAACTCAACCCTAGTCCCTCTTTGCAAATCCTTTTTAGAAAGCTGAACCTGGTCTGTCATCTTCTTTTTTGTGTCTCCATTTCTTTCTGGTATTTTTAGCTTGCAGGTAAAGTTCTGTTGCCTTATCCCAGTTGATAATGTTCCACCAGGAAGCAACATAATCGGCTCGTCTGTTTTGGTAATTTAGATAATAAGCGTGCTCCCACACGTCCAAACCCAGTATCACATCCTCATGATCTATCACAGGAGAGTCCTGATTGGGTGTTGATTTAACCTCTAATTCATCATTTATATCTAACACAACCCATGCCCATCCGCTTCCAAATCTACCCAGAGCCACTTTTGTAAACACTTCTTTAAAACCGTCAAAGGAGCCATATTTAGCCTTCAGCGCATCCAAAAGCACTCCATCAGGCTCTTTCTTTGCATTGGGGGTAAGCATTGCCCAAAACAAACTGTGGTTGTAGTGTCCCCCGCCATTATTTCTGACAACGGTTCTAATGTCCTCAGGCACCTCATCCAAATTAGCAAGCATTTCCATAATAGTTTTTACATGCAGCTTATGATGAAGTGCAAGTGCATTGTTTAAATTGGTAACATAGGCATCGTGATGTTTTGTATGATGAATTTCCATGGTTTTAGCATCAATAAACGGCTCTAAAGCACTATAATCATATGTAAGTTTAGGCAGTTCAAATCTAAAAATCATAGTTTAAGCTTCTTATGACATTATATTTTGAAAATGAACTTTGGCAAGGAAGAAGTTTAAAAAAAGGCTCTCCCCTACTCTTCAACAATTTCTCCTTCAACAAGAGCCATTGTATCAAGTCCTTTTTCTTTTCGTAACTCCTCAATCTTTTTAAGGCTTCTATCAAGCATAGTTTTTCTGGTTGTAGTAAGTCCATTAAACTCTTCTTGAGTTTCTTCAATCTTCTTACCAAGTTTATCAAAGGCTTTTATATACATTTCCCAATTCTTATAAAAGCCTGCAAGCAGCTGAATTATGTTGCTTGAGGTTTTTTCCAGATTAAAATTATCAATAGTCTGTCTTATCAAAGACAGAATTGCATAAAGTGTAATTGGAGAACAAATCACAACTCTATTTTTAAGGGCATCGTCTAACAATGCCGAATCTGCCTCATTCAAAAATGAATAAATTTGTTCATTGGGGATAAACACAAGCACATAATCAAGAGTCTTTTCTTGGGGATTAATATACTCCCTCCCGGTAACTGATTTGATTTGATTCCTAACATCTTTAGAAAAAGCGGTTTTATAATTTTCTCTCTCACTAGTATCTTCTGACTCTAAGTATTTCAGGTAGTTATCATACGGAAATTTAACATCCATATTTATTTTCATTCCCTGAGGGAGCAAAAATGTAAAATCAGGACGCTTAAGACTGGTATCCATTACTTTTTGTTTAATATAATTCACATTTTCAATAAATCCGGATAACCTTAACACATCTTCAGCCATTCTTTCACCCCAGTTTCCCCTTGATTTGGTGCCTGACAAGGCTCTTTTTAGCTCAAAGGTTGTTTCATGCAATTTGGAAGTTTCCTCAGTTGCTTTTTTTAATACATTTTGTAATTCTCCGTATTTTTCAGATCTATCTTTCTCAAGGCTGGTCATTAGGTTTTGCACTTTTTCAAGCTCCTTTTTCATGTCATCCCTCACATCACTTAAACTCTTATCTATCAATGATTTTTTTTCATCAAGTTCTTTTGTATTTTGATTTACATGGTTATAAAACTTTTCCCCGGCAATTTTGATAAATTCATCAGACGCCTTACTTAAAGCATCAAGTGATGTAGTGGACATAAAATCTTTAAGTGAATTATCAGAAGAAGGGTTTTTAAGCAGTTTTAAAAGAAGAATAGCAAACCCAAGTCCTATTAAAAACCCTATTATAAAGGCAAGTGCAAGTTCCATGCTGTTATTTTACCAGTTTTTTTAAGTAAATTTTTAAGTTCGGAAGGTTTATTTTTTCTTATCCCAATTGGCATCATTAGTGGCGCCACAAACACACTCTGTTTTCAAAAGGCTGTATTCCCCTCCCCCACAGCCTTTGAGCGCAAGACAGGCACCAAGCATAGAAAGGGGAAGTTCCCACGTACCAAAGGGGAGCTTTGTGTGAACTAAAAAAATGGCAAAAACCATATTAACAGCAAGTAGAAGAGCAAAGAACCGTGTATATACGCCAAGAATTATCATAAACCCGCCAATAAGTTCTAAAAAAGTTATGAAATAAGCCCAAAATAGTGGAAAAAGGAGCTTAAGATTAGTAAACATGGTTATAGTTTTTTCCATGTCTTCCAGTTTGGAATACCCATGTCTAATAAAGACAAATCCCACGGCAAGCCTTAGAGCTAATAACCCAATATTTTTCATGGTTGGAGTACAGCAATATGATTTCATATTTGGATAGTAATTCATTCTTTACAGGAATTCAAGAAGGATGAAAGGGAGGTTGCCCTACCCAATCATCCTTTTGATAAACACCACTCCATTCAGAACAAAAAACTTAATTCCCGTAACTGAAGCTACGGCAATTAGGTTTGAAAGCTGAAAATGAAGACCTTTGGAAGTTGCCCAATCAAAAACCCAAACGCTTAACATTCCCAGGAAAATCATAATCAGCGCAAATTTCACCATTCTTTTTCCCAGCTCTTTTGGTGTGGCTTTTCTGTCACGCCAAGTGATTAAGGAATTCACAGCAAAACTCAAAGTGTAGGTTAGACAGGCTTCTGTGCGCTTTGCCACAGACTCATCCCATCCATACACCCCTACAAATTGAGCCATTAGTTTGTAGCTTAATATGTAGATGAAAATTCCTATCAGCAAAAACCAAAAAAGCCTCTCAAGAAGTTTTAGCCCTTTCATGTCACTCTCCTTCAAGTGATTTTCAGGAATTTTACCCCAATCTTACCCTTTCTCAAAATCTGCTCTATACTTACCCAATATGCTGATTTCTGCCTTTTTGATCTTTGCCCTTTGTATAACCCTAGTTAAGTCTGCCGATTGGCTAATAAGCTCATCCTCCAGATTGGCAAAGCATTTTGGGCTTTCTGAATTTACCGTCAGTTTTTTTGTTATTGCATTTGCCACCTCTCTTCCTGAGTTTACTGTTGGAGTTGTCTCAGCGCTTGACAACAACCCATCTCTCTCACTTGGCAATGTTGTGGGATCAAACATAGCGGATCTCACTTTAATTCTTGCCCTTCCCATCCTGATTGGAGGAGGCATTTATACGTCAACACTTCTAAAAAGCAAAGATTTAATATACACCGTTTTTTTAGGTATTACACCATTTCTACTTCTCATGGATGGCGTGTTATCAAGACTTGATGGTCTGATCTTGATATCGGGATACTTTTTTTATCTGGTTCTGGTTTTGAAAAAAAGTTCTTTTATGGAAAGGCTTGAAGAAAAAATCCTGCGAACCAATGTATACAAACAGTTTATTATTTTAAGTGTTTCAACGCTTCTATTACTTGCATCCTCAGATCTACTGGTAAAGGAGGCGGAAAGCTTAAGTATTAAACTCAACATTCCTCTAATATTTATTGGTATAACTATTACAGCCATTGGTACTTCTCTTCCTGAATTGGCTTTTGGCCTTAAAGCCATCAAATCTGCTCACAAGTCAGAAGTGCTTGGAAACGTAGCGGGGAGTGTAATAGCAAACTCAACTATTGTACTGGGAACAACGGCTCTTCTGACTCCCATTAGGCAGGAAAATATTTCCAATGCGTCCTTTCTCTCATTTTTTGTTATTCTTGCAATTTTTAGTGTGTTTTCAGTTACAAATAAGAGGATTGATAGGCTTGAAGCATTTATTCTACTTGTAATTTACATCATTTTTGTACTGGTGGAAAAAACTGTTGCCGGAATCTAAATTGGCAAAGGCTGTCCAAGTCTTCCAAGCAACTTAAAAATAATGTTCCCATATTTTATATATGGGAATGGGTATCTATAAACTTCCCCGCCAAACTTCTTTTTAAAAAATGAAAAGCCTGCCCAAGTTTTTGTAAACTGTGGAAATCTCTCATCAGCTATGCCATCCATGTCAAAGTTTTTCAACCCCTCTGATTTTAAAAATTTAATTATTTCCCAAAGTTGCAAATAATTAGCCAGGAGCTTTCTGCCTTCCTGCAAGGTTCCAAGTTCACTATAGTAACCGGTGTTTTGAAATATCAAAATAACGCCTGCCGATAAAATTTCGTTCTTTAAGTTTTTGGTTTCTACAAAAATAGCTTTTTTTCCAAAAGCCTTAAGCCTTTTCCTAAGGCTATTAAGGGTCGGAACCAACAAATGCCTCTCTTTTCCCGCCCTCTCAAAAAACTCCTGATACATTTTCATCTCTTCTATAGTTGGAAATCTTTTAAAGCTGCACTTAATACCACTCTTCTGGGCTTTTTTAACTGAATATCTTGCGTCCTCTTTTAAGGCTTTGAAGAGATCTTGCTCGTTTTTAGTTAGATCAACAACAATAGTAGAGGGCGTTAAAAGCGGGAAAAAATTAATTACGTAACCATGCCTTTTTAATAAAGCTATTTCCTTCTCAGCCGTTTTACTAAATACCATAGATTTTTCAGGTTCGTTTAGTTCAATCTTAATAAATAAAGCTTTATTCTCCTTGGCTAGACTGTCAATCTTTTTAAGCAGCTGAGTTGAAATAGTATTAGCCCTGTGAATCTTGATAACGCTTACAAAACCTATCTTTTTAATATAAACATATACCCCATCCACCAAAACAGCTTCCCAACCAAGCTCTTTCATATAATTTGCCCAGTTTCTAGATTGCCTTAAGTCTTTCATTTGTGATTTCTGTTTTTGTGCAGGTTTTATTTGTCACTAGTATCTAAAATGTGGGTACTTGTATATTAGTGACTGTATTGTAATATACCTCAAGTACAAATTTTTTTAAAGTAAGCAATGACAAAATTAAAAATTAAAGTAATTTTAGGAAGTACAAGACAGGGCAGATTTGGAGAAAAACCCGCAAAATGGATTTATCAAAAAGCAAAAAATGATGAGAGTCTTGATGTTGAGTTACTGGATTTAAAAGACTTTCCTCTTCCATTCTTTGATGAGCCTGTTTCCCCCTCAATGATTAAGGAACCCTACAAACATCCAGTTGTAGCAAAATTCACCCAAAAAATTGCGGAAGCTGATAGTTTTATCATTGTAACCCCCGAGTATAATCACGGTTATTCAGCTGTACTTAAAAATGCACTGGATTATGTTTATAATGAGTGGAATAACAAGCCTCTAGCTTTTGTATCATATGGTGCTTTGGGGGGCGCAAGGGCTGTAGAACAGCTAAGACAAGTTGCGGTAGAGTTGCAAATGGCACCAATAAGAGCAGCCGTACACATATCGGCCTTTTGGACTCTCCTTGATACCCAAGGAAATCTTAAAACTGAAAGTTTAGAAGAAAGCGGTAAAAACATGCTCGCGCAGCTGATCTGGTGGACAAAAGCCTTAAAAGATGCAAGATCAAAAGACTAAAACTCTCACCACTTAATACCAAAATAAGATAAAATGCCTCAGTGGCAAGCTTTTGGCAAAATTTGAAGTTAACTATTAAGCCTTTTTTTGTTTTGGCTCCTATGGATGGAGTTACTGATTATGTTTTCAGAGAAATAATTTCAGAAACTGCAAAACCGGATGTTTTATTCACAGAATTCACAAGCGTAGATGCTCTTCTCTCAAAAGGTTATGAAAAGACCATTCCCAGACTCAAATTCTCACAAAGGCAGCGTCCTATTGTTGCGCAAATTTGGGGAACAAACCCACAATTTTTTTACAAGGTAGCCACAATTGTAAAAGATCTGGGATTTGACGGTATTGATATAAATATGGGCTGTCCTGATAAAAATGTAATGAAGATAGGCTCAGGGGCCGCTCTCATAAACACTCCAAGCTTAGCTGCGGAAATTATCTTAGCTTCTAAGGAAGGGGCAAAAAAGCTTCCGGTAAGCGTTAAAACCCGACTGGCAAAAGATCCAAGAAATAACAGGTCCTGGTTCAACAGCCTGCTTAACCAAAATTTAGATGCCCTTACTATTCATGGAAGAAGGGCAAAGGACTTATCTAAATCTTTGGTACAGTGGGATGAGATTTCCCAAGCTGTAAAAATGAGAAGTGACATGGGATTAGACACAGTTATCATAGGAAACGGGGCTATCAAAAGTTTTACGGAAGCTTTGGAAGTACATACAAAATATGGTGTGGATGGGCTAATGATAGGTACAGGAGTTTTTTCAAATCCCTGGGTATTTGAAAAAGAGCCTAAAAATCATACAAAACAGGAACATTTAGACCTATTATTAAAGCATACTAAACTTTATTGCCAAACCTATCAAAATCAAAGTAACTTTGCAGAGATGAGAAAATTCTTCAAAATTTATGCCAGAGCATTCTCCGGAGCTGATAAATTAAAAAAGCAGCTAATGACAACCACTAACTATCAGGAGGTTGAAGATTTGGTTAAGCGTTTTCTTGAGTAAAACACAAGTCCTTCCTGCTATAATCGCTCCTGCAGGCTAGCTAATGGAGAAGTCGCATAGTGGTCGAGTGCAGCGGTTTACTAAACCGCCATACCCAAAAGGTATCGTGGGTTCGAATCCCACCTTCTCCGCCAGGATCTCGTCAAAAATGCTAGAATTTCATTATGATACCCAATTTATTAACCAAGTCTTCAAATTGGAAAAAAGAAGCAGATAAAATTCTCAACAATTCGGATTTACTAAAAGTACTGAGAAAATATGGAGAGGTTGAGTTTACAGGTAGTTACTCTTACGATTTAATGTTGTGCCCTGATGTAGATATGTTTTTGATTTTGGATACTTTATCAAAAACAAATGTAAAATCAATCGTTGATGCCTTAATAGATCAAGGCTTCTGGAATAGAATAAAATACACCAATTTCTTGGAGTTTCCGCATACTAGGTACAATAATTCATTTTATATAGGGTTGAAAGCTGACATTAATGGAATAACCTGGAAAATGGATATCTGGCTTGTTTCCAAGGATTCCGTTACAGATTTTAGAGAAAATTGGGTCACTGATAAACTAACTAATGAATCCAAGCTTACAATACTAAATCTAAAAAAGAATAAGAAGGTAGATGAAAGTTCCTATGATATATACAATGCAGTCTTAAACCATCAAATTAAAACTTACAAAGATTTCTTGAAGTGGAAAGTTTCTAAAAAGAGTGACTGATTTTAATAATTCCATTTGAAAAAAATTCCAAGCGCATCTTACCTTCTCCGCCGGTTTTGTTATGTTAATATAGTCGTGTGAGTGTAAATGATGACTTAGAAAAACTATCTGGTATATAATCACTTACTGAAGAAGAAAGTTTAACACTTATCAAGGATAAAAAAAAGAGCTTTTAACTGTGTTTTTGGATCACAGATTGTGGCTCGTGTTTGTGAAAGAATATGATAGTCCAGAGTGGTTAGCAGAACGTGAATCTGTTCCAAGAAGACGGACGTATATGCAAAGTAATTTTATAGAATCTGTTAACCTGGAAAAATAATACACTTAATACCTATTTATTTGTTATACCATGTTGGAGTTCTTAATTTGGACTACCCGCCGTCTTTGGAATAGCCATAAGCATATTTGCTTGCGGATACCATCCCCCACCCTTCTTCTGCCAGGCAAACCCCTCCGCACATGGGTCATTACTTCTAAATATAAATGGCGTTATTGCCACAATTCTTGCATCATTCAGCCAATAATTAGTAAAAGCATTTTTAAATCTTGCAGAAGTAGTTTCAGCAGCTAGCAAACTTTTTTGCGAGTACTGCACGCAACTGCTTTGCCCCTCTTTATGAAGCCAGCCCGTCTCAGTTATGAAGATGGGAAATGGTCCCACACCAAAATTATTTCTAAGTATATTCATTTCCCAGGTGTAATTATTGATTGTGTCTCTTGGACCGTACCAACCGGGCAAATTATTAGGATCTCCGCTAAAGTTAGGGTGAGGATAAGAGTGTGTTGCCCAACCATCAATCTTTTTGAAAATTCCGGGAACTGTCTGATTCATTTTAACTAAAAAGCTGTCTTCACTCATATATCTATCCTGTGATCTTGCACTGCTATTAAAAGCCGCAGGCATAATAAAAAAGTTATCACTCTTCTTTTTAAAAGCTTTAATTGCTTTATCAAGCGCTTTTGCGTATTCGTCAGGAGCAATTCGCTCACACCAGTAGTCTTTAGCATTGACCTCATTAAATACACTGATGTATCTATATTTGGAAGGCCACTTTAACTTATTTAACATTTCGGCTAAACTGTCAAAATTCATTTTGTCCACTTTGCACTGGTTGTTGTTGTACAGCTGAACAATTGGAATCAACTGGCTTTTTGAAGCCTGGTCAAACATATCCTGCCATTTTGATTTGTCTCTGTCATTTATTTCCATGGTCAAAAGTACATACCCCCACTTCCCGCCATTGCTGTTAATAAGTTCGGCAGCATCCTTTATGTCTTTTGAAATGTTGTTAACATACATGCCAAATTTATTGTTTGGAGTGCCCCTGCCATAAAACACCTGTCCCCGTGCAGAATTAACACCAACAACTTTTGGGGTTTCTTTTCTCTCCTCAGGTTTTTCTAAAGGAATTGGTGGTTCTTTGGTTTCAACTATCCCAAGTTTAGCTTCGGCGCTTTGGGTAGTTTCTGTAGCTGAGGAACTGCTCTCTTTTGGAAGCACAGGACTTATAATGGCAGTTTTTTGATTTTGTATTTTTGTTGAAACAAAGATTCCTAACAGGGCTATAGTCAACACACTTAAAAAGACAAATACAACTCTAACGGTGACAAACCCAAATCTATTTTTTTGCATAAACTTAGTGTCTCAAGAAAGAAAGCCCTTTGTCAAAAAACCAGGTTTTTATCACACTAGAACTCCCCTTTCCTGGTTGTCAAATTTTTAGATATTAGGATAATAACTGGTTAGTTATACTTCCACTCTATTTGTTTGACTGAAGCTTCTTCTTCTCCCTTATTCTCCCACGGTAGATATACATTCAACGCATTATTTGCAATTCCCAGCTTTTTAAATAGCGGATGAGTTGTTTCCCAATTGCTATTTACATCAAAAGCAAATGCTGAAGATAAAAAGTCATCATGATTTTCAACAGAATGATCCTGGATTAACGATGCAAACACAAATTTACTCCCTGGATATTTGAGCTTAATTTCATTTGCGGCCAGAAATTTAGTTTTGCCGCCACAAGGGAAAGTATCGCAAAGCAGGAAAATAGGTGATTCAGGAAAATCAAAACTGGCAGTAGACAAATCAGCAAGCTTTTTAAGCTCATTTGAACCGTTATAAAGCATATATTTGTATTGAATAGTAAGTATTTTGTATGTGTTTAGTTTATAAGCCAAAGGAATAGCGGTAAAAGCCCCTTCTCTTAAAATCGCAATCACTGCGTCTATTTTTAAGGCGTCTTTTGTTAATTTTGCTGACAGATCCTTCCATAGATCTTCAATAAGTATTCCATAATGTTCCCAAGTCAGAGGAAAAAAACTTTCGTTATTCATATTTAAGGCGTTGTGAACCACTTTTTTGTACTATCCAGGTATTCATTGCATCAAGATAGGAATTAATTATCTCACCAATTGTACCTTTAAATTTCAACTGTAAAAAGAGGTATCTTAAGATTATAATGGGAACATGCCTGCCGTAGCAAAAAATCTTGATCAAATCCCATTAGATGAAGCCCCTTACGTGGAAGAAGCATCAATTGACAAAGATTTTGGTATAAAGCGTTGAAATGTAAAAAGGTTTTGAATGAAAGTTAAATTCATCCCAACAAAAGATGAAAGAAATCTTGAGGTCAACAATCTTATAAAGACAAAGTTCCCCCATTTTTTAATTGAGCACTCTCCTGAACTCTTACTTGTTGTAGGCGGGGATGGTGCCTTATTACACGCCATTCAAGAATATAACAACTTACAAATTCCATTCTTTGGCATTGCGGGAGGTACTCTTAATTTTATGATGAATCCCATTGAAGATCTTGAAAGCTTTCTCATGGATTTGATAACAAAAAATCCAATTCTTCATACAGTAGAAACAACTTCAATAAAAACGGCACTTCATAAACAGAAAGAAGAGAGAAAGTTCATAGGCTGGGCAGTTAACGACGTTGTTCTTGGCACAAGCATAATGGGCTATCACAAGTTTGTTATTAACTCAACAGATGGCTCCTTTGAAGATTTTGCCATAAACGGCTCTGGAATTTGTTTAAGTACAGAGCTTGGTTCAACAGGTTATAATTTTAATCTTGGAGGCTCAATTCTTCCCATGGGAAGCAATCTCTGGTCACTAAATGGCATAGTTTGCAACAGATACCTGGATGACATTCTTAAAACGCAAAGAATTACTTTTACCTGTGAGTCTAAGAGAGAACCTTCCATTCTATTTATAGACGGTATGTACAAAGGACATGAACTAAATCAGGGTGATCAACTGATAGTAGAACAAGGCCAAATTATCAAATTAGCCTTCCTTCACACAGAAACTTTTATCACAAAAAGAATTGAAATTGCCTCACGGTTCAGAAAACACTAACGGTTACTCAGCTAGCTCCTATAACCCAAATCCTCCTCTATAACCCTTCTTAAGCCTCTTTATCAGCCTAGTCCTGCTTTTTATTATATAATGATGCATATGATCTACATTAAACTTTTGGTGTTACTATCTTTGATAGTAGCTTATCTGACATTTTCTTATGTCAGATTTTATCACTTTATAGGAGATGTAAATTTAAAAAGCCCATATCGGAGTAACCAACTCATGATTGGCACCAAACAAGAAAATAAACAAATTACGTATGTAGCCTTAGGAGACAGTTTGACAGCAGGTGTGGGCAGTTCGGATTTCACAAAAACATTTCCTTATCTCTTTGCCTCAAAGCTTTCTCAAAACAATGCAGTAGTCAAACTATTAAACTTAGGTTTGCCAGGTGGTACAACAACTGACGTTCTAAAAGATCAGCTTCCCCAAGCTATAAGTGAAAATCCAGAATACATTACTCTTTTGATTGGCATAAATGACCTTCACAACAAGCAAACCCTAAGTACTTTTAAACAAAACTACTACTATATTTTATCTCAACTACTTACCAAAACGCGCGCAAATATTACGGTAATAAATATCCCATACCTGGGCGCAAGTAAAATTGTTTATCCCCCCTTCAACCTGTTTTTAAATTATAGAACCAGGCAGTTTAATGAGGTCATTTCAATCCTCACCAACACTTCAACCCAAGCTGGAAGACTCAAGCTCATTGATTTATACACAAATACCTACTCTATAGCAAAACAAAATCCCTCCTACTATTCAACTGATCTTTTCCACCCATCAGCAGAAGGCTATCTCATTTGGGGAGAGTTAATCAATGCAAATTAGCGTCTTAGACCCTTTTTTCCAAACAGCTCTGTTTACATCTTTTTTTATGGCTCTCGTTATTTTTTCAGCCAAAAAAGACTTAAAACCCCATGACATGAACCACTCGCACACAAATGAGCTTAAAGGCGTAGCTATATTAATGGTGCTCTTTTCTCACATAGGTTATTTTTTATTTTCAGATCACACCTTTTTATATCCGCTCTCAGTAGCTGGAGGTGTTGGGGTAAATATCTTCTTATTTTTATCCGGCTTTGGCTTAACTAGCTCAGAAATTAAGTCAAACAAGCCCATTCTTCATTTTTATTTTAAGAGGTTAAGAAATATTTTTATTCCAATGTGGCTAACCCTGACCTCAGTTTTACTTTTGGATGCACACATATTGAATAAAACTTATAGCTTACACACCATACTACAAGGCGTTCTTGGTTTTTTCCCAAATTCAGACATTGATTCCGCCATTAACTCTCCTTTGTGGTATTTCACTTTGATTCTTTTTTATTACCTTATCTTTCCTCTAGCTTACATAAGAAATAAACCCTATTTATCTTCACTCATTATACTGTTGACAGGTTTTCTTATAACACGCCTTGATTTGCCTGTATCTAAAGACGTCTTAAAATTATATCAATTGCACTATTTAGCCTTTCCTCTAGGTATGGCATTTGCCAATGCGTATCAAAAGAAACAGATTATAAAACTAAAAGACTATGTAGTAAAACATACCTCCTCCTGGGTGGTATCTTATATTTCTTATTTTCTGATATTAATTCTGTCCTTTCTATTTGCATATACAGCCATTCATTCCAACATTGGTAAAAGCGTTTTTGCTGAGCAAATTACAAGCATGTTTACAATGCTTTCCTTAGTACTTATCTTTCTGATCAAAGACGTCCAATCAGATTTGTTGATTATCTTGGGAAAATATTCTTATGAAATATATCTGATCCAGTGGCCTCTCCTGTACCGATTTGATTTGATTTATAATCATACACCAGCCTTCTTGGGCACATTTCTTTACATCTTATTTTTCTTTGTCATTGGCTTTGTACTTAATAAGTTTGTAAAACACTATCATTCTGTCTGAGCAGGGCCATATAAACAGGAAGAAAGGTAGTTTTTTTCTAACTGCAGACATTCCTAAACAAAGTACTGTACATCAATGAATCCTCTGCAACATCCATACTATTATCATTGGCAAGAGTCTTTTCCAAATTAGTCAATATCTTGAAAATATATGGGGGTACTTCCTTTTTTTGTATAGTTTTGGCTCCGGCAATTGCCTCTAATTTGAAAATCTCCGCCATTTTAAAAGATTTACGATTAATTCCAATAGCTACTCTTAGTAAATCCATAGAAATGGAAGAAAGAGTTAATTTCACATTATTCATAAATCTCTTTGAAAAAATGTTTTGTTAAACTGTCATATGTTTTTTTTATTTCTGGGCTTTGAATTTCGTTGCTGGTGTTATTGTCAATGTCTATAACAGTCTTAATATATATGTCAAAACGCTCTCGTAACTGAGTTATCTCTTCTTTTGTAAATGGTGTGGCTCTAGTTAACATCATAAAAATGATCACCTGTTTAAAGAGCTTTATTTGAGATTTGCTCAGTCCGACCTTCAAATACTATATATCTATACTACAAAATTTGTTCATCACCGCAAGAGTGTTGACCAAATTTCATGGCTGAGCATGGCTGTCTAGAACCTGTTTCATTCTCCAGGCTAGAAATGAGACAAATGAAACAGTATAAAAGGTGTGTTCCAAGTTTATTATGTGTTTTTATTTAGTTACGGGGTTGGAACTATCTGTAGTTGTTGCTCAACTTGCTGATTAGATTCTGTACCAAAAGTTACGAGAAGTTTATCGCCGTCTTTTATCTCTTGAGTAAGTGCATTGTTGCTTTGTTCATCGTTTATATAAAACTTTAAAGTTCCACGATTTCCATTGCAAAACGTTTCTTTAGTGCCAGTAGTTAGACATTCAGACGTTAACTTGAACGGAAGTGTTGAAAAGAAATCATTCCAAGTTGTGCCTGACTTTTTAACCTGAACTATATTTGGATTACTTGCTTCAATATACGAATCTTGAGAGAGGTTGTGATACATGCTTGCAGTAAAAATACGAAAAGTTCCGTTGGTAAAGATCGCAAAAGACGCCTTGATATCGGTAATTGGAGTTGACGTATTCTCTGTAGCTTCCATAGAGGCCCTATCTTTGGGTAAAGATGACTCAGGCGCCGGTTGTTTATTCGAAAAAAAGTAGAATGCAAAAAGAATTACTAGGATAACTATTCCACTAATACCAATAATTTTACTCATACCTTAATAATATCCTATTTAGAATATATTCGAATCAATATTTTTCATCTTGAACAAAGCGTAGAGCTACAGAATTCATGCAATACCTTTTACCAGTTGGTTCTGGCCCATCATCGAAGACATGACCCAGATGTCCTCCACAAGTATCTAATACTTCAATTCTATCGTCCCCTAAACCTGTTTCTTTCCTAAGAACAATCGCGTTTTCATCAATTGGAGCCCAAAAACTAGGCCAACCAGTACCTGAATCATATTTTTGTTCTGATCGAAAAAGTGGTTTATCACAGCCAACACTGTAGTATGTTCCTTTTCGTTTTTCATTGTTCAATTCACCTGTAAACGGTATTTCAGTTCCTGCCTCGCGCAGTACGCGATATTGCTCAGGATTTAATATCTTTTTCCACTCCATGTCCGTTTTTTGCTTATCAGGATCAAAATTACCTGAGATAATCTGACTTGTTGTATGTTGCGGAGATGAAGTCTTTGGCAAAGCATTTTCTTGTAGACGGCTTATTAAAATTACTGCTCCTACCAAAAGAACTATTAAGGTGATGTGAAGAAATCCATTTTTGTGATTAGAATGTGTGATCATTATCTAAATTACCCAAAAGTAAATGCAAACACTTCAGTATTATCATCTTCAAACTCTAGTCTAAGTATATGTCTACCAGGTGCAGATAGGTTAATGAGTTTGTAGAGTGTATCTTTATCAACCGTCACCACACCGTTTATATTATGCTCTCCAAAATCTTGCATCTTGCCATCTAGATATACCTTTACTTTAGCAGGTGTTCCCTTCGTGCGCATAACTAAAAATACTTCTTTTGAATCAAAATTAAGTGTAAGCGTTGATCCTTTCTGGGGACTAGCATACTCTTCCATCACATTCCAACTACCTTCGAATGCGAATTCATTAGTCCCTATATTTGTTGGTGTCGAGTATGTACTTATTGTATTTTCCTTAATAGTTTCAGGTGAAGCAAAATGCTCAATTCTTCCATAGCCTAAATATAATTCTGGTGTTCTTGCCTGTATCTGATAAGTTGGATTATTTATTTCTAAAGATACATCAGTTGCCCCAGCCTCTTTTAAAAGCTCTTGAATTACCTTTTCGCTTTCGTCATACTCTCCCTCTCCAAAATGTGTGTAGCGTATATAGCCTTCTTTGTCGATAAAGTACTTAGCTGGCCAGTAACGATTGTTATATGCTTTCCATGTAGAAAAATCATTGTCCTGAACAATTGGATAAGTAAGCTTGAAATCTTTGATTGCCTGGGCAACATTTTTCTCACTTTTTTCAAACTCAAATTCTGGGGCGTGCACACCTATAATAACTAAGCCCTTATCTTTATACTTCTCATTCCAATCTTTAAGATACGGCAGAGTTCTTTGACAGTTAATACATGAGTACGTCCAGAAATCGATAATAACAACCTTTCCTTTTAGTTGTTCAAGTGTCAGTGGTTCGCTGTTAAACCATATACCTCCTGCAATAATTTCTGATGCCTTTACACCTTTATTATTAAGTAGCTTAAACATCGGTTTACCCATATCCTCTTTTTTAATTTCGTTGGTAGATTTTTTATCTAATTGCTCTCGGATCAATTCATTATCTTCAAATTTAGTAAGACCTGTGCCATATTGAGGAAAAGTGTTTAGGATATATGTTTGGAATCTACGATCCACATTAAAAAATATTCCTATGGCCGTTATAATCATTATTATTCCAAACAGTTTTTGTATTTGACCTAAGTTTGAGAGTAGCCATGGTACCCGCCTAAGTGCATTTTGACCGCCTAAAATAATCAAAAACATAGGAATAGCTGTTCCAAGAGAATAAGCGAGAGTGATTAAGAAAGCATCAAGTGTGACAGTACCCGTTATAGCAAGAGATATTACAGAAGCAAGGATTGGCCCAACACAGGGAGTCCAGAGTAGCCCAATAGACAAACCAATTATTAAACCTCCCCTAAAGCCAGTTTTACCTTGGTTATTGGGCATACCGCTCGAAAGTTTAGAAAATAAGTTTTCAATTACTAACTGGAATTTTGGAATAAGTAAAGACAGTCCAAAACCGGCGACAACAAGTATAGAAACTAACCTAAGCGTTTCTGCAGGAATTCCACTGATGCGTACAATGGTAGAAAGAAAAAGCGTAAAGAAAGTAAAACTAAGGATAAATCCAACAACTACGCCAATTGGGCGAGACTTCCCTGTATTAATACCACCGACACTTGATGTGAGAATAATTGGCAATACAGGGAGAATACATGGTGAAAGTACCGTTATAATACCTGCTAAAAATGCAAATGCTAAAAGTAATATCATAGATCACTTAATATTAGAAAGTAATTCGGTTATTTTTCCACCGTTCCATTTTGTAAGCTCGTTACCCTGTTCATCTATTTGGACAAAGGTATGTTGGTAAGTAATACCATATTTTTTAGCAAGATTTTTTTCGTCTTGATCAGTTTCAGGATCATTGTAATTTACTCTAATAACTGTAACATCTTCTGGAATACTAGATTCATCTTCTTTGAAGCTTACATCTGCAGGTTTACATGTAGGACACCAGGATGCATAAAAAAATAAAACCCTTCGACTTGTTGCTGAACCGTCAAGTACCTCTTTACTGTACATTGCATATCGTGACTTGTTTATTTTGTTTTCCATCATTTTTTCCTCAATATCTTCAGCGTCTTTTTTCATCATGGAATTTTCTGTCTCTTTTTCTGTAGGTTCTGTTACCATCGTAGTTTCTTTTGTCTTCTCCATAGAACTTTCGTTTGATGTGTTTCGAGAAACAAAATAGAATACTAATCCTGCAACTACTACAAAACTTACTATTAAAATATTTTTTATTGAATTTTTCATATATTTCTAAAATGATCCTCTTTCTTAAATAAGAATAAAGTAGTTGAAAAGTAATGTCAAGTAGACTTTACATTCTGAAATGAGAATAAATTCTTGAGAGTAGTTTTGAAAAAATCATGGCGCAAAGAGCCATTACTAACCAGATATCAATATTGTGTTGTAATGCTTGTATGGTTATACCCAAGATTAGAGTACCAACACCGACGAGATAAGAGATTCTTCCTGCCGTCAGAATATGTATGGATTCGCGTTCATCTGAGGACTTTTCTCTAAATAAATATGCAGCGAACGTAAGAAAAGATAAGATAAAACCCACAATCAGCATGGATACAACACTATCAGGCATGCTTAAGTTGCCTGGATTAAGAAAAATTATAGCAATCACGAGTATTCCGATAGCACTTATAGTTTCTATTATCATAGTAATTTCTCAATTATAAACAATTTCTCAACTGATGTATTGAAATACTTTGCTATTTTTAGGGCGAGTAGTACCGAAGGAGTATAGTTGCCTTTTTCTATTGCAATAATAGTTTGTCTTGTAACATCAACAGCTTTAGCAAGATCCTCCTGCGTGACCTTGTTTTTAGCCCTATATTCTTGCACATAATTTTTAATCTGCTCTGTCATTGCTTTTGTATTTTAACACTTTGGTTCGAAATGAAGATATTAGGATAGAGTTTTTATCAAGCCGTTGTAATGTATTCGAATGAGATGGGTCGCTTAGGGTGCTACTTTTGGCTGAGCATGTCGGTCTAGAACCCATTTTACTCTCTAGGATGTAAATGAGACAAATGAGACAGTACTCAACTGTGTTATAGCTTCTCACGCGATAAGTGCATAGAAGCATTACCTCTATCTAATAAGTCTTTATATGTAATCACTTCAATACCATGTAGTGCATGATTCATCTTTCTCAGAGCATCTCTCTTATATATGTCCCAGTTAGTACTATCGCCAATTAAAATATAGGCATGGGGTTTGAGCAAAGATAGCTCAATATTATATATTTGAGCAATATTAGGTTCAATTTCTCTTCTTAGCCTATCAACTTCACTCAAGTAATTAATAACCTGTCCTATAGCAACATTTGTTTCTGCTGACCATCGCCATGCATTAGTATGACTAGTGTCTTTAATAATAACCTCATCTGATGGGAGTTTAATTTCCAGAATGTCTACAAATCCATCTAGTGTAGGAAATAGGTAGTCGGGCATAATACCTGTTAGATTTATCTTTGCTTTCTCAATAGGTTTTTGGTAGTTCACACCAAATAACCAGTTATTTTTATAAATCCATTTTTGCCATGAATCGTCACCTGTAGTTTCCGAATAATTACCGTGTTCTAATCTCATACCGAGTTCATCGATCACATTCTGCTTTTTGCTTTGAATTCGTGCATATGTTAATTTTTGGATTAAAGTAGGATTTGATTCTGATAGATATACCCATACGTCTTCACCATATCCCGCATCAATAAGTTTCTTAACATAAGCAACTTTATTTTCGTCTGTTATTATGACTTTTTCTGGATCAACTATAGTGTAAGAAGTTGCATCAAAATCAATTTCTTCAATACCTTTTATAAAATTTATTAATCCAAAGAAGTTTTCATGACACGAATCCAAATCAACTCTTGCTTTAATAAGCTTGTCATCTTGCGTTTCCTTCGAGAAATTGCTAATTGCTTTATTAGAAATGTCTCTTATTTCAAATGAAAATCGTGGTGTAAACTTTCCATTTTCCTTTTTTATTAATGTAATTACACATGACTTTTCTACCTTAGCGGATTCCTCTAAGACAAATCTTTTTATAAGACCTTTTTTTGTATTTTTGAAGTACCAAAAACCATTGGTGCCAGTTTTGTCAATCTCAATTGTTGTTAAAGAATCAGAACCAACCACAAAATCTGTGTTTTCGTAATCAGGTTCTACCGCCCACATTTTTAGTCGTTTTCGCTGATCATCAGTTAACATAATTTATTATAAATCCTAAAATAGAACCTTTATTCGGAAATTTATGCAGTTCTATCGTAGATAACTTTTTTACGCGTGCCATAAGGGCATTATACGAGACAGTTCATATTTGGTCACGTCTAATGGAGTGTCTACTTATTATCTGTTACGCGAGCAACTAATTTCTTCCCATCCTCAGACCAAGATAGTTTTACGCTTCGTTCTGGTTTCCTAGGATATTTCTCTAAAAATTCTTTGTTTTCGGAAATTAAATAGACTGTACAGTATGTTCTTCCATCAGGTCTTTTTAGTTTCCTGCCGTGTAAAATACCTTCTCGTTCAAGTTTACCTCTAGTAGCAGGCTGAACACTAAATTCGGACTTAATTTCGTATTCTTTAATCCAAATCTTATTATCATGATCCCAACTTAAAGATGGGATAATACCTTCCTTAATGTTTCTCCAACAATCAGCACATCTTAAACCATCAAGATTCCACCATATTTTATTACTTTCTATTGTTTCTCTACATATAGCACAGGTATAGTGACCTTCCGTAGGTTCGAGAAAAAATCCCTCTGGTTCTTTTTCTAGTCTTCTCTTTCTGATGTTTTCTACAGCTTCTTGTTTGCCTTGGATTTTCGCCATTTGGACATAAGGGTGGTTTGCATACTTAGACTTCTTTATAGGGTCAAAGTCCTGTTTCTTATCCTCTTTAACTTTTCCTGCTATTTCTAACAAATCCTCCTCTCGCTCATACCCTTTTAATTTGCCAGAGATGTAACCTAATCTGTCACTAAGACCTTCATTCATTAAACGCCAGTTTGTATCTTCTAATTTTGTTTTTAATAGTTTTTGAAGATCATATTGTGAAGTCCTTTTATTACGAGTGGGGTCGGAATCTTGAAAAGAGAAAGGTACGATAACATGCCTATCAATTTCAGGTTTATCGAAAAAAAGCTTAGTATATTTATGTTCATCTAAAATGCTACTAAGCATTGCTTCAAGATCCGCAATACTTAATCTTTTTAATCTTGATACTTTTTCATAAATTGGGTTATCAATCTCACGCTTAACCTCTTCCTTTACAAAAGAAGCATACTCGGACGCTTCCATTAGTTCGATTGCTTCTGCTCCCTTTTCTTCATCAAGACAGAATTCACTTCTATATTTTTCAAGTAATGCTTTATCTTCGTCTTCTTTAGCTTTACGTTCTGCTCTGCTTTTTCCGAAATCGTTAACGTCTGTATTTTTATAGCCACAAGATTTACAAACAGTTTTCCAAGTTATTACCTCCCCTTTTCTAGTTTGAGAAACTTTTACTTCTTTATTACACTTAGGACAAAGCTGTGGCTTAGATTCGTGGATTTCTCCGTTGTCGTAAACAGCAGTTTTCTTAGTACATTTTGTGCAGTCGAAAAAGAACAGTACTCTAAGAGGTTTATCTGTCCAATCGTTTTCTAGAGTCTTAAATGTTGTTTTCATAGCGGAGTTACAATCAGGACACCTTATGTCTTGTGGTTCAGAAGTATTATCGTATTTGTCTTGAAACTTTTGATCTCGGTCTATCCACTCATTTAGTCGTGTCTTTTTATTTTGAAACTCTAAACCCTTTTTAACATACAGGCTTACATTTAACATGTATGAAAAGGCTTTATGTCGCTCTTCGTCTGGTTTGTCCTTTAACTTTTCATCGTTGGAGCTGTTTTGATAGGCTTTCTGGCATATGCGGATATGGTCTAGGCATTCTTTAATTGTGAATAAGTCGTATAGATCAATATAGTATTGTTCAGATTTAAGGTGTTTTTCACCCCTATCTTTTTCTTCCACTCTTCTATTTTACACGCTCAATTAATTTTTCTGAATCTGTACTTATCTTTTATATTGTCATGGAAATATGCACCGTGGGAGCTAGAATTCATTAAGCTTCGATAAACATTTTCCGGCACATTAAAATATTGGTATATACCACCGTCGTTAAATTCTATTTCTAAAGTTGACGTTAAGCCATCATAACCAATGGAGTCTATATTAGATGAAGTTACGTTAGTTCGTTGCATGTCGTTATTTTATCACTTCATTTGCTGAGCTGCCAGATAATCTTTAATTACCATGGTTGCTTTACAGTCATCCTCGTTGTAATCCAGAATCCTTTGTAATTTTTTTGGGTCTTGGTCTTTTAAATACTCGTTATACCACTGAATAGACAACGCTCCAGATGGTGTTTCATCCCTCCATTTAAACCCGAGATATTGGGCAATTTCTTTTACTGAATAACTACCTAACGGCCAGTCTGTGTGGGGCAAAATCACATGGGTATATAAATCAACTGCTATTTCCTTATCAAAAAATGCTTCAAGTTCTTCTTCTGTTACAACATTAGGGTAAAGTTCTCTCATTTTCTTATAAATTGTTTTCTCATGCTGGGAGTAGTAATAAACTGCAAAATCATCTGTTGGTAATGATCGAATGTATTCCCAAAATTCAATCCAAGCCTGTTTCTCGGCTTCTGGTGTTGTATCTGATGCTACAAAGGGTACAAATCGTTCACCATTTGGCGATCTTTCATAAACTCCGTGCAAATAGACCATTTCTTGCGTTGGATCATCCTCAATATCAAAGTATAGTTCATAAGATTTTTGTGGAAATTCTAGATGTTTGTAAATCACTGGTTTTGAATTGCTATTTAGGAGAAACGCTCTTTGCACTATTTTAGTTAAAGTTTTTTCAGCGATACCAGAAAGAAAATTCTTATCTGTAGCTTTCTTTGCCATAACCTCGGCTACATTTACATTTATAATATCTTCAACGCGTTCAATGCCTAAGTCTTCATTTAGTTTATCCCTTTTACTTCTTCCTAAATAAAAAATAGTTGTTAAGTCGTGTGTATTTTTAGCCCATGTTTTGCAACTTTTATACCAAGGGCAGAGTTTACAAATTCCTGCCATTGCAGGTTTGTTTTGTATTTTATTATCAAGCATTAACTCTACTTCATTTCTTATTTCATAATAGAACTGCCACCAAGTATTTTTGTTCTTTATACCTATTTCATTTTGAAGATCGTAAATCACTTCTTGATTGTGAATATCTATAATTCTAGCTTTATCAGAGTTAGCAAATCCAAGCTTTTTTAGGATCTCCACATAGTGACATAGCTGCACAGCATAGTGTTTTTTGTATTTTTCTTCACCTTCTTCATCAGATCCTTCAAATCCGCGTCCACTCTTTATATCTATAGGAGTATATGTACCATCCTCATTACTTTTTAGTAGATCCGGAATTCCTAAAAGATTTTCGTGCATTAATACACCTTGATAAATAAGACCCGTGCCTTTTTTCATTTCTTCGATTGTTTCTTCAAAGCGTTGTTCGTAGCTCCCTTCAGATAAGTTTGCTAATTGGCCTAATGTAGAAACCACTTTACCTTCGTGTAATACTCCCTTATCCCAAAGCAATTGCACAAATGGGTTTGGTTCTGGGTTCTTTTCTTCTTGTGGACCGTACTTATCCCTCCACACTCGGTGCGTACATTGTAAGTAGTTGTACAAAGTTGAAGCGGATATCATGAGCGCAATACTCCAGTCCTTATATTGATCTGTAATTTTGATTCTTTCATATACGCATTATAGTACTAGTTAAGTCCGTAGAAACTAGTTGCTTTATACCCTCCTAATTTTATCTATCAAAAACTTTATATAGTAACCTTTGCTAGATTTGACCTGTATGTACATATCATTTAGTAAATAGTTTCCAAAATGTCGTGGTTCATTGTCTTGTCGATAATAGAAAGTTATAGGGGCTCTCTTTTTGTATTGGTTAGTTAGATACTCTTTAATGTAGTCTAAATCCTGCTCTCTATTAAACCTATCTACCGTATTTCTGGCATGTTTGAGGGGTTTTGGAATCTCAGCTTTTTTTGGGATATTATTTTTGGTATTAAAGTCCCAATGTTTCGCACAATTAGGACACTTAAAAACACTGCCCTTACTTAGGTTTAATTTTAAAGTAATACCACAGGTGCAAACCACAAATTTGTAGGAATTGTTTTCGTTAGTTTTTATATTGTAAGGCAATCGCTTTCGAAAAGCGTGTAAAGTTATGCCATGTGTGCTTTCATAGCAGTCTAAGCAATTATTAATAGTTTTATATGGAAACTGTTTGGCAGCAAATATCTTATTACAAATATCGCAAGCTCTACTAACGCCATTCTCAAGATCTTCAATTTGAGCGTGTATGTTCTCAATTGTATTTGAAATTATTATTTTTTTTTTACTATTTCATTAATTCTAGCGTCTAGTGTTGCAACCGGATCTTTACCTATATTAAATCTGTTTATTCTTAAAAAGCTGTAACCGTAGCCTTCTAGAACTTTTTGTCTATATATGTCTTCACTGTTCATGTAACTTATATAGTTTGAGGCATTCACATTTTCTAGTTGCGTAAAATGTTCCCTAAAACCATCATACTCAACAATTATCTTTTTGTTTTTAAAAATTAGTAAGAAGTCGACTTTATATTCTGGATATGTATATTCTCTAGATAATTGTTTAAGATACTTACCTAAATCGAATTGGGGTATAAATTCTATAGTATCCTTGTTGTCTTTATAAAACTTAGTCAAATAGAATATTTCTTGAATTTTAACTTCCATTGGGGAATTTGGATCTGTACCTCCTATGATGGTGTTTTTTCCGTTTATCAGTTCATCTCTGTAGTGTATTAGTGCATTCCTAAGCTCACCTTTAAACTCCTCAATTGGTTTACTAAGCACAAAATGAATACAATCTTTCGCTCTACTAAACCCTACATTCAGGCGCTGTGCTTTGACATTGTCCTTATTTTCATCAAACAGTACAGGAAATATCCAATTAAGCATGTCCTTTTCTTTTGTTGCTACCATAGAATAGAAAATATAATCACGTTCTTCCCCCTGACATGTGTCGAATGTCATGATTTTCAATTTACGATCACTAAACAACCATTCCCTTTCCTCTAGCTTGTTCAATACATCAAATAAAAGTGTCACTTGTTCTCTATGTGGAGTTATTATTCCAATAGTTTTAGTGAAGCCATCTGCCTTTAGTTGCTTAATTACATTAACTATATGCTTTATTTCCAGTTCATTTGTATTGCTATTTTTATCAAGTTTCCCATCATGTTTAATTACATCAAACTTAATAACTTCGGTTAGTGGAACACCTCTAATTTTCATACTTTGCAACGTATTATGATAAAAGTATTTATCTGAATAAGATATTATTTCAGGGTAACATCGAAAGTGTTTTTGTAATTGACACTGGTAGTTTCTAATAAAACGTGAAAATTTCAGTATTGAGTTCTTAATGTCAAAGTTATCTCTTACCTTTGTTTCCCAGCCCATCTTATCTTCTCCATTTATCTTTTCTGCTCTAAAAACCTCCTTTATACGTGTTTTATATTGCTGATTGGTTACAGTGCTTGCATTGCCCGCTTTTACATTCGAAAACTGCTTATCATCTCCTAAAACAATTACTTGTTTACCTCGAATTAGGGCAGGCAAGGCTTGAGATATACTCACTTGAGATGCTTCATCGATAATAATTAGATCAAATAAATCTTTTTCTAACGGTATGTATTCAGCATAATCTCTTATTCCAGCTAAAATGCAGGGAAAAGCTTTTTTTAAATTTTTAAACAGTGCTATAGGGAATTCTTGTTTATTTTTAAGTATAGTTTTAAGTGTATTAACCTCCCCTGCATTATCTTGAGAATACTCGATTATTCTTTTGTCCAAGAAATAGGTCATTTGAGCAGTTATTAATTGCTCTACAGTCTCAATTCTAGTTATATAGTCATCCGCAGGTGCATTTGTAAAACTGTTTGTTAGCTTCGATTCTAGATGTTTATAATCAATGATTTCTCCTAATAATTCTTCTGACTTTTCCAACAGAAGAAAATCAAATTCATTTATGTTACCTTCAATATTTATATTTAACTCTTTAGCCAGTCCTGGATGTAATTCTATAAATTCCTCCACATACTCAAAGTTTTTGGAAAGCTTAGCTAACACCAAACATGAATTACAATATTCTTTGATTCTTTCAGTATTGATATCATTTTTTATAACATCAGTGCTTAATTCCTTATCGATAATTTTAAGTCCTTCGTTCTCTAAATAAACAAAGCCGGCATTTAACTCGCTTGAGATACGCTCTAAATTTAGTATGTCTACATAACAGAGCAATAATTTTGGATTAAGATTCTTAAGAGCATCAAAGTTAACAATTATATTGTGTATTTCCTTTATATCTGTGAAAAACTCATCAAACGCATTAATATAATCAGAATTCTTGTAATTACTTAAAAGCTGAAAGACATTATCAAATGTTTCGCGTTTTCTACTTACAATCTTAGATTGAATAAAATAAAGTAGGTCATATAAGTATGTTATAGAGTCGAGTTTTTTTTCAGGATTCTCAATATTAAAGTAGTTAAATGTTTTCTTAAGCTCTCTTGTTAAATCATTAAGTTCACTCTTATTGAAAAAAAAGCCAAAAATAGGTTTACGCAAACTTTTAACATTCTTTATATATTTATTAAGCGCATTCAGTGCTGTGTCTAGATCGATGTCAGGATCCACATATAAATCATGTAGCTTACCAAGATCGTTAGAATACTTTTGGTTAAACTTCAATGCGTTTTGAAAAAGATTCTGTACAAAAACTACGTCACCATAAACATATTCCAGTTCTGAAAACAAGTTACTTTTTAACCATTGTTTGTATAGAGGCCACTCACTAAGGGCTTTTAGAGAAATAATATGATTGAAGATAGCTTCGACCCGTAATATATGTTTTATAGATAATAAGTTACTTGCCTTATCCTTCCCCAATACAGGACCTAATTCTCTATAAGCATCATTTGTTTTCTTACCTTCTAGAGAACTAATGATTTGTTTTGAAGTTTCAACATTTTTTAAAAGTTCTTGTAGTTTTTCTGTATTCTTCTCATTTATAAAACTTTTGCTGTAATTGGCATTTGTGTGAAAAGACAGTTGTTCAAGTAGTTCTTTTAATTTTGGTAACTTTTCTAAACCTTCTAGGTCTTCGTTTTTAATTAGATCGTTTTCAAATGAAAGCTTATTTTCTAGTTCAAAGTACCTAATAATATCGTCAATACTAATTGCGTCAAAGTGCTTAATAGTTGTCTCTAAATCATTTTTTAGCTTAGTAAGTAAGAGATCTTTCTGTTGTACGGTCGATTCTTGTGTCTTTTTATATGCTAGATAATGATTCTTTATTTTTTGAATTGTCTGACCTTGGACAATTTTATAAAACTTGTTTCCGGACCCACCTAATCTTAAAATGGGATTCTGAAAATCCTCTTCGTGCCTAATCTTATTTAATGTCCCCGCAATTTTTTCCTCTACAACATCTAAAGCCTCTTTTTTATCGGAAAGTACAAGGACTGATTTTTCCTCTAGTAAAGCTTTACATATGATTGCTGTGATTGTGTGACTTTTACCAGTTCCTGGGGGGCCTTCAAGTATCATAAATTTACAATCGGGTTTTTGCAGTGCCATCAATACTTGTTTCTGCTCATCATTAAGTGGAATTGGACTTTCAACAATAAGCTTAGTAGAGCAGCTCAGTTCCTGCCATTCTGTATCAATCTCATCAATAAAAGATTTCGGATTTTCCTTTATAAACCCATCTAATAAATGCGTGAAGTCTTCTATAAGTTCACCATCATCGTTTAGTATTTTCTCATAATCATTAATGAGTGCTTCATCAGATTTGTCAAAAAGAAATATATAACATTTATTAGACAACCCTGTAATTAAACTTAGTCCTTTTTGCAATCTGGCATCCTGTATATCTATTGTCAGACCTAACTCTAAAAAGTTTTCTATTTTTCTTACTATTGTTGTTACTTTATCAAAAAAATCATCTTCACTATTAATATAAATAACTCTTTCAAAATCTACGGCAAGTGTAGACTTTCTGTTTGATTGGCGATTGAATTCCTGCACTACAAAATCTAAACCTTGTGAATTTACATATATTCTATGTTCAAAATTTAATATAAATCTGTCCTCATCTTTTTCTACATGTATAGGCATATAGAATAGTGGAAAAGTTTCATTACCCAAAGATAGCTCAAAGAAATAAAAGTAAATTTCCGTTTTATCTATCAATTTACCGTTCCTATATATTTGATATAGCTCGGAAAATAAATCGCTTACAGCACTATTTTCGAAAAACATTGTTAGCTTTGCCTTCAGACTTTCCAAAGGTATGATCTCTTCTAAAGCGCTAACGATATCGAAATCAACAGCACCTTCTTTTACTTCAAATATTTTCTGTAGTAGATCAGTTAATTGATTTTCTACATCGCCAAAAAGAGTATCTATGATATCTGTCTCAAGCTGAAATTTACTGTTTTCGTCCGCCAAGCCGAGATTTTCTAGTGGTTTATCTAAATCTTGTAAAAATGGGTAGATTAATACTTTCGAATAAGAGCTTTTAATTGAACTGATGCCTTCTTCCAAATACTGATCATACGAATCATTGTACTTAGTTTTGCAGTCATAAATGCGTTTTTCTATCTCTATATGTGCCTGAGTGATATCTTTGCTTTTTAATGCTTCAACTCTAGAAATTATTAGTTTTAATAGTGATGTTGGAATTTTAGTAGTATATTCATTTTTTTTAACTACTAAAGATTGATTTTCAAAAGATTTGGCAAATTGCTTGAGAAGAGCCTGCTTAAAATCAATAAATTTATCTAAATCTACTGCGACTTTCAAACCATTGTTTGTTTTCTGTATTGTATTTCTTTTTGGCACTCTTCTCTTCTTGAAGTCAGTTTCAAGAAAGTTCATAAAGTATTTTGCAACCTCTTTAACAAAGTTGTTTGGTTCAGTGACTGCTTTTGCCATACAGTTATTTTATCACTACTACAACATTTGGATACTATAGTATAGTAGACACTTTTCTACACTTATCAACAGATATGCTGTCACAACAACGAATAGTGCTTGACCTGTGATTTTATTAATGCTAATTTGTATTTAGTTCTTTTGGAACTTGCGTTTGGGCGCGCACTAAAAATCCCAACTTTATAGATAAACAATCGCCTATAACAGGCACGTAGATACCACTTATAGATAACTAAGTTAATAAATTTAATTAATGGAGGTCATATGACTAACAAACTTAGTGGTATCAATGATGCCAAGCTACAAATATTTAATTTGAACATAAAGGATATTAATCCTTCCGCCTATAACCCTCGAAAATGGGATAAGTATAAAATTGACCAATTAACCAAAAGTATTACTGACTTTGGTGTTGTAGATCCTTTAGTAATTAATTCCGCCGAAAACAGAAAGAATATAGTTATTGGCGGTCATTTTAGACTTAAAGTCTTAAAAGAAATGGGATATATCGAAGTCCCATGTGTGTATGTAAATATCCCTGAGATTGAACGTGAAAAAGAATTAAATTTAAGACTAAACAAAGCCGTTGGTGATTGGGATTTCAAACTTCTGGCTGAGTTTGATACATCCCTTTTATCAAACGTTGGTTTTTCAAGCGAAGAGTTAGATCAAATATTTGATATTGATGATTCACCAGAGCAATTTGATTTAGAAAAAGAACTTAATAAACTAAACATTAAAAATATCACTATTAAAAAAGGCGATGTAATTTCTCTTGGAAATAGTAAATTAATGTGTGGGGATTCTACAGTCGAGGAGGATATGTTAAAGCTGATGAATGGAGAGAAAGCAGACATGTGCTTCACAGACCCACCCTATCTATTGGATTATTTAAACGGAAAAAAGAAAGGTGGTAAAGCAACAACAGGATTTGGAGCCAAAAGAAATCGCCGTTATCTCGAAACAGACACATTACCAGATGACTTCACAGAGAAATGGATGGCGAACATTAATAAAATCCAAAACGATAGTTTCTCCATAATAGTCTACGAAAATTGGAAGAACATAAGAACTATTTGGGGAGAACTTGAGAAATATTGGAAGGTAAAAAACATGATTGTTTGGAGATTACCCAACAGGGTGCAGGGTTTTTCTGGTAAATATAGATTCTTTTCCAAACATGATATTGCTATGGTTGGAGCTTCACCTAACACAGATATTGAGTTCAACATGGAAACAGAGCCAGATGGTTTGCAGGAGGAATATGAAACAGCTCTTTATGCGATATCAGGTAAACCACAATGGGAAAGCTATAAAAAAGGCAAGAAGTATCAGCCAACAGACTTTATTGATTACAAAGCCTCCGATGAAAAGAGCTCTGGGCAAGGAGTAGTATTTGGTACTAAGCCAATCGAAATATTAATACCATACATAAAAGTATTAACTAGAAGAAATGAATTAATCGTTGAACCTTTTGGTGGTAGTGGATCTACTCTTATTGCAGCAACAAAAATGAGACGTAGGTGTTATGTAATGGAGAAATCTCCTGTTTATGCTGAAGTTATTGTTAAAAGATGGGAGAAGTTAACTGGTTTAAAGGCGAAAGTTAATGCCTAAGCGTACTAAATATGTTGAGGATAAAATACAGGAGGATAAGGACAGACTCCTAGCTGAATTGGAAAAAATGCCTGTAGTTGAGGTAGCTTGTAAAAGAACTGGTATATGTAGAGCTACCTACTATCGTTGGATTAATGAAGACAAGGCTTTTAGCCAATCAGCACGTATAGCTCAAATAGAAGGTATTAAGTTAATAAATGACGCAATGGAATCTACACTAATTTCGTTAGCTTTAGAAAATAGAAGCATGGGTGCTATCAGGTTTTGGCTTGAAAATAGACACGCTGATTACAAGCAAAACAAAGAGCTAGAGAGGTCTAGGAAGCTGAAGAATAATTTTACTAAGCTATCCAGACCGGATATCTATTAGTAGATAGCGTTATTTTGTTATAATCACATTAGAAAAATTAACAGCCGCGAAAAAAAATCCACTGTAAAAAGTGGTGCATGGAACCTGAAAAGGGGCTACCCTATTGGGTTTCATGCTTCGCGGCTGTTACTACAAGGGTAGTCCCTTTTTGTTTGTGGTAACAATTAGCGAACTCATGCAAAACCTTGCATATATACCTTTGTAGCGTCATCAATGTCGCAGTAATAATTTATAGGAGGTATATATGTATTTATACGAGGCTAAAAAATTTAATGTTAAGTACATTACAGGTATAGGAGCAGTCACTAAGCCTACAGATAGTTATTTGTTATCTATAGAAAGTGAAGGAATAAAACTTTGGCGTCTTCTATCACCAACAGTATTAATAAAATGGACAGATATTCAGAAAATTTCCTCAGAAACACAAAATGAAGCATCCAAGTCCTTATCAATGGGCAAAGCTGCAGTAGGTTTAGTATTACTGGGACCGCTCGGTGCCTTAATAGGAGCAGGAATGGGGTCTAAAAAGCCACTCTTTGTTTCTATTTCTTACAAAGACTCGTATGGAGAAATTTGCGAGTGCTTGGTGCAAACTAAACAAGCACATGAAATAGCTACGAAACTAAACAACGAGAGAAAAGAATATTATAGAAAAAACAATATTCCACTAACAACTGAAACGGTTTCAAATTTAGATCAGCTTGAAAAGCTAGCAGAACTTAAAGATAAAGGTGTTATTTCTTCGGATGAGTTTGAGGCTAAGAAGAAACAATTACTAGACTTGTAAATTTCTAGCTAATCTTTCTGAGTCAGTGGTTTCTTTTTGTTTTATTTGAGCATAAATTTCCTGTTTTTTCTTTTCCCTGTCGGCAATGGCGATTTCATGCTCGATGATCCGATAACCTTGTAGAGCTTTTTTAAAAGCAGTTCTATCACTTTCTCTTTCTAACAAAAGTACTATGTATGCATTTAAAGATATATTTTCATCTAATGCGATATTCTTAAGAAAACTAGCTAACCCTTCCATATTTTCTGCTAAGTGCTCAAAATTTTTCACAGCAACATTAATACCTGAAAGTAATGCAGTATTTAGACTATCTAATAACCTATTAATAGTTTCCGTATCTGTATTTATTCGCTCAATTGTTAACCAGTAGTCAGACACTTCGTTTATTAGATTTATATCACCTAAATCTAGTTCTATGTCCTCAAGAATTTTAAGCTTTGGAAATCTATGAGCTGGCATTACTGGAGGATTCTGTCTTAGTTTCTGTACTGAACTTTCAAGAGAATATACAAGCCTACTGATGTTATCCTGCTGTTTTACAATTGTATATTCAACCCTTACCAAGGCATCATGATGCCTTTTATATCTAGTCCGCCTTTTGTCTTGTTCACTGGAAAGTCTTTCAAACAAAAATGCAAAGAATGCTCCCGAAAAGCCTCCTAAAAAAGCAATCCATGCTTCTCTGGAAAAGTTTTGATTAGTCTGATTAATAAGGGTTTCTAGATTAGATATTAGTTTATCCATATCTTGAATGTTTATTTGCTGTTGTGACTGAAACCAATGCATGCGAGGATTTTACCACTACCTATGGACTTTCTTAAGTTATTGCGTCATCCATTGGTATAGATGACGCAGAATACAATCTCGCCAAAATACTGTTTATACGCTCGTAAAAGCTCCGAATCGGACGAGAGGCAAGCCATGTCAATCGATTCACAAATCAAGGAAATGACGGCACTAGCCGAAAAAGAAGGTATAGAAATAGTAGATATAAAGCAGGAAAGCCATTCGGCAAAGATTTCAGGTTCCAGACCACTATTTCTAGAAATGATAAAGGAGCTAAACTACGGAAAGTACAATGCTATTCTAACCTGGGCACCTGATAGGTTAAGCAGAAACGCTGGGGATTTAGGCTCACTAGTAGACCTTATGGACAGGGTTAAGCTCTTACATATAAGGACTATATCTCAATCTTTTTCAAACAATCCAAACGAAAAGTTTCTACTGATGATTCTCTGCTCACAAGCAAAGCTTGAAAATGACAACAGAGGTTTAAATGTCAAAAGAGGTATAAGAACAAAATGTGAGATGGGCTGGCGACCCTGCCCTGCTCCTATTGGTTATATCAACTATTCTCATGGCGGAACTAAAAAGGTAATGGTAAACAAAGAGGTAGCCCCATTAGTAAAAGAACTTTTCGATTTAGTAGCTACGAAAAAGTACAGCGGTAGGGACATAAAAAAGTATCTGGATAAAGATGGAAGATTAAACAAAGCTACTGGAAAGAAAATACCATTAAGCATGATTTACAGAATGCTAAAAACACCTTTCTACTACGGTGAGTTCCAATATCCAGAAGGTGATGGCCCTTGGTATAAAGGTGCTCACGAACCAATTATTCCAAAATGGCTCTTTGATAAAGTCCAACAAAAGCTGGTAGTACCTAGAAAGTCTAAGTGGGGCGCTAAAGACTTTTTATTTAAGAATGTTTTCAGGTGCGCTTACTGCGGAGCAACCATAGTAGGAGAAGAAAAATTCAAGATGCTTAAAGTAGGCCAGAAACGAACTTATATTTACTATCACTGCACAAAACAAGTAGATGCAGAGTGTCCCGAAATGTATGTAGCAGAAAACATACTAATTGGATCCTTGATTAGCTACATACAGCTTATTGAAGTAAAAAAGCCAGACACATTACAACTAACAAATGAAGTAAAAAAGAGCATGAGGAAGTTTTCAGGTCTAAGAGCGCATTTACTAACTGAACAAAATGTAACGTTACCTGCAGAGTTAACATTTACTGAATACCTAAAATACATTATTTACAACGGAACGGATACTGAGAAACACGAAGTAATTGAATCACTTCCAAAACCACTATATATACATAATGGCACTATTTATTCACATCCTTTAGGATAAAAAGTTATACTGTTAGCATGGAATATAAATTAACCCCAGAGATAATTACGTTGCACAGATATTTTATTTGGGCGGACAGAATGCGTGTGCATTTTGATGAAGTTTTAAGTAATAATAAAAATACAACAACTATAGAAACTGAAGAATTTATAGAGAAGAAAAAAGGTATTGATACATTCTTATACATGTCCTTATGGTACGGAACATTTTATGTACTTATTGAGGGTTGGATTGAACTAGGATTGTCTGACCCAGAAATAGATACATTTTTAAAATCTCCAAACGTTAATTTACTAAGACGTTATAGGAATGGAGCATTTCATTTTCAAAAAGATTATTTCGACAAACACTTCACAGAATTGATGACTGAAGGTGAAGACTTTGCAAATTGGTCACGAGACCTACGAGATCACATTAGTAGATGGTTTTTAGACATTCATAGGCAATCGAAAGAGGAACAGGGACTCGAACCGTCAAGCACATGAGTTTATCAAGCAACAAAAGGCAAAAGTACGTTTCGGAAGATTTTGAAAATTGTGGATAATATCAAGCCTTAACAAGCTATTCTAGGCTCTGTGATCGCGTTTATGCAGTTCTTGGCTGGGGAGCAGGGATTCGAACCCCAATAGGCAGCTCCAAAAGCTGCTGTCCTACCATTAGACGACTCCCCATCATTTCAAAACACCTTCAAATACCAAGAAGATTATATCATTTAGATGTAACTACTAATTAATATAGGAAAACTAGCATTTTCTTCTGGTATCTATTCTAACAATTATATAGTCCGCAAACTTTGCTATAATTTTCTTGTGCTCACACAATACAAAATCTTTATTTATAGCTCAAACCCTGACAAGTTGGTAAAATTTTACACAGAAGTTTTGGGTTGCCGAATTGTTAAAAAGCTCGAATATGAACTTGATTATGGCTATACTCTTGAACTTTCACCAGGTGGTATGCAAATCTGGTTAGCCAAACACTCTAAGATTAAAGGTAAAAATAAAGACCCTTTTAGATACATACTGAATATTTACACAGATAACATTAACTTTTATTTGAAAAAGGCAAGAAGCTATTTGGGAGTTACAGTTGTGGCAGAGCCTTTCCCCATGGGACCCATCATCCCAGGTGAAACAAGGTGGGTATGCACACTATTGGATCCTGAAAACAATTGTATTCAACTAATGGGTAAACTTGAGTAATAATTATAACCCTATATGGTGGGCCAGCATGGGCTCGAACCATGGACCTTCGCGATGTAAACGCGACGCTCTAACCAACTGAGCTACTAGCCCTCACCAATTAAGAGCAATTATAACCAAATTATTAACTTTTGAAAGTTCAAATCATCTCCCAAATTCCAACAACCATTCCCTCCGTATCTGTAACTCTTGCGTAATAACCCATATCTCCTACCTTCATTTTAGGCATCAGTTCTTTACCACCCGCTTTAACCACTTTTTTCAGATAATCATCAACAGACGGCACGTTTATAACCAAAACTGGATTCATTCCGCCATTGTCCTTTTCGACCATCATTCCCCCATTTATTGCCCCTGCTTCCTTAGGCATTTGATTTTCGTCAACCTCAACCGTATGAACAATCGTGTAATTCATCTCCGGCATATCCTGAAATTTCCACCCAAAGACGCTTTCATAAAATTTTTTACTCCTTTGCTTGTCCTTTGCAGGGATTTCAAAATGTACTACTGAATTCATATAGATACCTTTAAATATATACTCACACTAGAATAGTGAATTCTTTACCAAAAGTCCATCCTAAACTTTACTTTCAACTGGTGGTCTATTGTGAATGAAATTGCGAACCTTTTCATTAAGAATCAAATGAATACGCAATTTTGTTAAACTTCTTATTTAGGTTCAACACTGTTGTTCTAACGTCCAGACCTTTCAGAGCCTGATCCACTACTTTAGCTAGCTCATTAGCATCTGTTTCTTTAAATCCCCTTCTAGTCAATTCTTGTGTTCCAATTCGTATAAATAATCTACCACCCAAAGGAGAATCAAAATTAGTAGAAATATTATTTTTTACCAATCGAGTGTATAGCTCAATACTCTCTCCCATATTATCTATAAACACATGGAACTGATGGTTATTTGAGTATTCACCGTTGTTTGCCTTTCTTACCTCATAACCTAATTCGGTAAATTTACTCGCCATGCTTCTTGAATTGCTAACAATTTGTTTTGCGTAATCTTGCCCAAACTCTTTCATTTCCAAAATTGTTATTGCTAGAGAAATTAAATGTGGCATATGTGGTGTTGAATATAAACAACCGTCTATAATGGCATTTCCTTTATCTGCTAATGCTTTATCTCTAAAGGCAATCATCCCTTTATGAGGTCCTGGTAGTGTTTTATGTGTATTTGCACATATAACATTCGCACCTTCAAGTAATGGGGCTTGAAATTGCTGACCCATTATTAAACCCATGGTGTGGCTTGCATCATAAATTATTATTACTTCATTCCCAATAGCCTCACGTAATTCTTTTAAATTGTGTGGATTAAGATAATAAGAAACATCTAAATATATAGCTTTGGCATCTAGCTTTTTTACTAATTCTGAGGTCTTTTCTACATCAAATCTCAAATTTTTTAAATCATAGACCACATAATCATGTTTTCTACCTACTCTTTCTAGTATACGTGCTGTTGCAAAATGCCCGCCGGCGTCTTTAGGCACAGTTAACACCATTTCGCCTGGGTTTGTGACTGACAAAATTGCAGACATCATTGCATGAACACCAGACAAAACATTCAAATTTACTGCATCTGCTGATAGCATTTCTTTAGCTGCCTCTGTTGCAAGGTGTATTAACTCCTCGACACTTTTAAATCCCAGTCCTAAGAAGTCTCCCATAGCAACTACTGCATTGGCATCTCCTCCACCAAAGTAATATCTATTTGAAATACTGGAAGCTAGGAACATACGCGCTGTATTAGATATTCTATTTTCGTTTGCAGTTAAATGGATAAAGGAATCATTTCTGGCTACTTCGTTTGATATACCATCTAAAACATGCTTAATTTTCATAACTAAAGTATTTTAACACTAAAAAGTTCGACTTCCCACTCTCTATCAAGGCAGAAACTACAGGATTATATTGTTAGGACAAAGCGTATTTGATGGTGGTCTATTGTGAATGAAGTTGCGAACTATTTCAGTTCTTTAACAGACTCCCACATTGAAAGCAATTTAGATACGCTATTTTCGTAAGCATTGTTTTCCAATTTAAACTCCTCATTCAATTTCAGCTTCTCCGCTTCTGTGATATGAAGCCATTCTTCGTATCTTTCTATTCGTGAAGCATGTCGCTCTGTATTTTTGAGAATATTTCTTTTAGATTCTATTGGGCAATTTGGATCCTCATATAAAAGTCTTTTTGTTTTCATCATGTTTTGCAAATCAAATATCATCAATCTTTGTTTGTTATCTCCCTCATTTACTACCGCTATATTATCTGGGTGAAAATCATCAAATACACCCATCTCTACTAGTGCTTTTTTAGAACCCCATATTAACCGCACCATCTGTGCCCTCAGTTCAGGGTTTTGTTCAAAATATTTATCAAATCTATTATCGTATTTCTCTTTGGAATCTTGCGATTCAATAACCTTTTCTAAAGTATCACCTTTAAATCTTTTTTGAATTGTAAAATATACCTTATTACCTTCTTTATCATTTCCTAACACCCAATGAGTAGGAATAAAATTATCTCCAAATATTAATTCAGATTGTAAAAATTGTTGAGTCGCTTGTAGTTCCTTAATATTTGTTTCCGATTGGCTCATTTCATAGGCTTTTTCGTGTTTTGTAGTCCCATCCGGTTTCAATGGGTTGAATTCCTTTATAACCCACTCTGGACCCAACTCTTTTACTATTGATTCAAAACCTCTACCAAGTTCTTGACCAGGTGTTTGTTCAAATGGAAAATTCTCAATATTATGACTCATATAAATATTTTACATCTTTTAAAATTAAAAAGTTCGACTTCCCACTCTCTATCAAGGCAGAAACTACAGGATTATATTGTTAGGACAAAGAGGATTTGATGGTGGGAAGGGCGAGAATCGAACTCGCATAGCCGGTTTTTCAGACCGGTGCAATGACCAACTTTGCTACCTTCCCATTTAATCAAATGGGGTTTAGGCAATAACAGCGCCTGTTTTACCCACACAATCTTTAGGATTCTATCAGATTTGCTTTTTCTAAGAAAGAAGTTGAAGGCTGTTTTACACTTTCATACTCTTCTACAGCACTATCAATAATAAGTTGCACAAAAAGCTCATAACTAAGCCCCGCAGCTGCAAGTTTAGAGGCCATAACACTCTTATCAAGTCCCGGATTAACATTTACTTCTATAACATAAGGCACATTATCTTTTGACAGTCTTAAATCTAGTCTAAAATACCCGGTGATATCAAAGGTTTTTTGTGTTTTATACACTATATCCTGTATTCCCCCAAGTACAGAATCAGTTAATTCCGCAGGACAAGCTTCATCACAATAGCTATTAGGTCCCCATTTGTGCTCAAAGTCACAAATATTCCATTTTCTGTTAGCATCAGGTATAAAAAGCCCTTCCAGAACAGGTAATATAACCAGATCTCTCCCTTTTTTGACAGTAAAAACTTCCAATTCTCTTCCCTCTATATATTCTTCTGCCAATGTTGCATCTTTATATTCTTCCTTAATTATATTTATTCTATCTTTCAACTCATTAAAGTTCTTAACCACAGATTCTTGAGTAATACCAATACTGGAGTCAGCACTGTTTGGTTTTGTGATTAGAGGATACCTAAGACTGTACTTCAAATAATCCTCACTGCTAATGAAGAGTTGATAGTTTGGTGTGGGGATTTTGTATTTAACCAGATAATCTTTGGTTCTTGCCTTATCTATTGTAATAGCACCGGAAAATGAAGAAGAGCCGGTCATAGGTATACCAAGCGCTTCAATAAAAGTTGTGATGGAACAAAACGAATTAGGCAGGTCATCAAACCCCTCCAACAAGTTAAAAATAAGATCAGCTTTTAAGTTTGGCAATATATTTAGAGTTTTTCTTGTAACATTGACTAGATCTGCTTCATAACCAAGCTTCAATAAACACTCATACACATCTTTAGCGCATTGAAAGTTATCATCGTCCGCAAGTTTATCTAAAGGATTCCCTTTCTTTACTTCATTAATAGAGTTATATAAAACTGCAATTTTTTTTATTAAGGCAGGCATAATTATTATACTAAAAATGATAACGCACATTTATAACTAAATGCAACGTTTATCTTTTGAATTATATGTTTTAAAATTGGTATACACTTATGAAAAGTTTAAAAATAAATATTGATCTTTTTATCATGGCAATCACAATCTTTTGCATAATTCTCTATTTCTTTAGGGTTGTCATAGCTCAAAATTTTAACTATCACTTCTTAATTTGGAATTTAACCTTGGCGCTTATTCCCTACAAAGCTTCACAATACATAAAGTCAAAAGACACCGTTTTCTTTACACTCAGCTTTATAGTTTGGCTTGCCTTCTTTCCAAACGCTCCTTATCTTGTAACAGATGTTATTCATGCAGGTCTTCTTATGGACACTGTTCCAATATTTTATAACTACTTTATGTTGGTAAGTTATGCCTTATTGGGTCTTTTACTCTGTTTCCGCTCTATGGAACTCACTTTTAATACACTAAAGCATAAATTCATTTTTGTTACAGCCATAAAATTTTATTTCTTTACTTATTTATTTTCCGCAATTGCTATCTTTATTGGCAGATTTATGAGGTGGAATAGTTGGGATCTTCTATTTAACTTAAGTTTTATTTACAAAGACTTTATAAATATCTTTGCTGATTCGTACCTTTTGCTTTTCTTACTCTTATCAATATCCTCAAGTATGCTCTTTTTTTATTTTTGTCAGCTTTTATACACTAAAATTACTTCCAGATATCTGAATTGACCTCTGGCGCACCGGTGGGATATGAAAATTCCTCAGGAGCAAGAGGGAGATGGGACTCGACCAAGAGTACAGTCATGGTATTATATTTATGTGATCAAAAGGATATTCCAGAACATTTTTACAATTTTAGTTTTTATGACTTTAATTACTAACTTGGTACTTGGATTTTTAATTGTTAGTAATTACAAATCTCAAACTTCTGTCAACGGTAATTCTGCTCAGGTTTCAGATTACGATTATTCAAAAATAAATTTAGTGAGAGATTCAGTAACTGAACTAATGAAAAAAACGCATTTTGAGAGGAGAAACGAATTCTTTAGAAGAAATGCTAAATATTTTAGAACTAAAAATAACATCAAAGAGTTAACTTTGGAATTTGGTTTTGACAGACCTTCATCATATGATTTTTCTAATAATTACACTTATTTGATGAGCGCCTGTTATTACGATGAGTCACAAGACTGTGTAGGACCAGAACTGACAAATGCAGGCATTGAAGTGACACAAGACGAGAGTATAAGTACAGTAGAAATTCAAGAAATTTATTTTGTGCAACTAAATAACAATCCAGTATATTTTGTAACCATGAAAACTGATGTAGGAATTAGATATGCATTATTTTATCCAGGAGACATTTCCAAGCCTGGATTGTCATATTATTCATATTTATCCAACTATAAGGTAATAAACTCTAGTCCGGACAACCATGAAATATTTAGTGTAGTAAAAAGTATGGATAAAGATATGGTATTTGCACATTCCGTTAGAGATGAGGATGTCTCTGGTGTTAGGCATTCATTAAAAATAAATATAGTAGACAATAAAGTGGACGTTGAATTGGAGCGGGAGACGGGGCTCGAACCCGCAGCCTCTACCTTGGCAAGGTAGCGCTCCACCATTGAGCTACTCCCGCAATTTTTTGATTAAACTTAACCGTTTCAAAAGTACTTTCTGGTGGGCGAGAGAGGACTCGAACCTCCACAGATTTTACTCCATATGCACCTCAAGCATACGCGTATGCCAATTCCGCCACTCGCCCATACTGCCCAAAACTTAAGAATATTAACACAAATTCCAGGCCCTCAGGAAAAGCTTTTTGGTGCTGAAGGTGGGAGTTGAACCCACACCTCCTTTTGGGAGACTGCCCTCTGAAGACAGCGTGTCTGCCAATTCCACCACTTCAGCAAAATTCAAAAGCCCTGTTATTATATCCCAGAGTCTGTTTATTCAAAAGTAATCACATGTTAGAATTGTTGGCGTCAGACAGCCCTGCACTTGCTGTTTTAACAGGCTTGAGTCCGTAGCTCAACGGTAGAGCAGCTCCCTCTTAAGGAGTTGGTTGAGAGTTCGAATCTCTCCGGGCTCACCACTATAATTTCCACTTTTCCTCAAACATATTATACTTCTATAAATGCTTAAAATCGGTCATCTTCTTTTTTATGCTGAAACCCTTCACGTTATATACTTAATTCTTCTCAATTCAGCCAAAACTCATTTGATGGGCATTCCTCCAAGAAAGGAAGAGGATCTTACTACCATGGCTAAAAACATACTCTTGGAAAATTTGCATTTCCCATTGGTTTATGCCGGTCAGGGCCACTTTAAGCTTATGTGGCTTGCGGATTTTGCTATGGCCTTTAATGGGCTGTTCAAAGTAATTGAGGCTGACAAGCTAAAAAGAGTCATTCAGTTTATGATTAACACCTCTTATAAACAAAATCATGTTTTTACTTCTTACTCCAACAAAGCAGGCTTTGATGCCCCATATTCAAGGGCAGACAGTCTCCCTTGGCTGTTACATTGTGTCAGCCAGCACACAACACTCACTAACACTAAAGATCTTCTCAATGCAAACAGGCAAAAACTTGAGCTCTTACTTTCAGGCTATGAAGAAACTTATTGTGACAAAGACGGACTTATAAAAGATTCTGTTGTGGGAGACTGGATTGATACTATAAAAAGACCTTCTTCTACTTGGAATAATATTCTCGCTCTTTACACCTTTAAAATGGCAAGGCACTTAAATCTAAAGACAGCAGTAAGCTTGGAAAAGCTTGAAATTAAACTATTAGAACAGCGCTACAAAGATGGCTACTTGTTGGATTACTTTGACTCAGCATTTTCAAGCCTAGATTCAGCCGTGTTAGCTTTATATTTAGAGCTTTTTGATAAAACTGTTAGAACAAACCTTGCCCTAAAGCTTAAAAACGCTTCAAATACAACCTCAATCCCGTGCGCAATTAAGCCGGCCCTTCAAAACTATCCTAAAAGCATAACCCCCCTCGTAACTAGACTAACTTGTGATGGGTACCACTCCAAAGCTTGCTGGCCTCACCTGGGACTAATGTACCTAAATGGTCTAAGAAGTCTTAATATTCCTTACACAAATGAACTGGACTCCATAGAAAAAGTATTTTGGAAACACAAAAACTTTGTTGAAGTTGTGTCAGATGATGGGAATTTTTTTAAAAAGATCTTAACATCCGACCACAGTTTCACAATGGCAGCAGGGCAATATCTTGAACTAATATCAGCTTAGTATTTAAGGCATTTTATATAACAGCCTGTACTGAGGAGTTCTTATACTAAGCGGATTGACAACTCCCAAAATATTATTAAATTTATAGCTTAACCCTGAAAACAGTTGGTCTATAAAAGAGCCCGACTTTATCTTAACAACTTTGTACTTTTGTAAATTCGCTTTTAATGCAGTTGCTGCAATAGCACTATCTAAAGTCCCAACCTCATCAATAAGCCCTGCATTTTTTGCAGCAATTCCGGAGTAAATTTTTCCCTCTGCCAATTCGGAGGCTTTCTCAAAAGGTATTTTCCTGCCCTCTGAAACTCTGCTTAAAAACATATTGTAGGCATCATTTATCATTAAATCT
Source organism: Patescibacteria group bacterium (assembly GCA_038064575.1). Lineage (GTDB taxonomy): Bacteria > Patescibacteriota > WWE3 > UBA101185 > 2-01-FULL-41-18 > JBBTST01. The sequence goes on from JBBTST010000005.1 coordinate 49,725, forward strand.
ATCATTTCATGTTCTTCTTTTGTCATTTCCCTGGAATCGCTTAGTATATCTTTATATTTTCCGGCTTTAAAAGTATTCTTTTTCACGCCTACTTTTTCATATAAGCCCTCAAGGTTATAAGCTTCCATAATTACTCCAATTGAACCTGTTATTGTTGCAGGATTGGCTATTATATAGTCTCCCGCTGAGGAGATATAGTATCCCCCGGAAGCTGCTATATCACCCATCAGAACAACTATTGGAATATCCTTCTCTTTTTTAAAATCTTTAATCACTTCAAATATTCTGTCTGAAGCTACCGCTGAACCTCCGGGAGAAGAAACATAAATCAATAAAGCTTTGAAATCCTTATCTGCTCTAACAATATTAAGGAAATTTTCTACTCCAACTGGAGTGATAGCTTTTAATCCTCCAATAAAAGGTTGGTTTGCCACCTCTTCTTCCACAATTTCTCCGCTTAGTTCCAGGTAGGCTATTTTGTCTTCTCCTCCGTAGTCTCTATACACCTCCTGAGAGGAGTCTTTATAATCGGTTAAAATTTTGTCTCCGGAAACACCTATTAACCCAGTGACTATTGCAAATAACACAAGCAGATAACCTAGCACAATTGAAGCCATGCTTCCAATTCCTCTAAAAGTCCACTTTAGCATCTCAGAAATAAGTTTTAGAATAAAAGAGAAAAATCTTTCAAAAATATCCTTCTCCTTTGGATTTTGCAGTTCATTTGAATTTAAAGGGGCAGAGTCAATTAGCATATATAAGCTTGGTAATTATAACCCAAAAGATTAGACAACATAAGGAGTAGTATTTTCAAGCCCCTCATTTAGTGTTACTTATACTTTTACATAGTGTTTTTAAATGCGCACCCTCACTTCCACCTTCTCACATGGTGCGCCCTAGAGGATTTGAACCCCTAACCCCTTCGTCCGAAGCGAAGTGCTCTATCCATTGAGCTAAGGGCGCATCAAAAGCTTCAATTGCCATTTATTATACCGCATTGTACTATTTAGGCTATGTCTGAGGAAAAAAAGAAGGTTTTGGTTTTGCTTCTAGCTTCTGCATCAGTTCTATTAAGTATTGCGTATTTATACTTCCAAAAACCTGCTGCAAAATCAGTAGCAGAAAAAAAGGAAGAAAAAAATCAAAAACCTTCAAGGTTTAGAATTGATCTGACTATAATAAATGGCAAAACCCTTCAAAATTTTCAACCTAAGGTGGATGAAGGCTCTACCATACTTGATTTCATGGAAGATCTAAGGCAAAAAGATGAGCTAAAATATGAGATCACCAAATATTCTTATGGAAACATAATAGAATCCATAAATACTGTAGAAAATAACAAACAATTGGGCATGTCTTGGAAGCTATACATTAATAATAATCTTTCAGAAGAACTAATAGACAAGACTAAAGTTGATAGAGATAATAAATATAAGTGGATATATGAGAAAGATACACAAAAATGAGTGAGCTAAATGACATGTTAAACTCTCACCACCCTAAAAGGCACGCCAGAAGGTTCTATCACGCCTTTAAAGGCTTGGAGCATGTGTTTAGAAATGAAGCTAATTTTAGGATACATGTGGTGGCAGCTGTTACTGCGTCTCTTCTTGCCTCTTACCTTAACTTCTCAACCACAGAATGGCTGGTCCTTGTATTAACCATGGGCTTTGTTCTGATTACTGAGATTCTTAATACCCTGATTGAAGAAATGATAGACCACCTAATCACTGAGCATCATGAAGCTGCAAGAATAATAAAAGACGTTGGTGCAGCATCTGTTTTAATGGCTGCTATTATAAGTGTGGTTTCAGGAGCACTCTTATTTATTCCCAAGCTTTTTTAACAATTGATTTAGTTTTAGCTTAAGCTCCCTCCTGTTTTCCTCTTCAGAAAGTATGTGAGCAACCCCCGGCAATACGGATAGAACTATTATTAAAACAAGTATAGGAAGCAGGTATTTATCAACATCCGGTATCAAAGCCCCCAGGAAATAGCCAAGCAGAGTCAAACCAAAAGCCCATATAATCCCGCCAATAACATTGTAAGAAACAAAAGTCTTATAGTGCATGTCTGCAGCTCCGGCTACAATTGGCGCAAAAGTCCTTACTGCGGGAACAAATCTGGCCAATATAATTGTCTTGCCACCATGTTTTTCATAAAATTTCTTGGCTGACTCTAAATGCCTCTTTTTAAACAGCAAACTATCTTCTTTATTAAATACCTTATTTCCAAGCTTTCTTCCAAACCAGTACCCTACGGAATCTCCGGAAATTGCAGCTATTGTAAGAAGAGGCAATAATATATAAATATTTAGTAGGTTTTGTGAGGCCAAAAAACCTGCCGTAAACAAAAGGCTATCTCCCGGTAAAAAAAACCCAAAAAAAAGACCAGATTCAGCAAAAACTATTGAAAAAAGCCCAAGATAACCCGTACTTCTAATAAGTTCTTCCAAATGCATTGTAAGATTCTACACTAAACTTTTATTTGGTGCAGGCGTTAGCATTCCAAAGTCCCCTACCCTCTTCTTCCGCTAACTTCTGAGCTTTTTTAAACTCGATTTGAAACTTATACGGGTACTTATAGGTATATTCGTAAGCATACCCTTCTTTAATCATAAGTTCATTAATAAAGGGGCCATCTTGTAGGTACGCATACCTTAACAACCTCCCATATCTATCAACCACATCCTGCGACTCATCCAAGTCAAGTCGAACATACTTATTATATATAAGCTCTTTTGCCTTAGAACTTGCCTCTTTACCAAAACACTCAACTTTTCTTCTTGGATCTACTGTTTCAGGAGTATTAACACCTATAAGTCTAATTCTTTGTTTTTTGCCTTGAATTACTACATCAAACGTATCCCCATCAACTACTTTTTGAACAAGATAATAAGCTTGCCCATCAGTACCTTGCACTTCACTAGGCCTGCCAAATGAGGCAATAACATAAATCAAAAGGCTCGTAGCCAAAGCCAAAACAATCAGAACCTTTTTTTGTTTTGTCACAAATGCATTTTAGTATATTTTGAATTTTTAGAACACGGGATTTAATGAGTAAATCATATAAAATCCTAGTATCAGCAAGAAAAGCCCTATGCCAAGCCTCATAAGACCTCTATGCTCTTTCCTCCAGCTCTCCAAAGCGTCAGAGGAAGTGCCAAAATAAGCAATACCAATGATTACAAACAAAGGCAGCACAAAAATCAAATTATACAGAAGCAGCAAAGGAACAGCAGATGAATAAAGACCCTTAGACAAAAGTCCAAGAATTGCAAGATATGGAGCGCCCGTACAAGGAAGCTCAACAGCAACAACAAAAAGCCCTAACATAACGGTAGTTGCAATTAATAAAAATGGATGGCTTTGCTCCATTTTCTCCATTTTACTCGTGTACATTTTAATTCTCTCAGCTCCACCTGGGAGAATCTGAAGAGAAAAGCCTTTCCCATACCAAAAGTAGTCCTTAATTTCCAAAAGACCCGCAACTATAGCTATAAGTGCCGCCATCCAATAAAAAAAGTTAGAAACTCCGGTTGATGCTGTAAATTTCAGTATTCCTATACCAAGCACCAAATATGCTACATATACAACAGATGTATACAATAGGCCAAAAAGTACCATTTTTTTAGCACTTTTAAAAAGCTTTGTCATGAAGGCTATCAAAAAAATCAGGACTCCAAAGACACAAGGATTGATACTATCTACCAAAGCTGCCACAATTACTATAGGAAGTGTTATTTCTTGCATAGCTATTTACTTTTCCTCTAACAATACATCCGCAAAGGCGGCAAGGCTCTCAAGCTTTTGCAAGCCCTCCAACCTTTTAATTTCAACCCCATCTTGTTCAATTATAAAAGTGGGCGTCTTTGTTACTCTCATTTTAAGACACCTTCCAGGATCGCCTCCGGGCCCATCCGGATGGCACTCAACTGCATTTAGTTTAGTATAGGCTTTACCTAACAACAGTTCTTGACGCTTACAGTTACTGCATTTAAAAGACTTATAATAAATTACGCCTTTTGCATTCATTGCCTCAACAAAAGGTGTGTAATCCTTTTTTGTAGAATTTCCGGTCTGAGCAAAGAAAGTTACACCTGAAAGCACTACACCGGCTATAACCACAGGAATAGATAATCTGGCAATATTAGAAAAATTCTCTTTCATTGCCAAGAATGACGTTATAAGAATTAGTAGCATTAATATTTTTGAGGTTTCACACAGCACACAATAGGAATTGATAAATAATATTTCAGTGAGTGTAAAATAAAGCGATGGTATCAAAACAAGAAGAGTCAAAAAGAAAAGGGCTTGAAAGGCATCTCTGGTTTTTTTAAAAAGTACCCATAAAAGAGCAAAACCAAAGTAACCCATACCAAGAACAGAGATAGGAAGACCAAAGACTTCCGAATAAATACTTGTAGTAACAACATCGCATGAAATTTTTTCAGAAATATCACAGAAAGACCTGGCCAAAGTAAAGTGAATATAGGTCAAATAAGCCATTATCACAAACCCAGCCAAAGACACCACACCCACTACCACCCTAGGTACCCTATTTTGCTTATCTAATTCATGAGTCAATGCCATCTATTTATTTTTTTTACTAATAAAATACAACAAAGCCAAGGGTGCTCCCCAGTTTGCCCATCTCTCAACAAAATCCCAAATCGGTTCCTTTACTAAAGGTCTTAGAAGAGCCGTAAAGAATCCCCATACAATAGCCCATAATAGAGCCGGTTTCATAGGCTTAACCAAAATACTTAATGCTATAAGTATATCAAAAGCACCCACTAACATAAGCATTGTTGTAGCCATAGGGGTATCAACACCTGTCAATTTTGAAATCCAGCCAATCCATTGAGCTTTTTTTTGAAGCGCAAAAATTCCATGTCCAAAAAACTCTCCAAACACTGCTACCCTTAGAGCCCAAACAACATATTTCTCCTGTAGGTATTTTTCCATAAAATCCCCTTTCAGTAATTTTAAGTACTTATAATATTCTGTATCACAAAATAACACATGTAAAGGGGATATAACGCATAGACACAAGCTAATATGACCTCTTACTAACTGTAACTTTAAAGTGGGTGGTTTATGATTCTAAATAGTCCAAAACGCCATTCTTATTTATATCATCACTGTTTTTAAAACTGAAGTCATCTTCTGAAGGGTGTTTATCAAAAACATTTGGTACCCCATCCATATCCAAATCCGTAAAATACTCTGCCTGGCTTACCAGTGGATCGGGATCAAGAGCATCCACTATACCGTCAAAGTCAGAATCACTGTCAAATCCCTGGTCTACTACGGTAACATAGGTGATTACCTGAGGAGTCTGAATCACTGTTTCAACTTGTACTTCCTTTTGCTTTGGTACTGTTTCAGTTCTTACTTCAATATATTCTTCCTCTGCTTCTTTTTTAACTTTCCCTTCACCCTCATCTTCATCTTCTTCATCCTCTTTCTCATCTTCCCTGTCTTCTTCTTCACTTTTTTCACCTTTCTCTTCTTCCTCCGCATGGGCTCTTTGCACAAAGAAACTTGAGTTTCCATTACTAAAAACCAGTACTAAACTAAATACAAAAATTAGGAATAGTATATAACTGGTTTTTATTTTCATATTAAGACGCTTTCGTACTTTTTGTAACCTTTGGCTTAGAAGTTTTTATACTTACTGCAGAGCTGGTCTTGACGGGGGCAGAACTCTTTTTTGTTTGAACCTGCGCCGTGGAGGGCTTGGACGGGGTTGTTGAGGAGGCGATTGATCTTGTATGCTCCTTAACTTTTCCTGGTTGCTCCCTTAATATCTGTTCATACTGAGTCTTAGCTTCCGCCATTAACTTTGAGTACTCCAATTTGATTTTATTTTTCTCAGCTTCAAATTCCTGCTTAGCAAGATCCTGTTCCCAAGAAAGCTTAGCAGCCCTTTCCAGTTCTTTTTGCATTTTTTTATTTTTCTCAGCAAAAGATACACCAATAAAGGAACCAATCAGTAGAACTAAGGTCAGTATCAATGCAAGTACTCTAACTTTTATCTTTGTCATACTAACTAGAATACCAAACAGTAAATTAAGAGTAGATTAAGACTTACTTAAATAAGTAGGTATCTTCCAGATCAGAATAAGAACTGTCAAATGAATGCTCTTTAAGCCAAGCTTTAGCTATAACTTTAAAAGAACACTTTTTATTTATAATATGCTCTCCTTCCTCACTTTCCTCTTCCTCCTTGTCATCCTTATCTTCCTCATGATCATCATCCTCATCATGATTACTTTTTTTGAAGGTGGTAACAGTAAAATTAAACTGTTGTTTGTTTCCTTTTTTAAGCTCAAGTTGTACCTTGTCTTGATCCTCATCTATTATCACATTGGTTAACAAACCATCATATAGTATTAAGGCTGTATTATCCTCATCCAAAAATATTTTTAATTTTGCATTGGAACAATAACTATTATCCACTATATCTTTAATTTCCAGATTATAGTAAAAATCTAACAACCCCTCATTCTTCACAATTAGAGTTTCTGCTTTAGTTTTTGATCTTTCTTCCTCACAGTCGTCATCTTCTTCCCCATCCCTTCTATCCATACCTTTCCACTCATTTTCATGTTCTTTCCTATCATTATCTTCGTTGTCATCAGACTCATCATCATCTTCCTTGTCACACTCCTCCTTATCATGGTTATCTTCTTTTTTATTCTGTTTTTTTAAACTTAAATCCAAAGTAAGAGCAGAAAGATTGTTTTCTTCAGTAAACTCCGTATCAGCATAATAAGAGGATGTGCTTGGAATAAAAAATAAATAGGTTAAAAACAAAAGAATGGTTGACTTTAGCAATAGACTTTTGATTTTCATTCTAAATTAAAGATGATATCTTTTCCTTACTTTTTTTCTTTCCTGAAATAGTCTTTAACACTTGAACCTTTATATTCAAAAGCTCAGAATAAATGATTATGGTTGCAGGAATTATAATTAGAGATATAAATCCTGGTAGTGTTTTCACAAAAAGCAGTGGAAATCCAACTAAAGGCACACTAAAAATCACTTTTCCCAACACACTCTCTGCACTAATTTGCCCTGAATCATCAGCATCATTTGAATCACCTTTAGTAGAAAAAGTTACAGGTTTTAAGGCTTGGTCTCTTTTAACTTTGGAAATTCTGTGTGTAGTAGTCTCCTTAGATCTGGAAGTGTTTCTAAAAGTAATTACATCCCCAATTGCATAATTTTCAAATTGTTTAACAACAATCAAACTTCCCATAGGAACAGACGGGAACATAGATCCAGACTGAACACTAAAAACTTTAACTTTAAAAGGTATTTCAAGATTTGAAAGGAAGAGTACAAGTGCTACAAAAGCAAGAATCAAGAGTAAACACCAATACAATCCTCCTAAAACTTTTTTTATCATTTTGCTTCCAAAGCGGTGGGAGTTACCCACCGCTCAAAGAATATCAATTAACTAACAACTTACCTATAAAACCACACATCTAAAATCTGTGTTGTTTCTGGATTGAACTGCTCTGAATGTAACATCCGCGGTCAGACTGTCTGACTGGGCGGTGTTATCAACCAGGCTTCCATTACAGGTAAAGCCTGCACCTCTTGGAAGCTGAGTAGCCCCATCTATAGAAGTTGGACCATTTGTAGTCAGGTTGTCCTGTGTAACTTTAGTTTCAGTTATGGCACCAAAGCACCACCCTTTTCCTATGTATCTTGTGGAGTCTCCGGGTAGGACGTTATTGGTGTCCCCCCAGATATTGGTTGAAGAATCAGCCAACGCCACTGTTGCTGTCTGGTTGACGGCAAGAGCTCCCAACGGACCTCCTGGAAGAGTAGTCTCATTTGTTTCAAGTACATTATCCCCATCATCTGCCCACCACAGAAAGTTGACTTGGTCTGCAAGCTCCCCTTCTCCAATACCCAATAATCCTGGAGAGGTGTCCCCTGCTTGACCTTCAGGCTCAGTTAAGCCGTTGTCATCATCACTCGTTAAAGTAACATCAGCACAAAGCCAGGAATCATTATTATTTACATGAGCACTGATTGTATCTTCTCCATAATCTCCGGGTTTAAGATCCCTGAAGTCAAAAAACTTCTGAATGGTTAAATCAGAGATTGTCCAGGTTGTATTAGGAGAAGTTACTCCATTGTAATAACTTGTATTATCTATTTGAAGGTCAATAGACCCGGCAGCCAACACATTTCCGGTGGATGTTTCAGTGTCCTGAAAAAATGCCCTTGTACCGGCTACAGCAATTACAGCCGTTGTTGAAACCACTAATAAACTTGATAGAATCTTTTTCATTTTCACCTCCTTTTTAAGAAACTTTTAATTACAATTGATTCGCGCAGGAATCAGTTTTTTTAGCATCAATCGCATCTATATCATATCCATCTGCAGTTGCTGCATGAATTGCTGGATTTGTGGTATCGGTAAGCCTTATATATAAAATCCAGGAAAATCCGGTTGGGGAAAAATCTTTAAGACCAATCCCAGCTCCCCCTTCACTTGATTGACTTGTCACTTCTCCAATAGATGTAAAATTAACTCCATCCGGACTTACTTCAACCAAAGCTTTTTCAAGAGGAAATGTAGCTCTTCCATTAGTTATTTCATGAAAAGAAAGATCAAACCCATCAACATTTACAACAGGTTGGTTAAATTTAACCACCAATGACCCGCCAAACCCCAAACTAAAAAAACCTGTTCCCAAAGCCCCATTTCCATCAGGTACGCCCAAGGCATTTGAAGGCGTACTTCTTGCCGGCAATACGTCTGAACCATCTTTTCTATTGCCCTGGTTGCTGGCAAACACACTATTGGCAAACACATTCTCCGCTATTACACAATCCTCCCCTTGACACTTAAAAGTAGCATTGTTTCTAGCCTGAACCGCCGTAAAAGTTATATCTGCCTTCAAACTGTCAGACTGGGTTATGTTATTTTCCGCGCTTCCACTGCAGTCAATACCGGGATCAATCAAAGGGTTATTATTCCCGGGCGTAACGGCAGATAAGCTCATATTCCCAAAACACCAAGCCTTTCCTATATAGTAAGTTTGGTCTGCCTTTGCAGGTTCACCATTTACACCTCCCAATTTATTTTTTATAGAATCTGCCAAAGTCCAGGTAGCATTCAGAACATTCTTTGCTAGCCCTTGCGCAATTTGAGAAGAGGAGGAAGCCTCATCAGTTTCTAACACATTATCTCCATCATCCCTCCAGAATATAAATTTTATATGAGAAGCAAGTTCACCATCAAATAAATTTCCACCATCTTCTTCAGCATCACCATCTCCAAGTTCAGGTTCAGTTGAAGATTTATCATCATCCTCAGTTAGAGTTAAATTTGCACAAAGCCAAGCCGGGTTTGTGTTTACATGAAGAGAAATTGTATCTTCTCCATAATCTCCGGGTTTCAAATCCTTAAAATCTAAAAATCTTTCCACTGTTAAATCTTTTAATTCCCATGAAGTCTCAGGAGAAGCCTCCCCGTTATAATAACTTGTATTGTCTATCTTAAGATCTATTTCTCCTGCTGATAAATTGTTGTTGGTTGAAGTTTCGGGATCTGAAAAAAATGCATTGGTCCCCGCAATGGCAGATGCAGAAGCAATCAGTATAGCAAGAATGCTAACAGGCAGTTTTTTCATGTGGACCTATATTTTCAAAAACCCAAAATTATAGCAAGCAATTTTTATTAGCTCTTTTTAATTTATTATAATCAAAAAGGGAAATGACTTGATTTATAGTCTTTACTATTGGCAAAATCAAATACACCTCACGGGAAGCTTTAAAGGTTAAGTTAAACTAAAGATCCTCCAAAATAAGTTTTCTGACTAAAACCATTAGTCCAACTATTTTAAACCCAACACTATTGTCAAAGTATAAAATGTTTGAAATTTCTGTTCTCTGGGGTGGCTGATGGGACTTGAACCCACAACATCCTCCTCCACAGGGAGGCGCTCTAACCAATTGAACTACAGCCACCACGCAATTAACTTAAAAAACTAAAGAGATTATACAAAATATCTCCCTTTAAGTCTAAGTTTTGCTGTGGTTATTGGATTTTTGCCTTTTACCTACTTAATGTCCCAATTTTTAAAATCTGCAAACCTACCGTGTGAATAATATGTATTGGAAAGAGCATCTCCTGGGATCTCAATTCTGTCTGAATGATAGTATTTTAGGATTGGGTGATACAAAAACACAACCGGCGCGTTTTCAAATATAACCTCCTGAAAAACTCCGTAATGTTTTTTTCTGTTCTCCACCTCAATTGCATTTCTACCCTCTTCCAAAGATCTATCAAGCCTTACATTATCAAACCCGGATAAATTTAAACCCGGAGCATCAGATCTGGTGGAATGCCATAGAGCATATCTATCCGGGTCTCTTGATACCTCCTGACCATATAGAAGCACTTCAAATTCCCTTTTCTCAACAAGATCTTTTTCTATATCTTCTGAACTTTTAGGTTTCAAAGCAAGTTCCACGCCAACCTTTGCCCAAGACTTCTGAATTAGCTTTCCCAGTTCCATCTGATCTGAAGAATTAGGAACTATCATTTCAAGCTTCAAATTCAAGTTATCAGTGTAGTTTGCATCATACTCATTAAAGTTAAGCTCCCCACTGGTATAGCTGTTTTGACTTATAGGACCCTTAACTTCTACGCCTTTCCTTTTAATCAATTCAGCTATGGGTGTTGCTTTAGCTAATTTTTTTCTAAGCTCGCTTTTTTCCAGCTTCTCATTTCTAGTATTAAAAATTAACGAATAATATATTCCTCCCAAGGGAAATTCCAATTTTTGTAAGTTTTTATAAACTAATGATTCAGGAGAAATAAAACCGTCAATCTCTCCAAGTTTAAAAGCTGTAAATAGCTGATCGTTATTTTCATAATATCTGACAGCAATTCTTGGTATTTTGTAGGTTGCAACTTTACTTTGCAGTAAAACCTCCTTCACTATAGGACCTTCCTTTTTAATCCTGACAATTTGATATGGTCCCGAGGAAACAGGCTCAAGAGCAGTTCCTAAGCCAGTAGCAGGAATAACCCCTTGCGTCAGAATGTGCGGAAAGGGAGAAAATTTGTTAGGAAGACTGTACCTAATAGTATATTTATTGATTTTATCCGTGGCTATTTCTTTAAGATTGGGAGCAGTAAATGCCGAATACAAAAGATCATCAGCAGTTATTTCATTTCCATTTGACCATTTTTGCCCTTTTTTTAAATAAACAGTGTATTCCAAACCATCATCCGACACATCCAATGAATCCGCCAGATCCTCAGTCAAGACCCCCTCCTTATCATAGGTAAACAAACCCCTAAAAAGCATTTTGGAAATAGTTTTATCATTCTCGTTCAAAGCTTCATGTGGAAAAAAGGAGGTCGGTTGACCCACAAAGCCTTCAATATAGGTTTTTTGAGGGTAAAAAGTAACAAAAAGAGCTGTTAAAAAAGAGAGAGACTGACTTAATATATTCATAGTACTTGGGAAGTTTTGACTTTAAGATTATAACAAATGCTGACCAAAGAGTCTTTTTTGCTTGAAGCTTTACCCATTCAGAAGCTTGAGGGTATTTGAGAATGCTGATAGAATTTGCAGGTCTTAAGCGGCAGGAGCTTTGTTACTTTTTAATCTGCAGTCTAGGCCCCGTCGTCTAGCGGTCAAGGACGTCGCCTTTTCAGGGCGAATATCGCGGGTTCGAATCCCGCCGGGGTCACCACTAAAGATCAGTAAATTCTAAAAACTCTCCTATCCAAACTAACACAGGGGTTCCCTTTGATTACAGTGATTTCTCCGTTCTCAAGATCTGCCAAAAAAGAAAAAACGGTTTTTATGTCTTTATCATGTCTACAAACCGCATTATTACCCTCCGAGGTTCCATGATATGAAAGTATTTCTACCAAGTCATCAATGTTAACAGCCTTTTGATATCTATTTAGAAGATCAAGAATTTTTTTACATCTGTTGCAAGAGTTAACGTAGTCTAAAGAAAGTTTATCATCCCTCTCGTATTTATTCATTTTCTCTGACAGGTAGTGATTTGTGTGTGCTAAAAAGCCATCAGTCATTTTAAGCAGCTCAAAATCAGTGGCGGAGCCTTCTATACTTAAAGCCTCACCTGATTTAGAAGAAATAATAGTGTTATAAGAAGATGCTCTATGGGAGTGAAGCGTAACATTTACGGCATCTTCAAAAGTTTCCTGCGCCATTGCAACTCTAGCCAACAAAAGTCTTGGTATACCTACCCTATCATCATTTGGGCTAACTTCATTACCTGTCACACAAAGCCCAAGGCAATTTATACCTACACTCACAAAGATCCCACAAACCCCTACACTTAGCTGTCTTGGTTCTTCCGGTATATTCCAATCAACTATAACCAGCATTTCTTCATATAAGGGACTTAGGTCATTGTTGTGCCCAACAAGCATTCTCCCCTGGTTAACCAGCACATCACTACATTTTCCAAAGGGTGTCTTAACTGTGTAAAGCTCCTCTATGCTACAAATAAACAACTCCAAAAAGTCTACTCCGGCGCCCTTAGCTGCTCCTTCTAGCTCATCAATCACCCAAGGAAAGTAAACTTTGGTAATCTTTAAACACTTGTTTGCAAGCTTCAAACACTTCTCCCACGAGTGAATAGTCACTAAATACTCTTTATAGTCCCTAACCATTTCTTTAAAACTGGCAGGATACTTGTTTCCAAGTTGGAAGCCACAAGCGTAGTGGGTTCCTTCAACCCTAATATATTCCATTTGAGAAGTATAACATTGAAGTTTAAGAGCTAAGTTAAAAACTGAACAGGTCTAAAATTCTTGAGACAAACCCCTGATCATTTCTAACAAAAGTACCGGTGGACGCATCATATACTAAGCTTGAAGGTATATTAAGCGTAAATAAACCTAGCAACTTCTCAGATTTAGTTCCTGTAACAACATACTCAAGATTTTTTGGTTGGTTGATTTGGGAATCCAAGGAAACCCCACCTACTGAGTCCAAATCATCAGAAGCCTGGGCTCTTTGTACTACACTATCAGGCATAGCTTTTAACTCAACATCTCCTGATGGAGTTTTAACAAATATTTTACCGGTAGCATCATCAACTGACATTGGAAACTTTGATAAAGCATCAACACCCTGTCTTGATACTACAAAGTTGTTCTGGTTTAGCCTAATTCTAAGCCTGCTTTCAGAAGAGGCTTCATTGTCATCATCCCCTGTTCTTACAATTAGTTCGTTTTTCTTAACATTAAATCTAACTCTGGAAAGCTCGGTATCCCCTGCCTTAACTTTAAGCTCCACTCTCTTCCCATCCTCAGTTTTTAATTCAAAATCAGAAAGCTTGGTACCGGTAGCATCATACACTTTAACTCTACTCTCTTCTTTTCCATTCTCATTTTCATACTTTTCAACTCTTATTTTATTTCCTTCGGCATCAAAGGTCTTTATCTCATATTTATATTTACCATCATCTTCAACTTCAGTTTCTATTATTGAAACAGTACCATCAGGGTTAACAACTCTTCTTTTAGATTCGTTCTCATCTTCCTTACCATCATCTTCATCCTCATTCTCATCTTCCACCTCTGTTGAAGATCTGGTACGTAAATTTCCTGAGCCTGAATTACTTGACCTATCATCCTCATCCTTATCGTCATCCTTATCCTCGTCAGCGTCTTCATTTTCATCGTCTTTATCTTCAGTATCGTTATCATCTTCATCCCTTTCATCATTATCATTGTCATCCGAGTCATTGTCCTTGTCATCTCCACCACTATCGCTATCACCATCGTCATCATCAGAATCACTTCCCTTACTTAAAACGGATCCTGATTCTTTTTTTGAATTACTATAAACACCAACAAAAGACCCAACGCTTAACAAAAGAAGTACTAATAAAACCGGGAGCAATGTTATATACAGAGAGATTGATGATTGTTTTATTTTTTTAGGCAGATTCATAGTTTAATTAAAGTTGAATCCATTCCATTTGTCAATAATCTAATCTACTATGTAACTTTTAATATCAGAAAGTGCGTCTCTAACTTTATTTTTAAATGACGAACTCTCAGTCATTATACTTATCAGGGAGGCGGCAAGTTTGTGTGGATCGTGCCTGAGTAAACTTCTGACAGATTTATCCACCGGAGACTTCTCAAACTTAAAGTCGGATAAGAAATCTCCCCTTATTTGAAACCTTCCTTGAAGTTCAAGCTTTTCCAGATCATTCTCAACAACTTTCTCGTCATCTTTTTCATAGTACTCAGTTGCAAATTTAGGAATTTGGCTGTCATTAATAAGTATAAAGTTAATTTTTTTGCCCAAATACCTTTCAATATCCAACACATGATCTGAAGCTTTATAGTCAGTGGTTTGCCCTTTTTTGGTAACAAGATTAACTATATAGATAAGCTTAGCTTCACTTTTGAGAAGGGTATCTCCAAAACCTTTTGTAATGATATTTGGTATCACACTTGTGTATAAATCTCCCGGGCCAAATATTATAAAATCCGCTTCCTCCAAAGCTTTTTTTGCAGGGAGAGCCAGCTGTGCTCCCGGGTCTAAGTAAGCTTTCCTTATCCTTGAGTTAGTTTTTTGAGCCTTATCTATTAAGCCCTCACCTTTCACTATTTCTCCGTCTTCATATTCAACACACAGGTGTGCTTTATCTAAAGTTACTGGGAGCACTTTTCCTTTAGTTCCAAGTATAAAGGAGGCATGCTCCAAAACCTCATCATAATCTTTTGCAATCTTTTCAAGAGCCGTAATAAAAATGTTTCCAAAGTTGTGTCCTAACAAGTCCCCACTCTCAAATCTATACAAAAATAACTTTCTCCAAAGGTCTGGTGCTTCCGACAAAGCAACCAAACACTGCCTTAGATCCCCAGGCGGAAGCACTCCTAATTGATCTCTAAGCCTTCCTGTTGATCCGCCGCTATCCATCATTGACACAACTGCTGAAATATCAAGATTGTAATTTTTTAAACCTGTTAGTACTGTATAAGTTCCTGTACCACCGCCAATCACAACCACTTTTTTCATAAGATTTTTATAAGAAACAATACAATTATACCTCTTTATGCTTACCAACAGTTTATAAATGTTATAATTCCGCTTGAAAGTAAATAAGATAAAAGCTAAACTTTCGTAGTTTAAAAATCGGTAAAGTCCATGAGGGGGCGTAGCTCAGTGGTAGAGCAGCGGCCTTTTAAGCCGCGTGTCGTGAGTTCGATCCTCACCGCCCTCACCAATAAACAGTCCGTCACAACAAAGTAAATGTATCTTCCCAAATTACTTTCATGTCTAATTGGTTAACAGCATCTGTATGAAAAACAGCGTGGATATTATTTAGAACCACACTTTTGTTTAATACACTTGAAAGTAGTGATTTAAGGGTCTTAGTTAACTTTTTAACATCAACATCTTGTATTGTAAAATTACCAATTGAAATGTGCGGCTTAAAACACTCAAAAACCCTTGCATAGCCATACTTATTCAAATACTCAAGTTCTTTTTGGCTGAAGTGGCCACTGTTCACACGTTCTAAATCCTTTGCTCTCACACAATTATCCCTATAAGCATTTAACAAATTATTTATATCTTCGTGTAATTTTCTTATATCCTTTCCCAATACTTCAACTGAAAACAAATTGTTCTTTTCGTCGTATTTAAGGTCTGAAAATTCAAGAGTATAAGGTTTTTGCTGCTTGATATATGCTAACAATGCCGCTTTTGCCTTTTCAAAGTTGAATTCTGGAAATGGAACTATTGCATAGGATAGATGCGGTGGAATGTGCGAATATCTATTACCGTAGTGATCATTCATCATACGTTTAGCACCTATAATAGCCTCATTCTCAATAATGGAATCCACAGAAAAGACAGTATTTGTAGGTTTGCCGTAAAAGTATGTGTCCACGCAATGAATTATACACTCAGTATCCCTTAACATTTCTATCTATATCCGCACAAACCAAAACTGGAAAAATAATAGGATATAGGTTAAAGTTTTGACCCACGCCTTAGAAAAAAACTTATCTTCCTGCTAACTTACCAATCAAAATCCCAAAATCTAGTATCAAGGTACTTCCGGTCAAAGCCAAAATGAATCTGACAATTGATTTCTTGGACTTCCTAACTTCCTTACTATAATAAGGTTTACAATTTATTTGTTTCCAACCCATAGCAAATTTATTATCCATAACACACCTCCTAGTAAACTTACTAAACCAATAATATAGAAATTAGAATTAAGAACAGATTAAGAATTTACTTAACAAACTCTTTTTTATTTAGAAGCGGAAAAACAACCCCTGATAAAAACATAATTACTGCAGATAACACAAATAAAAAGTTGTAGCCAAAATATAAAGCTATATAACCGCTTAGAAACATTGTTACCACTTTTCCAAAAGACACAAAAAGATCCTTAAAACTCCATTCAGTAGATTCATACCCTTTGTCAAGATTTTGAGTAAAAATTTTACTAAACGCTGGATACTCAATTGAATGAATAACTCCAAGGGTAAGAAACACCACATAAAACATGTTTACTGATGAAATAAAAATAAAAACCAGTCTGAAGGCGGATTTCAAAAGATTTCCAAATACCAAGCCGTAAAAGACTGTAGACGGATGGGAAGCTTTATCATAGTAATGGGCAATTATTGGTTCAAATATTACTATACCCATCATAAAAAGCGCGTGTCCAATACCTAAACTAACAACAGTTGCTCCGGGAATAGTCTCAACTATAAAAACACTAAAAATTATATCAACCAACGCCATGCCTGAATAAAACATGGTATCGGAAATAACCAGAGTCTGTATTGCTTTATTTGAATATTTAAACCTGTGGTAAGGAAAAACCCGTCTAAAGATATCAATCATTTTCTAACTTGTGTAACGTTTGCAGGTAAGCTAAATACATTCCCGGGCAAAGAGGACATTAGCATCCATACCCCAAGCGCAACCAAAATCAAGCCAATCATTAGCCTCATGACGGCTTTATGCGCTTTCCTCCAGGCTTCTACTGTTTCAGATTTAATTCCATACACAAAACTCACTAAAATTAACACAAGAGGAGCAATAAAAATAATGTTATACAAAAGGAGAAGCTCAATATTCGCAATACTCGCCCCATGAAAAGCCATTATAGACAAAATTGCAAGATACACAGCCCCTGTACACGGAAGTTCAACAAGAGCCACAAAAACCCCCAAGGTGAAAGCAGACCACAAACTGTCAGAAATCTTATTAACATACATTTTTATTCTTTGTGAAGAACCGGGTAGCATCTGAAGGGACAGGCCCTTCCCATAAAAGAAGAAATCTTTAATCTCAAGCAGACCAAAAAAGATAACAATTATACCCAAAACCCCATAGGCAATAACACTAAAACGTCCCAAAGAACCCAAAATAGGCATTAGCACAAATCCTGCAGTCAGATAAGTTACAAAAACTGCAAATATATAAGACAAGCCATGAAGCAAAAGTTTAAGCTTACTGCCGGATTTTTCAGTTAAGTAGGAGAGTAAAAAGACTAAAACCCCAAACGCGCAAGGGTTAATACTGTCAACTATTGCAGCCCCAACCAAAACAGGTAGTGGAATTGTAGTAAGTCCTGTAAACATAGCAAATCAACAGAATTCGCAGGTTTCCCCACTCTTTTCTTGCTTTTTATCTTTCTCATCACACTCTTTACAAACAAGCAGCGCACCTCTTAACTTTTTGACAGCTTCAGATTCAGGGATAGCTTTCTTACACACCGAGCAAATGACGGTTTTAATGGCGTTTTGATCCATAACACAAATATAGAAGTAAATTTATTCAATTACAAGTTTA
>JBBTST010000006.1:0-12711 GCA_038064575.1 Patescibacteria group bacterium
AGAAGAAATTATGTTAAAAGAGGTTGGGTGGGGAAATTCGTATTGAATTCAGCTATTTAATGCTTAGAAGGAAAGAATAACTCTTCTATGTTAGAATAGCAGCCATGAGCGGTCATTCCAAATGGTCAACCATCAAAAGAGATAAAGCCGTTAATGATTCCAAGAGAAGCCAGATTTTTACTAAAGTTTCCCGTCTTATTACACTTGCTGCCAAAAAAGGGGGGAAAGATCCTGATATGAACCCTTCATTAAGATTGGCAATTGAAAAGGCCAAAGAAGCAAGAATGCCAAAGGATAACATTGAACGAGCGATTGCTAAAGGGGCCGGTGGGGGAGAAGGAGCCAGTCTTGAGGAGGTTACCTATGAAGGTTACGGGCCAAATGGTGTTGCTGTTATGGTAAAAGTACTGACTGACAATAAAAATAGAACTGTTGCGGAGATAAGAAACATTTTTTTAAGGCACGGTGGTTTACTAGGGGAGAGCGGGTGTGCCGCTTTTGTGTTTGGGCAGGATCCAGAATCCCCCATGTACGAAGTTCCCTTTGACACAAGGGATGCTGCAAAGAGTGTGATGGCGTTGGTAGAAGCACTGGATGATCATGATGATATACAAGAAGTTTATGCAAACTTTACTGTGACCTCCTAGATATTTATGCTTTCACTAGATTTGATAAAAGCAAAAATAAATGCAAAAAGAATAAAGTTTTTTATTGTGTCATTGCTGATTACTGGCTGTTTATTTTTTTCAGTTTCTGTAAATAGAGAATTTAGGTTGATATATTCGGCAATTTTTATTATTTCTAGCTTAGCTTTAACTTTTTGGGTGTTAGAAGTTAAGCTTTATTCTAAAGTTGCATTTATCCTTTTGATTCTTCCATTGCATTTTTTGTTTGGGGCGCTTGTAAGTTTTTTTGAATTTCCAAACTTTTCTTTTTTGATGCGCGTGTTGATTACATTCATAATTTTTAACCTGTATTATATTATGCTTTTGGTTTTAAACATTTTTGCAGTAGTAGAGGATAGGGGAAAGTCAATTCCTCTGTACAGAGTTGCCATAACGTGGGTGCAGATTCTGATTGTGGTTTTTTCAATTCCTTCTTATTCGGTGATGTTTAAGCTTGCAATTCATCCTTTAATGCAAGTGCTTTTGGTGACTCTTTCAACCTTTTTGCTGGTTTTATTCTTTTTAGTAATGCTTGATCTTGAGCTTAACAATGTGGATATTAAATTATCTTTTTTGACGGCTTTTTGGGTGTTCATATTATCAACAAGTATTTTATTTTTGCCTTTTGAGGCTTTTTTCAGGGGTTTGTTTTTATCATCGGTTTTGCTTTTTGGAGTAGGGTATTCATACCATTATCTTAAGCACTCTCTAACAAGGCAGATTCTTTTGGAATACATTATGATCACTATAGCTTTTTTATTTGTTGGGCTGTTATTTATTCCTTAGTACTCTTTAATTGAAAAGTGTTATTTGTGTTAATTTTTCTTGTTCTTAAGTGGGGTTTTTTTGAGAAATGGGGAGAAGTAGAGGAGTGGCACAAGATATAAAAGAGTGCCAATAATACTATAGGACTTAATGTATATTTGTCATACTTTCACTTTGTCATAATTTTTATCTTTTGTTTGGTTATTTGAACTCATTTAATGGTGTTTTTGGCGTAGGTGAAGCCTATACAGCCTCTGTTGGGGAGTTGTGGGTCATGTGAGTATGTGTCCAGACGTGTGGATAAGTTTTACCGCTCAATATTAGAGCCTCTTGTGTTTTAAATTGAAGTTATTTTTTATTTGAGTTTAATTTTGAATTTAAAAACAAAATAATAAAAATAGAGTACTACTAAAAAAATAAGGTAGAGATTAATGCCCTGTTGGTGCGTGTGTTGGTGCTTGGCTATATTTTCTATCTGTGACGTCGTTAAATATACATATTACGACATTACACCTGTAGATGTTGAGGCTACTCTCTTGGTCTTCTTCTGTCAGTTTTTATGAAAGCTTTAATTTTTTAAAATGCACTTTAAAAGAAATTTTATATTTAATTAATTACTATTCGCTTCTTTTAAAAAACTCTTTATCTTTTTTTATTTCCTTATAATTCCCTAATCTTCTGCCAGTTGGCTTCTTTTGGTGCTTTTGGCCTATGGTTGTTAAGGCTTTAGCAATGCTGTTACTAGGCTGTTTTGCAAGGCTCAAAAATGCCCCAGGATCGATTTTTATTTAGCGGGAATTAGTAATATAATGCCAAAAACAACCTCAATCTCAAAAAGAAAGAAGGGAAAAAATGTTTGACATTACATGGCTAATTCTAGCCTACAAGAGGGTCAGCGCATCTCCTAGTTTGCTTAAGGAGATTTATGACAATAGAAAGTTCATAATCGCCTGTGGCCTGTTGTTTAGTGTTTTCTTGTCCTTGCGTTTGGATATTTGGGATATCCTTTTTATGTTAGTCTCGGTCTGGATTATTGGGGCTTTCCTGAAGGGTTTCTTAAATACCAATAAAGTACTTGAGGAGTACAAGGTACTTAGAGCAAATTTTGAGGGTGCGCTTTTTGTTTGTTTTGGGATGTTTTGCGGAAGCGCACTCTTGTTGGTTCTGAAAGGAGTTTGGGTTTGGGCTCGTTGGTACTTTGGGCTCCAAGCTTCATGATCTCATCTCTGGTTACGCAATCCGTAATTAGAGGTCAGGAGAAAAACAAAAAACCCGGTTTGCATTCATACAAGCCGGGTTTCAACTTACTTGGGAGCCTAGATCGGAGGCTTTTTGGCTTCAGTATTACTGTAAATTCAGCCTTGCCAAAATGTTTTCCCAGTATGGACTGATTGACATCCAGATTGCAATGATGGCTAAAATCACTGACAGCGGCCAGCAAAGCCAGACGGCGATGCCAATTCGGGCCGCGATCTTCTCCTGGTTAGGAGTCATGTCCGTTGTCAATGAAATCTTTACAACGGAGAAAACTCCGAAGAGCACGAGCGAAATCAGTGACGGAAAGAGTGCCCTTGGAAATCCCAGTGAGAGGCTCAAAGCCAAGCCCACTCCTAGTATGAACCAGGTAAGGCGGGCAAGGAAAGGGTAAACGCTATTGGGTTTAGGGGTTTTTTTGGTCATTTTGTCTCCTTTGAATTTTTGGAAGATGTCGTTAATCTTGTTTTTGTCTCTCCCCGATTATATAATTATTATGTGAATGTGGAAAATCTGCTCATAGATTATTTGGAATTTTGCGAAATAGATAAAAATTTATCCCAAGACACTATTAAAATGTATCATTATTATTTAAACGATTTTCTTGCCTTTTCAAAAAGCCATTTGGAAAAGCCCGTTGTTAGTGTCAAGGATATTTCGCTTGAGCTTATTCAAAAATATAGAATTAATTTAAATCGTAGAATATCAGCAAAATCCCATGAGAGCCTTAAAAGGAACACGCAAAAGACTTTTTTGGTGGCAATCAGGGCATTTTTAAAGTATCTCATTGTTAAAAGAAGTCTTGATACCGTAGCACCAGCTCAGATTGATCTTGGCAAGGATGAAGCGAGAGTTCCAAAATACTTAAACGGTGAGCAGCTTGAGCGCATTATGGATGTGCAAAATCTTGATAAGCGTTCGGGGGTTAGAGATAGAGCTATACTTGAAGTTTTGTTTAGCACCGGACTTAGAGTTAGTGAGCTTGTGAAGCTTAATAGAGATTCCATAAATGTTGAAACTCGGGAATTTGCGGTTGTGGGTAAAGGCAGAAAGTTAAGAACTGTGTATCTGTCTCAAGAGGCAATTAAATGGCTTGATAAATATTTTCAGACTAGGAATGATGATTTTAAGCCTTTATTTTTGCGCTACAGCGGGCGCAAAATGAAGACTGAGGATGTGGATGGAGCTTCTTTACGCCTAACGGTCAGAAGTGTTCAGCGATTGGTTAAAAAGTATGCTTTAAAGTCAGGAATTTCCGTTGATGCTACTCCCCACTCGTTAAGGCATTCCATGGCTACTAATTTGCTTTTAAATGGGGCTGATTTGAGATCAGTGCAGGAGCTTTTGGGTCACACTAATGTTTCCACCACACAAATTTATACACACATTACAAACAAACGTTTAAAGGATGTGCACGATTTATATTTGAAAAAATAATTCTACAAAAGCTTGATGTTGTGTGGATGACTCTCGGCAAATCCAGAATGCGTGATTTTTACAAACTTGGCTTTTTCCCAAAGCTTTTCAATATTCCAAACGCCGTTGTATGATAGTCCTGACTTTACTCCTACCATTATTTCTGAAATTTGAGTTTGGTCAAGTTCAGATTGGATGGCAGGCTCTAGTTTTTTTAATAGGTCCTCTTTAAGCACAGCATTTTAGATGCTAATTGTTGGAGGTTTTTGGGTCATGCGGTTAACATGTTTATTAATATTATTCTAAAGGGTCTGGTTCCCAAGCTTTTGAGTTCCCATATTTTTTTCTAAATCTTTCAATCTGTATTTTAAGCCCTTCGTCCCGTTTGAAGTAGCCAACATATTCAACGTATCCATTGAGTTCCTCGAGGAGGGTTAGCATAGAAGCTTCGGGTATTCGGCTGCCGTCAACATAGTACCTTAAACATTGTTCGAGCAAGCATCTATTTTGTTTGAAACTATCTACAAAATTTATTTTTTGAGATTCATTGGCAACGAGATAAACTCCTACCTCTCTTATTGCAAGGTCGCCAAGCTTTTCTGTCATAAAACTCTTTGCTGTGAAGTCAACTGTTCTCATAGCTTCATAGACAGGAGGTATACAATCCTTCTTTAAATATCTCACACCGTTTGCGCTTTCAACGCTTGTTTTAGG
The DNA here is from genome assembly GCA_038064575.1 of Patescibacteria group bacterium. Lineage (GTDB taxonomy): Bacteria > Patescibacteriota > WWE3 > UBA101185 > 2-01-FULL-41-18 > JBBTST01. Next base: position 4,815 of record JBBTST010000006.1, read on the forward strand.
CATCTCGTAACAATCGAGGATAAATGAGGGAATTCTTGCCTTTTCCAGGTGGTCAATAACATGACCTAGGGGGGAATTATAACCAAAATGTTCATTAGGTTGCACAACTTCTAAAACTGAAAGGATGTCCTGGATACGACCCTGATCATCTGGGATCTTTTTAATCCTTGAGGAAATGTTTGAGGCTAATTGTACTACTTCCTCTACGTAATCTTTTAATCCTAGATCCCTTCCGTTATTAATGACAAAAGAAATAACGGAACTAAGACGTCTTAAAGTTTGATCCATTTCTTCAAGTTCGTCTTCTTCTCCCCAAGTGGGGTCCACAATAGAAAATAGAATTTCCGGTTGAGTTTGGGGTTGTTCTATTGTTTTATTTTCAGCTGAAACAACTGCAAAGACGTTGTAAGCGTGATTTTCGTCTGATTTATATGCGGCGTGTTTTCCTCTAGGAGCGTGATAAAACATGTAGGTACCTTTTAGAGAGTCTCCAGTTTGATGAGATTTTATAGCTTCGTATATTGCAGAGCATGTAGCTGCCATGTGACGACAGGTTCCATATCCGTTATGAAGTAATTCGTCGCAAGTGCTGTTGTCTAAAAAGTGATTCCTGTTTTGCTTCCATATTTCAAATTCTTTAGAATCTTTAGCTTTTTCTTTGACAAATTCTCTGTATTCTGGATCGCCAATCTTTGAAAATTTTCTCCCAACGGCTCCGAAGTCATATTTTATGTTTTTAATGACTGTCAGGCTTGCTATGTACGCGGCTTGAAATGGGGAGAGGTTAGAAGGATCGAGTTCGCCAAATTTTTCTCTGATCTCGTCACTTTTGACAGTGTTGATAACAAAATTGTAATATATTTTATCTTTATCTGCCTTTGAGATTGCTTCATAGAAGTTGTAAGTTTCAAAACCTACCCTCTGATACAAAATTCTAGTTTGATCTTCTGATAACTCTGTTTCTGGAACTATTCTTTCCCCCTCAAATAAGTGTTGGTCGTTAAGACCTTCAAATGCAACAATGGCTGTATTAGCAGAAACTATTACCGATTCTTGAGAGAAGATAGTTTCTAGGCCCCTTTCGCCCTTTTGAGTTTCTTTTCCGGCTTTGAATTTTTCGTCGGGTGCTGGTTGGTCATCTCCCAGGAGATAGCGTTCATGAATTTTTGGCTCATTTGAGGCCATAGTGATTAATAAGTCTCATAACTCAAGGTTACGTTTACTTTTATCTCTGTCTGGCCGGATTGAATTTGGGTATCCCCTCCCCCACCACCTAGCCCTTTACTGAAGGCTTCCATGGCGATTGGTGGAAAGTCTCCCGGGTAATATTCAGTTACGTTTATAACCTTGCCAAGTCTTATACCGGCCTCGCCGGCAATTTTCTGGGCTTTTTCTTTGGCTTTGTTGATGGCCTCCTGACGGGCTGTGTCTATTGCTTTGTCTTTGTTTTCTACCTCAAAGGTAATGCCTGAAACGCTGTTAACCCCGTTTGCGGTGCTTGTGTCTATAACTTGGTTTATGGTTTCAAGCTCTTTCACTTTTACTCTTACTGAAACGGAGGCTCTGTAAGATTCTATTTGTTTACCATCGGTTCCATAAATTGGGTAAATGTTGTAGTTGATGGTTTTGATATTTTCTCCGTCAACCTTAATTTTTTTAAGTTCTTCTGTAACTTTGTTGATGATTTCATTGGCTTTTTTTTGCGCTGCAGAGGCTGTCTGGTCTGTAGTTTCTATTGAGAGAACTACAGAGGCAATGTCCGGTTTTACAAAAACGCTGGAGTCGCTTGAAACAAAGAAAGTGTTGTCTTTATCCAGAGTTTTTGTGTTGATTGAAAGCGGAATAGGACCAAAAAGACTTGTAGATAATCTAAGAATTGCGCAGGCGGAAACAAAAAGAATGATTGCTTTGAGTGTGAAGTTTAGAAGTTCCTTCTTTTGTATCATAATTTGGATTGTACTGTGGGTGTGCATGGAAGTCAAATTTTTTGTGTGCGGTAAGATGTGTTTCTCATGGGAGGTTTTTGAGGCGCTCCCATGAGAAGTAGGATTAGTAGCTGAATACGTTTACCTTACTGCTGTTGGCTCTGGCCCGGCTTTCTTTTTTGGTTGGAAGACTGACAGTGGTATCTCCAACGCGTCAAAGATTGGCCACAGAATTGCTATCGAACGCAGAAGGAGGATACTGGGGTTAAGCTGGTGCCCAGAGATGTAAAACCAACCCTCCCTTATAGTATTCCCGGCCAAGAAGATGAAGATGAAGAGCATGGTATTTACGAGTGCAACAACCCAACTACCATGTCCTCTGCTTATTTGGACAAGTCTGATCAGAATCCCGATTCCAAACCAGATCACTGTGATGAGATACATGAACAACTCATTTACAGTGGCCTTGACCGTCTCGGCGTTTGCATCGTCTGATGGGTTGATGATCGAAACAACTATGAGCAACACAGTCAGAACGACCTGAATCAGGCCAATTAGTCCGAACAGGTCTCGGACAAAATTTGCCAGATTCTGAATTTTTTGTTTCATTTGTTCTCTCCTTTATGGAAATAGCCACACCCCAGATAGGAGAATGGCAGTGATATTGATTATCAACAGACCTAACCAGAAAAAAACCCCTTCGGTTGACACTGGCCTGTTACCGTTCCACTTTGAGTCTTTTTGCCTGCCTTTTAGAAAAACAAGAAGGAAGGAAACCCAAAGTACAAAGTGGAGTACTATTACTGCCTGGTCCAGGCTGATTATTGGAAGAATAACCCCTAGGCTTACTAACACAATTCCAGTAAGCATAAGGCCCAGGCCGATTCCGAATGAGAGTCCGGCGAAGGCTCCAATGTCATGTACCTTTCGCGGTCTAGTTCCCTCGGAATTTGTTATCCAGAGGTTAAAGGCTTTTATAGGCCACATTGCGTTTTCTCCTTTCTATTTTCTTTATTTTAGTGCTGGTGACGTTTTGAGGCAAACCAGTGTGTTGGGGGAGGCTGCGAGTATGCTAAGAACTCATTATGTAAAAGTATAAACAACACTCAATAAAATGGCAAAGAAGTGAGTGTTGTTTAGTATTTAGACTATTGTGTCCAGAGCCATTTCAATTAGTGAATGAATCTTTTAGATGTGCTAACAGTGAGACAGGATTTTGAGTTTAAAACTTTTTCTGTGAAAGTAGGAATAACCGTGCTTGAGAATTGCGTTGATGTGTTCTTTTGTTCCATAACCTTTGTTTTTATCCAGTCTGTATGGGTGAAGGTCGGGATTTTCGAGATGGGTTTTTTGCATGAGCTCATCTCTGAAAACTTTGGCGATGATAGATGCTGACGCGATAAAAAAAGACTTCTCGTCGCCTTTGATAATGGGGGTTTGGATAGCTTTGTTTAGTTCTTTAATATAGAAAGCGTCAATTAGAATATGATCCGGTGAGGTTGGAAGGCTGAAAACGGCAGTTCTGAAGGCCTGGTGAACGGCTTTTGCCATGCCGAGTGTGTCGATTGCGGTGTTTTCTTCTCTCGTGATTGCAAAACAAAGCGCTTCGTTGCGGATGATTTTTGCAAACTGCTCTCTTTTTTTAGGTGAGAGCTGTTTTGAGTCTTTTACTTCTGAAAGGTGCGTTGAAAAAAGTTTTTTTGCTTTGCGTGGCTCAAAGATGACAGCGGCCATAACGACTGGACCGGCAAGGCATCCGCGACCGACCTCATCTAGTCCTGCAATCAAGCTTTTGCCAAGGTTCCAAAGTTGCTGTTCATATTGAAGCGAAGGATTTTTCATATGAAGCGTTTCAATTAGGAATTATACAAAAAGTTGCGGGTTCTTTTTGAAGTTCCCGCAACTTAAGATTATACAGAAAGATCTTACTACTTTCTCAAAATATCTTCTGCGATTGTGTCCAGAGCCATTTCAATTAGTGTTTGATTCCTGGTTTGAATCGCCACTAAAAGAATCATAGACCACTTTCTGTTTCTGTTGTCGCCAGCATCGATTCTCTCACCAAGCATTGCCTGAATGATGTGATGATAAACGTCAACAAACTTTTTGGAGAGCAGTTCTGCTATGATTATAGCTCTTGCATCCGGCCAGTTTTGGCTAGGTTCAAGACCAAGTACCTTCATTGACTCGCTTCCAAAGGTGTTGGGCTTTTTTGGCAGGTTCATGAAAGCCTTCCCTATGCCAAACACTCTTTGGCGATTTTGTCGAGTGCGTTCAGAATGTTTTGCCTGTGGGCCACAAGAGTTGGGAGCATAAGAAGCGCTGACCACTTTTGGTATCGTGCATCACTTTGAAAGAGTTCCTTTCCAAGGATGGCTTGAAGAACGTGTCTGATGCTGGAGGCTCCCTCATCCATGAGTTCTTGGCAGAGCTTTTCTCTAGCCTGGTCCCAGTCCTGGCCCCGCTCAACGCCTAGAATCCTCATTGACCGCGCTCCCTCTGTGTCTGGATCTGTTGTTAGTCTCATCCGAATCTCCTTTTAGATTGTGATTTGGCGTAATTAATAGCAGATTTGATTGATTTTGACCAGGAAGCGTTTAATTAATTATTTTACAAAGTAAATTGAATACGGGTAGTAACTGACAACATCATTCTCTTTGATTAAAAGAGTTCCATCTTTTGTGCTTAAGGAGGTGCAAGGCCCATAAGTGGCTTTTTTACGCTCAACCTTTTTATTGAGTTGATTCCATGTGTTGTTGCTAGTGTCATATTGCATGGTGTTTTCATCTCCAAGTTCTCCCGCATCAAATAATATGTTTTGACCCTGAATGCTGTTTATGCGGTATAAAGGCGTTTGGGATTTGGCAAGTTTTTGAAATTCTGTTTTGTAACGACCTCTTGAAACGGGTTTATAGAGTCCAAGTGAGTATACTATTTTTCTTCTTGGGTCTCACTCTCATGCGTAAGGTATGCAACAGAGGCTACAGAATCCCCGCTTGTCAGGTTTATGAGTCTCACGCCAAGAGTTGCCCGGCCAAGTTTTGGTAGTTGCTTCTCAGGAAGTCTGATAACTTTGCCTTCATTTGAGATGATCAAAAGGTCATGATCTTTGGAGGAATCTATTATTTTGGTGGCGCAGACATTGCCTGTTTTAGCGGTTACGCTGTAGGTCAAAATTCCCGTTCCTCCCCTACCTTGCACTTTGTATTCTGAAACATTTGTTTTTTTGCCGTAACCCTTTTCTGTGACAATTACAAGATTTACTTTTTCATTGCCTTTGGAAATGATATCCATGCCAATAACCGTATCATTTCCCGAAAGTTTTATGCCTATTACGCCCGCGGCTTGCCTGCCCATGTGCCTTACTTCAGATTCTTTAAACCTTATGGATTGCCCACCGGAGGTAACCAGCAGAATTTGGTCTTGGCCGGAGGTTAATTTGCCCCAGGCCAGTGAATCGCCGTTTTCAAGTTTGATTGCTAAAATGCCCGATTGCCTGATATTTTCAAATTCAGAAAGCTCGGTTTTTTTGACGTTGCCTTTTGTGGTGCCAAGGAAAATGTAGCCTGCTTTGGTTTCAAAAATTTGTTTGCTTAAAGTAATAAATTCTTCGATTTTTTCGTTTGATTCAATGTTTATAAGATTAACAATTGCAGTCCCTTTAGCTGTGCGTGAGGACTCGGGAATTTCCCATACCTTAAGCTTAAAAACTTTGCCTTTGTTTGTGAAAAAGAGGACATAGTCAAGCGAGTTGCACACTTTGACCTCATAAACCTCGTCTTCCTCCTTGAGCGACTGGCCCGTAACGCCCTTTCCTCCCCTACCCTGCCTTTTGTAGGTGTCGATTGAGAGGCGCTTGATGTATCCTGATTTTGTTAGGCTGACTACAGTTTGCTCGTCTTTGATTAGGTCTTCCTCTGAAAATTCACCGATTTTGCCTTTGATAACTTTGGTACGGCGCTCGTCTCCGAATTTTTCTTTGATGTCATTTAGCTCTTTTCTGATTGTTTGTATAACAAGTTTTGGCGAGGCTAAAATTCCGATAAGATTTTTGATTGTGGATTGGATTTCTTTTAGTTCATCCTCGATTTTCTGGCGTTCAAGAGCTGCCAGGCGGCGAAGCTGCATGTCAAGAATTGCCTGCGCCTGAATTTCTGAAAGTCCGAATTTTTCTACCAGGCCTTTCTTGGCCTCATCGGCATCTTTTGAGGCTCTGATGAGTTTTATCACCTCATCAAGGTGATCAAGGGCAATTTTCAGCCCAATCAGTATATGTTCGCGTTCGCGCGCTTTATTAAGGAGGAATTTGGTTCTTCTAATAACAACTCTTTGCCTATGTTTTATAAACTCTTCAAGAAGCGTTTTAAGGCTGAAGATTCTTGGCTCACCATGGAGAAGGCCAACAATATTTGCGTTAAAAGCTGTTTGAAGCTCGGTATGTTTGTATAAAAGGTTTAAAACCTGTTGAGGCCTTGCGTCTCTTTTAAGTTCGATTACAACTCTTAGGCCTCTTCTATCAGACTCATCCCTAATATCTGAAATGCCTTCAATCCTTTTGTCTTTAACTAAAGTTGCAATTTTTTCCTGCAACAGGGCTTTGTTGACTTGATATGGGATTTCTGTGATTACGATTTTAAATTTTCCGCCTTTGTCCTCCTCAATTGCGGCTTTTGCTCTAATGACAATACGCCCTTTACCAGTTGTGTACATTTTAATAGTTTCAGACTGATCATATATTGTTCCTCCAGTTGGGAAATCAGGACCTTTTATAAGTTTTACCAGTTCTTCAACAGTTGCTTGCGCTGTGAAGCCCTCTTTCATGATAAGATCACCATTTGGTTCGGGTTCTGTGGGTTCGTGGCCGATTGATGTTGCGTTGTCGATTAAAAATGTTAAGCCCTCAATGAGTTCTATGAGGTTGTGGGGTGGAATAGATGTTGCCATACCTACGGCAATTCCGCTTGCGCCGTTTAGTAATAGGTTAGGGATGGCCGCCGGCATTACTCTTGGTTCTTTGTCGTCGCCCGAGTAGTTTAAGTCAAAGTCGGTTGTGTCTTTGTCTATGTCTTCATATAGTCTTGTGGCAATTGGTGAGAGTCTACATTCCGTGTAGCGCATGGCTGCTGGGGGATCGCCGTCTATTGATCCAAAGTTTCCCTGCCCGTCTACAAGCATGTATCTTAGTGAAAAGTCTTGAGCCATTCTGGCAAGGGCGTCATATATGGAAGTGTCGCCGTGAGGGTGGTACTTTTTCATGACTTCGCCCACAACAGATGCTGACTTTTGGTACTTTGACCCCGGAACCACGCCCTGATCATACATTGCGTAAATTATTCTTCTGTGAACAGGTTTTAAGCCGTCATTAATGTCAGGAAGGGCGCGTGCCACAATTACGCTCATAGCATAATCAAGGTAAGCTGACTGCATTTCTTCAGTAATATTTGCTTTTACCACTCCCCTATTTGGGTAGTCATCAGGTTGAATGGAGTCAATTGGTTTGAGAGCTTTTTTTGCCATAGTGCTAGGCTATTCTAGCAAGTTTTGGGTGGAAGAAGCAAGGAAAAGTTGTGCGGTTTTGGAGGTTTAGAAAGTTTGCGGAAGGTATAAAAGCACAAACAGGCGATGTCTATAGTAAGTCATCGCCTGTTAATAAGATCGAAGATGAGTGTAGACCCGTGTGTCTCCATCTCACCTGTGCAAGCCACCTGAAAAAATTCGCTCCTATAGGACCGATTCAAGTGCTTGCATACCTAGGTATTCGCTTTCAGACTTCTTATCTAATAAAAAAATCAGATCAGAATCTTAAGCGGAAGGGGGGCTCCTGGTTGCCCTTCGATAGACCCTTCTAAGTCAGATCTGGGTTCGTCATAGCCAAGACGCAACCCTCATTATTCAGAAACCCGCAATTATTGCTCTCTGCTGAATTCAATACGAATTTCCCCACCCAACCTCTTTTAACATAATTTCTTCTG
>JBBTST010000007.1:0-30915 GCA_038064575.1 Patescibacteria group bacterium
TGTCCACTAGCATAGTCATTTTCTGCTAGTGGGGAAATTCATTTAGAACTCACATTTGATCCAAGAAGTTTTCACCATATTTAGAAGTTAGCTCAGGAGCTAAAAGTATGTCGGCTTCCTTTGAAAAGATGTCAACACCAGTAAAAGCATATATATCACCAAAATCTATTGTGTCCATCTGCACGACCTCACGTGGTTTTGTGGCAATAGGTATGACACCTCTTTGTTTATTCTTTTTCCATTTAGACCTTATTACATATTTTTCTGATAATATTTCGTAGATTTTAGGTACTGATATTTTAATATTATGTTCGAGTTGCAAAAAGTATTGGATTTTCTGTCCGCAGCAATCATATTCTCGCTCTCGTATATCCCAGATCCAACATTTAATTAACGGATCGACCTGTCTGTTTTCTCTGGGAACCTTCTTAGCGTTAGTGTAGGTGTCTAGAAAGGACAGGAGACCCCGTTGTTGGATCTGACTGATCCAAATACCAACGGTTTCTCTGTGTTTACCCAGACTATATGCAATTTTAATATTGGTGACACCCTTTTCATGCAATTCCCACGCTATGGTTATTTGAGTTTGATTTAACATATCCATATTTTATATGGACTGTCGGATATTTACGGAAACATTGCGTAAAATTGGGCGGGGGTGAGTTCTAAATGAAATACGCAACCAAGGGGAAAGGCTAAACCACCTATTATTTAGGTGCTTCCATAATTTTTGGTAGTACAATATATTAAGAAGATAATAAAGTAAACTATGAAAGAACTTGAATTTGGGACATAAGACTTATAGAAAAAGAGGCTAAAGAAAGAGAATTACTAACTCCCAACAAACTGGCCTTGGACGTTGTAAAGGAGGCTTTAGCAGACAAAGAAATTGCAGAAAACTCAGAAAATCCGGTAATAAGGGGCTGGGCTGAAGCCCATCAAAAAAATGAGTTCGGCCAGTTTTCATTGGAATCTGCTACAAGACTGATAAAGGCTAATTCGGATTTTCTTTTAGAGTGGTCGGCAGCAAACAAAGCTTCTAAAGAAGTTCAAGCCAAGGAAGTTGAGATAACGGCTGTAAAATTGAAGGAGGCTTATGATCTTATGGTTGAGGCTTCGCCGGATGTTACCAGACTCAGAAACTTGGAAACCATACCGATTGACTATGAACAAATGGACTTGATTCTGGAAGCCATGCAGTTTGTTTATGATCAGAGTTTTTACCTTAAGGAATTTGACTTTAAACTAAATGATGAGGAATTAGTTGGGTTGCATGATACGGTACATCCTATATATGCAGGTTCAATTCTTGTAAGTTTGAGTGCATCAGATATATTCAACAAAACAGCCCAGAGCTTGGGGAAAAACCTTGAAGCAAAAGAAGATGCGTTACTTGATTTTGCTAAAATTACCAAGCCTAAGGATTATACAAATCCTGTTTTGGAGCTACAAAACTTTTTGGGAACTTTAGCTGAAACTAAATTGACTGATGAAGAGAAAAATAAAATAGAAGATGAACTTAAAAGGAAAGAAAGGGAGCAACTTTTGGGAGAGGCAGAATTGGAGGCTCACTTATACAAACTGTTTAGCAGGGAGGAAGTAGAGTTAAGCGCTGTTGCTGCTGCCGTAACTGAAAGGGTTCAGAGGCTTGGTTTTGAAGATTCGTACCTTTCTGAATTAAGTAAAGGCATAAAGGATATTTATCAACGGACTCAAGCGGTCAACAGCCTTTTTAGGAGGCATGAGGGAGATACCCAAAAAATGTATCTTGAAGTGTTTGGCACACTACCCCGTGGAAAAGTTGAGGTATCAAGAGGGGTTGGTTGTGTTTTTTTTGCGCTTGCAAAAGATGACTACCTAACAGCTTTTGGTACTGCATCACCATATGCTAACACTCTAGGAAAAGGATCTGATGGAGTATTTCTAAGTGGTTTTCCTGAGCAGTCTTCTTTGAAAAATACAATTTGCCTTGAAAGAAAAAATGATTACGGCTCCGAATATAGTAATGCAGTTCACAATCATGAAAACAGACATTCGTGGCAGAGAGCCTTTTCCTACTCCTTAAGAAGTGTTTATACATACAGGATGTTTAAAGAGGCTCTTGCTGAAGATCAGATTGAAAAACCACTGAGATCAATGCTTCTTGGACTAAGGGAATCTTATGAAAAAGACATAGCCAATGAAATTGACGCTTATTTTTGCGAGGGGATTTATTCAGCTCAACAAATCTTTGCCACTTTGACTAAGCCCATTCAAAAAAAGGGTTTATATGACTACAGAGGCAGGGATGCTCTGAAAAACAAGAAAGACATTACCTCAAAAGATTATTTTCTTGAAGGGCCTAAAAGCCAAATCACAACCGTACAAAAGATATTGGGTCCTGACCACACAGTACCCTTAGAAAAAGCTGTTGAGGAGGTTTTTATAACTGATTTTAAGGAGACTATTAAAAGAGGCATTGGTGCTTATCAGACTTTAATAAACAACGGTTATTCTATTGAGGAAGCCTCCGCGCTATTATCAAGAAAGTCATTAACGAGTTGGGGCGAGGTAGTAGAAGAAAAACTTTCACTCGAGCACGGGGTGATAACTGAGAGTAATTTTACCCTGCACGTGTCTGATCCGGTAATAGCTGAAATTGGGGGCCAGCTTGTTAGCGGGCTTACTTTTGTTGACGTTGACGGGGATACAGGATTGGCTGTAGTAAAAGAAGTTTCTTTTGGGGAGGAGCACATTCACAAAGTAGATTTGACCGATCTTAAAAGATTGAATGTGCCGGAGAAGAGACTTGGAGAATGGATTAAATTATGGGCTAGATCGGGCGGAGAAATTCCTAAGGATGCGTTAGAGGGAATGGACCTTGATTACGCAACGCTCCAAGGAAGGATTCAGGCTCATGAGGCTTGGAAAATATTTGCAACCCTCACCTATACTCAAGGTCAACCAAGACAAATAATTGCAACATTAGTCAAAGAAGAGACATTACATAAGCAGAGGGTTAAAACTTAAATAAGTAGCGGTTTGAGAGTGTGTAAATGCTTCTTCTGTGACTGCTGAACTCAATACCACCCAACACTTAAGCCTTAGTTAAGTTAAGCCCATAAGGTCGTTGTCTTTGAGAAGGGCTGAAATGTTAAAAATCCGGGGTAGAGAAGGAGTATAAAAAGTAGAGAGACTTAAGAGCCAACTTTTTTAAGAACTTTCTGTGAGATCTTTTTGTGTATTTTGTCCTCAAGGGTTTCTGGCCTGGGAGTAACAAGCGAGACTATCCAGGAGAGATCCTCGACCGGATTGTCCGGCATTTTTGCAGGCTGGGTTGAGTATTTGTAGTAGGTCAAGTCGTCTGATCCTTTTAGCCTTTGGTCAAAAGAGGGGAGACCCGACGCTTTTGCGTAAGCATCATAAAGCGTTTTAAAACCGACGACTTCTTGGCCCATAAAGTTAAAAATTCCTGTTTCTTGTCTGGCAAATGCTGTTGCCAGGGCGCATTTTTCTACAAAATCCTTTGAGTACTCATATAGCTTTCCATTAATTTGAAAGGCTACTCTACTATATGGACTACTTACTCCCGACAGCTCCTCAACCATTTTATCCAGTTCGACTGCACCGCCTTCACCAACATTTTCAAGCCTGTCATTTATACTAGCTATCTTGTAGTTATAATTTGTGTCTTGATACCCTTTTGGGACCGGCGAGTTTGCAAGCCTTCTTGGGAAAGTAACTGACTTCCATTGGTTCCATATTTCTTCTGAGGGCCAAGAGTCTCCGCTTAAAACTTGGTTCCATCTTTGCCTTGGCGAGGATTTTGACTGCTGTTGTCTTTTCTCTTGTAAACCGGAATGACCGATTTCGTGTGAACTCACCTCGGCCACGCGTACCAGAGCTTGCTCGGGAGTTTCTTCCGGCTGATAGAAAGCGTCTGACATTATTGTCATAGTGCCAAAAGCATATAAACCTAAAACGCTTCTCATTTCTTCCATAGTTTGATGGGTAGCAAATTTGTGAATATAGCGTTCCATGGGATTTGTTATTCTTCCCCCAAAAAGTTCTTCTTCCCTTTGCCATCTTGGTTTTAATAGCCCTATTACTTCTTGTTCGACCCCTACCAAAAATTCAGTGCTTTTTTGGAGCCTATCTTCAGGTGTTGTTTTTGCTATAGAATCGTTAAGATTTTGCCAATAATCTTGGCCTATCGCCGGAGTTCTGAAGGAGGGATTGCTTATGCGTATCTGAAACTGAATCATTCTTGCGTAGTTTCTTGCGGTCAAATACTCGGATTCGTGATCGTTTGGTTTTTCATTTTGGACATCTTCTATTCTGGCAGGTCCGTAAGCGTCTCTAAATCTGTGATAGTCGGATAATGTTAGGATTGATTTTTTAAAAGGTAGTTCTGGAACACTAAGAAGCTCGCCGTAAAAACCTTGTTTTGCATTTTCTATATCTTCTTTTTGGAGCCAGGGAAATTCTACTCTAAGTCTTGCTAAAACCTCTTCTTGCGAGCTCATTCGTTCAACTGCTTTTGGTTCTACTTTTCTGTCAGGGATGTTTAAATCACCTTTAAAGAAGGCTATCTGTCTTTTTCCTCCCTCTTCTAAATATAAGCCATAAATGTCTGAGGCTCCCAATCTCTCTGGAACATTTTTTGTAAAGGTGATTGGGGCAGTGGCATCAAAAGGGTCCGCGAATACTACTGTTGCCTTCTGATGGTCAAGTTCTATTTTTGAAATTACTGTGCCTTTGAATCTTTCAAAATCATCATCAAGTCTTATGGCTCCTCTTGGTAGGTTTTCCTCATAGAGCCACTTACCACCAGGTGTTTTTTCTATTTTTTCCAAGTTTCTTTCTCCAAGTTCGATGTAATTTTGGATGCTTCTCCAGTAGGCTTCTTCTTTTGATGCCAGTTGATCAATGTCGATCCATTTTTCTTTTGGTAGTGGTTCTACTTGAAGAATGGTGTCTAATTGGTCTATGTTTTCTTCTGTTATTGCAATTACTTTGGCTTGTTGTTCACTTAGACCTTTGACTTGCCAGGATTTTACGAGTTTTGTTACGTTAAAGCCTTTTGAAGAGTCTATTATGACTACTGACTCCGGGTGAATCTCATTGCCGAGGCTGTCTAACCCGAGGACGTCTTTTGGGATTTCTTGTGATTGGGTGGCTTGGGGGAATTCGTTTGAATGTAGTGGCTGGTCTTGGTGAGTTGGTAGAGCACTGGAAGGTTCCTGTGCGTTTTGAGCTGAGGGTGCGTGGGATTCAAGTTTCATGACTCTATTATAGTTGATGTGACCAGTGTTACCCAAGAAGGTATTTAAGTTGGGATCTTGTTTTTGAGATTTCACATTCAATTAGCTTTGTTGTTTGTGTGTTTGTGTACTAACACTGCTTGCTGTGAACATTCAGAGCGGTGCAAACACTTTGCTTAGCTAATTAAATCTAAAATCCCGGCCGCCTGCGCTGTATCAAAGGTTACATTGCTGTAAGTTTGACACATTCGCAAGGCGGCCAGAGAACTCAGAGAGAGTTACTTAGTTACTTTTTTGAGAGGGATTAAGTATAACGAACCCCCCTCGGCAGACTGGCAGGTAACCAAGTACCCGTCATAATCCGCACTTAATTCGGAGGCGGTAATTTTGCTTCCGTCGATCGAGATTTTTTCTCCGGCAACCACGAACTCGTTGCTGGCAAACTCGACCGTTGATCCGATATGGATCCGGTAAAGGTTGGGGGCGTCCACATAGTGGACATTAATCAGAATCTTTCCCTCAAACTTCCGGAGTTCCGCCACGCCGATTGGCGGAATAATAATTTGGTCTTCGCTATTTCCCCAAACGTACTCGGGGGCAAAGATCAAGTCAGGCAACCCGTATGCCTGCTTAAATCGGATGTATAAAACACCATCCGCACCCCCCGCCAAACTTGAGTTCGAAGATCCCGTCAGAGGGATCAGCATCTCGATCTTTTGGACCTTTCCCGCCACTTTTCGAGGGTAGGTCCGAGGGGCAGCAGCCTGCGTCACGACCGTCTGTGATACAGGGGTCTGCACAGTGGTCGTGATGGCCGGGACGGGGGCGGGGGTGTTGGTGGCTGTCGGTGTGTTCGTGGGCGTGTTCGACGGTTTCAGAGTCGGTGGCACCTGCGTCTCCGGCGGTCGACTCTCCGTGGGCGGAACCGAGATTGTAGGACTCGGGTCCACATGAACCACGGTTGGAACTGGGGTGTTTGTGAGAGTAGCCGACGGAATCCACACCGTGGTCGCCGTGGACGTGAAAGTCGCTGTGGCTGTCGGGGTGTTGGTCTCCGTAGCCGTAGCGGTGAGCGTGGCCGTTTCAGTCGGACACTCCCTCTCACCACTCGCTGAGTTTATCAGCGTTTTTGCCGGACCAAAGTAGTAATCAAGCAGCATCTCTGGAGCATCGGCCCCAAAGATTGCGTCCCCCTGCCACCGGCATACGATCGAGACTGCCGTTACGAACGACTGTCCCGGGGCGATATCCCCAGTGGACATCCCTGTCCGAATCTGTGGCCACATGCCGTCGGACAACTTCTTGTACGAAGCTGCCGTGACCGTGGCCCTGCAGTTGTACGGGCTGCGAACTTCGAACGTGAAGTCCAGCATCCCGTCCTCTGCCCCTCCTAGTGTCGCCCAGATTTTGTCCCGGCTGCATGCGTAGGGCTCCGACGTTGAAGTCGGATCCGGAATGCTGTCGGTTGGGGCGACCGTTGCAGTCCACGTGCTCGAGGGAGCAACTGTGGACGTGGCTGTCGCCGTTTCCGTGGAGGTTTCGGTCGCGGTCACTTCCAAAGTGGTCGTAACCTCCGCCAAGGTCGGGGATGGGGTCTCGGAGGGCACCGGCGATGGCGCATCCGTCACCGGGATTGGTGTATCCGTGGCGGTCTCAATCGCCGCAACGGTTGACTCTATCGTCGGCTCCAGCGTCAAAGTCGGAGCCGGGGTGAAGGTAGGTGTTTCGGGCTGATTCTCATCCGCCCAAACGTCCCCACCCAACCCAAACAGACCAGCCAGAAGGCTGGCAGCTATCAAAATTAAAAACCAATTTTTGTTCATTTTGCCCTCCTTAGGCATCTGAACTTATTTTTTATTCCGATTGGCTGCGACGAGACTTTTGAATTTAGGTTTTCACCTAGAGTCACGAAGCGCCAAGGAGCTAACAAACCTAGGCTTGCAAAAGACATTTGCAAACTCCTTAGCGCCCAGGACATAAAGGTTTGGCCTTAGTAACTCTCTCTTTGTCAAAGTGCGCCTTTAAGGTTGTCTTTGAGACGTACCCTATAGGCACAACTAGAGTATAGTTCTAACAACCTAGATTGTTAAAACTTGCCTGAAAACCTTGGCTTTGACCTTGGTTGTAGGCATAAGCTTATTATCTTACGTGAGGCTGAAAATGGTAAAAATTAGGGGTAGGTAAAGAACTAATAGATCTTATTTATAGATATATTTTCTGTGACCGAGGCGAAGAATAATTAAGGCATCCCCCGGGAAGTCAAATATCACCCTGTAGTCACCTACTCGAAAGCGGTATTTTCCTAAGGTACTGTTTACAAGCGCCTCGGAAAACTTTAGCGGATCTTTGCTTTGCGCAAAGAATTCAAGCTTTTTAATTAGCCTTTTCTGGATAGGAGGTGTGAGTTTTTTAAAATCTTTTAAGGCTCTCTCTGTAAAAAGAGTTTGCATGTTACTTGAGGTTTAGTTCTTTTTTTACTTGATCTACTGTGTAAAGTTCTTTGGAATTGCGGGCTTCTTCAATGCTTTTTAGATATGATGGGGAATTGATAGCTTCAAGATCTTCCAAGATGCTCTCCCATACTTTGTTTGGTAGAAGAACGCCGAGAGGCTGGTTGTTTCTAAGCACGCGATAAAAGAATCCGCCCTTTTGAGCTTTGATCAAAATGCTCGTGAGACCTGCTTGAGCGGCCTGAATACTTGTAAATTTTTCTCTTTTTATAAGTTGTTCCTGAGTCATTGGTGGATTATAGAATTCTTACAGAATACTGTCAATGTTATTTAACATTGATTGAGTTTGAGTTTAACCATATGCTGACTTCTTCAACTGAAAGTTTACTTACAGCAATAGAAACAGCTGTTTTATAGATATCTTCTGGGGAAGCCCTCAAAGCCCAGCCGTTAAGTTCAAGAAAAGCTGCAGAGCTCACTACTGCTGTTCTTTTATTACCGTCTAAAAATGGGCGATTCTGAATGAGTGGGCACATTAAAGCAGCAGCTTTTTCAAAAATTGTGGGAAAAAGAAATTTTCCGCCAAAGAAGGCTTGAGGGCGGTACACAGAAGATTCCAGCATTTTCAGATCTCTAACACCGTGAGATCCACCGTAATTTTCAATTAAAAAGTGATGAGTTGCTAAAACCTGCTCTAGAGTAAGAAAGCGCACTTTAGCCATAGCTTATTCTTTAGCAAGTTTTGTTAATACGTCGTTATATTGGCTGGCAAATCCTTCAAGCCAGTTTAAGAACTTTGGCGTGACAGAAGAGTCTACTCTTGAGGTGGCCTTTGGAGAAATGATAATTGTTTGCGTTTCTGCATCACGATCAAGCTCTACTAGTGCTCCTTCTTTAAGATTTAGCTCTTTTAAATACTCTTTAGGAATGGTCACGGCAACAGAGTTTCCGTTTTTATAAAGTTTTTGGGTTAGCATACATCGATTGTACTGACGTTGTACTGATATGTCAATATGGTTTAGGGGTTGCGGAGGGGGAGGAGGTGATTGGGATGGGGGTGATTTTTAGTGGTAGGATTTCCAGATCTGTTGCCGAATTTACTTTGAGGATTTTTGTTTGGTCGTTGTAAGAACCTGTCGCGAAAATGCGTTTTGAGATTTGCTTTGAAAGCTCTACATTTGAGGGGACTTCGAGTGTGATTGCCTCGGAAGCTTGGGTGGTAAGATAGTAGGTTTTGTTTGCGTCGCTGTAGCGAAGAATTCCTGTGAAGGCTGTGTCGCGCCAGGGGTTTGGTTCGGGAGTCGGCGTGGGCTGGGCTAGCTGGGGGATGTAGTTTGTTATTGTCTTTGGGAAGGTGATGTGGCCAAGGCCAAATGATCCCGCTGCAATGAGTGCTGTTATTGCTATTGCTGTAATGGGGTGGATTTTGAGCTTAAAGTCGATACCTTCTTTGGCCATGGTTTTGTTCCACCAGAGCTTAAAATAGGTGAAAGGGTTTGCGATTTTGACGTCGAGCAGGGGAGGGATTTTGGTTGCCGCTTGAGTTACCTGTTTTTTTGCTTCGGTTTGCGGAGTGGATGATACAGAGATGAAGGGTAATTTGCTCTGGTCGGGGTTGTTTGGGCTTGTGAACTGTCCGTTTTCATCGCGCGGCTGTTTTTTAGTGCGGTCGTTTTGATCTGGGTTTTGATCGACAGGAGTTTCGTTTTGGTCTTCTTGGAAGTGGAGCATTGATATTAGTCTAATTTGAACAAAGCTTTGAAGTCAAGATGAAAGAGCTTTGGATAGAAATTTGGGTTTTGTGGAGTCGTGTTGAGATCTCTTATTGAGAGAGACTTAAAGAGTATCCAACATAATAGGGGATATTTAAATAAATACCCCCTATTTGAACATACTGATTGAGGCGTTTGTTTTCTAGTACCACACTTTTAAGACGGCCCTCACCGACTGGATGATCAATACCTCAAGATTGTCTCCAAGCGATGTAGGAACATCAAGCTGTCTGAACGCCCTTCTAACAGCCCCGGTTAGCAACGCCAACACAGATTCAATCTCATTTGAGCAAATTGGCGGTTTCGAGGGTTTTTTCTCCGGCTGGTAGTCTGATTGTTGGCTGGATTCAAGCCCTCCCCAGAAAAGCGTGAGCTTTATAACAAAGCCGCTGTTGTCTGGGTAATTTTGGCAAGAAGCCACAAAACCCACAGCTTTGGTAGCGAAACCAATCTCAAATCCGGTTTCTTTCTTTTCAAGTTTAGTTCTTGTTGTCAGGTTTGCTACCAATAAAGCCGCAAGAATCAGGATGGTGAGTTTCCCAAGTGTCTTCCTTGGTATGTGGACCCTTGGAAATCCCAAATTTGCAACTAACGTTGACATTTTTTTGTCTCCTTTCTAGGTTGTTAATAACACATTTTCCGCTTTTTATAAAACGTTTTTTTCTATGAAGTCAGCTCGACAAGTTGAGTGATTGTCTTTTGGAGTAGCTACCATGTCCTAGCTCATAACCGCGTGTGGTAAAATTGCGATATGTTTCCGCTTAGGGACTCGCAGCCGTCTCACAAATTTCCGCTTATTACTATTCTTATAATACTTGCATGCGCGTATGTTTTGTTTTTGGAAATTACCGCTGTGGATCCTGAAGCTTTTATATATAAGTGGGGACTTGTGCCAGCGTTGATTGGCGTTGGCGGACTTGAGAGTTTAAAAACCTTTGTTACTTCAATGTTTTTACATGGAGGGTTTGTGCATTTTATTTCAAATATGTGGTTTTTGTGGATTTATGGAGATAATGTTGAGGCTGCTCTTGGAAAAATTGGCTTTGTTTTGTTTTACTTATTGTCCGGAATTGCTGCAAGCCTGTTGCAGTTTGTTTTTAGCTTTGGAAGCGGTATTCCTATGCTTGGGGCAAGCGGGGCGATTGCCGGGGTCCTTGGCTTTTATTTTGTGAATTTTAGAAATAGCAGAATTGAAACACTTGTAATGTATCCTTTTTTTACAATTGTGGAACTTCCGTCAAGCTTTGTTTTGGCTTTGTGGTTTTTGTCACAAGTATTCAGCGGGACTGCTAGCTTTTTGGACACTTCTGGCGGAGGAGTTGCGTGGTGGGCTCATATTGGAGGTTTTGCTTTTGGCTATTTTGTTGGAAAATTTTACAGGGGAAGACAGAAATTTTATGAAATCTAGCTTGGCTTAAAACCTTAAGGCATAAGCCAAGCTGTTTGACATGGAATAAAATAACAGGGGAATTCTTTCCTAAAGAGCTGATCGAATGTCCTGTAGGATAGCTCACAACTTAATGTTGTTAGCGAGCCTCCTAAGCAGTACACCCAAACCTGAAACTGTTCTCCCTCTTCTCCGGTAAAGTATTCTCCCTGGTCAATTATGAGAATGTCATATGCCTCTTTTGTAGCCCAGTCTTGAATGAGCTTCATGGTATCTTTTTGCCAAGGAAAAGACCCATATAAGACATAATTCTCAATTTTGGTCTGTGTGATTTGGATTTCCTGAACTTCTTTTGTAGGCTGTAGGTCCACTTGTTCCTTGGTTCTCCAGCCTAAAATAAAGTAGAGAACCGGTATGGCTAGGATCAAAAGTGTTATCACACCAATAATCACGATTTTTTTTCTCATCTCAATGGAATTTGCCTTTCTTCTGAAGAATTTAGGAGATTATAGCCTATCTGGGGAGGATTCAACAAATGCCAGTATTGGACACCTAAAACACAGCTTTGAAGACAGGAAATTAAAACTTACTCCTTTTCAATCAGACTCCTGGAATTTCTTAAAAATTTGACTCAACCTCAAATATGCTACAATACAGTGTAGACTTATGAAAAAACTTAGGTTTTCTGCCCTGATTGTGATTTGGTACGTTAGCGCTAATATTGTTGCTTTGTCTCTTACCCTTTTTTTGTTTGCCAGAAAAGAAAGTCCTAAGCTAATTACCTATTCTATTTTTCAAACTAATCCGCATGTTACAGGAGAGGTACTTGGGGCTGTAACAGGGAAGGATTCCAGAGCTGAGATTATTGACCAGTACTTTGCAAAATATAAATGCCCTTTGACCGGAACGGGCGTCAAAATGGTTGAGGTTGCGGATAAATATAATTTTGAATTTTGGTGGCTTGCGGCCATTGCCTGGCAGGAATCTACATGCGGAAAGCAAATGATCCCCGATTCTTATAACGCGTGGGGGTACGGGATTTATGGCGATACGGTAACCAAGTTCACAAGCTGGGAGGAAGCAATGGATAAAATTGGTTCTGACTTGTCTAAAAATTTCTTTGGGAAAGGGCTCATAGAACCTTGCGAAGTTGAAAAAAGGTATACACCTCCCTCAAAAGGTCGATGGTGCAAAAGCATTCAATATTTTAGAGATGCAATGCTTTATTACAAAACCTAAGCCTGATACAACATTCCTACAAATCAAATTCCCAAGCAAAAACAACCCCGGTTTAGGAAATTTAAAAATCTGATATAGTTGAAAAGATTTAAGTGTTTGTGCCGGGATGGCGGAATTGGCAGACGCGTTGGGCTTAGAACCCAATGGAGCTTAAATAACTCCGTGGGAGTTCGATTCTCCCTTCCGGCACCAAAAAGATTAAAGAAGAACAGTGAAACTAGGCAATTTCCAAATCCCACAGAATTGTAAAGAACTTTTTAACGGATCTGTAAATAAAGAAAGTTAACAAATAGGCTTGAAAACCCATTAAAAGCTGAACTGTCAAATCTCCTCTACCGGCAAGGAGTAATACATAAGAAGGAACAACGGTGTAAATGAGAAAAAATAGCAACAGAAACACTAGAACAACATAAACAAATCTGCCAATAGCATCCTGCTCCAGAAGAGTCTGTAAAAAAAGATCGAGAAAAAAACAAATTGCTCCTGCAGAAATTATAAAAAGTTCTGCTTTGATTTGAGTGTTTAGAGTAACTTTTCCTATAAAAAAAGCAAGGAGGGTGTAAGGCACAAGCACAAGAAGTGCTTTAATTGGATGATATAACGCGCTTTCAAGCCTTGCCATGTCCATACGCTTATTATTTCACAAACTGTTTTTAGTGGGAAGAAGCAACTTGTGATAAAATACTTTGCTATGGAAGTAACTATTGAGAAACAGCCCAAAGCCACCCTGAAAATGACTGTAAAAGTTCCGTCTGACAAAGTTAGGCAGATGTACTATCACGTTTTGGAGGAATTTGCCAAAGATGCAGAAATTGCAGGCTTTAGAAAAGGCAAAGCTCCGCTGGAACTTGTTGAAAAAAACACTAAAGAGGCTGATCTAAACGGGGAAGTAGTTAATCATTTATTACAGCATTACTATGTTGCCGCCGTTAAAGAAAATAAAGTCAGCCCGATTGGCAACCCAAAAGTTACAATCAAGAAATTTGCCAAAAATGACGATTTTGAATTTGAAGCCGTAACTCCCACAAAACCTGAAGTAAAGTTAAAAGATTATAAGAAAGTACTTAAGGAGTTACATACTGAGAAAAAGGCAGAAAAGAAAGAAGAGTTTAAAGGTCTGTCTGTTGATGCTGTGATTGAAACGCTTGCTGGACAAGCCCAACTTGAAGTTTCAGACATGCTTATTGAAGAAGAGGTAACAAGAATGCTTGCAAGACTTTTGCAACAGGCTGAAACTTTGGGCCTTACTATTGAGCAGTACCTAACAGCACAGAATAAGTCGGCAGAGGACTTAAGGCTTGAGTATCAATCTTATGCTCTCAAAACCCTGACGGCTGAGTTTGCGCTTGCCAAGGCAATTGAGGATGAAAACATAAAAGTAGAGGATAGTGAAATTGAAGCTGCAATTAATGCAATGCCTGACGCTGCCATTAAGGAGAAGCTTCAAAAAGGGCAGGACAGATGGTATATTGTGAGCGTGCTTGCCAAAAATAAGCTTATCAGTAAGCTTTTGTCCGAGCTTGATAAAGATCCAGATCAAAGCTCAAAAGTTAAAGAGGAGGAAAAATAATATGTCTCAACTTGTGCCAATTGTTGTAGAAAAAGATCCAAAGGGCTATGAGCGCTCGTATGATATTTACTCGCGTTTACTAAAAGACAGAATTGTGTTTTTGCAGGATGCAATTGACTCAGCTGTTGCCAATACGGTTATTGCTCAGCTTTTGTTTTTGCAGGCTGAGAATCCTAAGGAGGATGTTAAGCTTTATATTAACAGTCCCGGTGGAAGCGTGTACTCAGGCATGGCGGTTTATGACACAATTAAACACTTGTCATGCGATGTTTCTACAATTTGTATTGGTATGGCGGCTTCTATGGCTTCATTGATTTTGTCTGCCGGAACCAAAGGGAAAAGATATGCTCTGCCAAATTCTATTATCCTGATCCATCAACCTCTGACACAGGGAATGGAAGGGCAGGCTTCTGATATTGAGATTCACGCTAAGGAACTATTGAGGCTTAAGGATTTGAGCGCGGATGTGATTGCTAAGAACACGGGTCAGAAAAAAGAAAAGGTTCTCAAAGACATGGACAGGGACTTTTTCATGACAGCAAAAGACGCAAAGGCGTACGGAATAATAGACGAGTATTTTGAAGAGAAGAAGTAAATTTAGGGCTCGTAGCTCAGATGGTTAGAGCGCCTCGTTGACATCGAGGAGGTCATAGGTTCGACTCCTGTCGGGCCCACCAATTCTAGAAGCTTTCAACACCGCAGAGTTTGGCAATTTCTGTTGCAAATTTCTTTTGGGAGTTTTCATGCAACTTAACAACTCGCGTTACATTTGTTAGCTTTTCTTCAATTAGTTTTGGATCTATGACAATTCTTTCTATTTGCAAAACCGCTTTGTCTAAATTCTTTTCTACCCAACCTACATCTTCTCTTTGTATAAATTCAAGGTTTCCTTCCTCCTGACCCGGAAGGCACGCTGTTGAAAAAACCGGTTTTCCCATGAAAAGAGCTTCAAATATAAAACTCGGGCCTGCTTTGCCAACAATTAAATCTGAAGCGGACAACAATTGAGGCACATTATTAGCATGGGCAAAAACATTAAAAAAGGTGGTATCCACTGCAGATAACTTTACCAATTTTTTTACAAGCGACGGGTTTCTGCCAGCAACTATGACAAGCTGACACCTGTTTTTTATAGTCTTGTTCTCCCCAAGTTTTTTGCATAGCTTTAAAAGGCTGCCTCCACCCTGACCCGAGCCTCCAACGTAGAGTACAAAACTATCCTGTTTTAAGTTGAGAATTTCACGCGTGGTGGCTTTGGAATAACGAGAAGCATCAAACCTGCTGGAAGCAGGATAACCGGTTTTTACTAGTTTATCTTTAGGAATTCCATTTTTGACAGCATCTGAAATGGTTTCCTCAACAAGAGCCAAATACAAATTTGCATTTTTATAAGCGTACCATAGCTTATGAACTGAGAAGGGATCGGCAAATTCCACAACAATTTTTGGCTTTATACCAAGTTTTCTCACAGCCTTTTCTACTCCAAATGTAGTGGCAGCGTGGTTAATTATAATAACGTCAGGTTTTACCTTTTCTAAATACTTTAAGATTCTATTTGTTATGGAAGTTGATCCCAGAAGATTTATTACCTTTGCAAGGAGAGTTTTGTTTGTGGAATGGTATAAAAGTCCCCAAAGCCCTGGCCAGTCGGAGCCGAGCTTGCCGTAAAGATAAGTGCTGATTGATGGCAGAGGATCAAAAAAACTTACATCAAACTCACCCGGGTAATAGGTCTCAAGAGCCTCCTTAGCATCTTTTCCCAAAGTTAAGTGCCCCCCTCCGCTTTTAGAATATACAATGACAACTTTTTTCATAGCCTCACATATTTAATGGGTTTATTATACCTTTTTTTGAAGAAAAAAATTAAACAGTAGTGAAAGGGGGCGTCATTAAAGACTAACGCCCCACCCGGCAACCCACAAAAAGAGGATTAAAGCTGCAAGTCCCATAGAAATCAGAAAAAGCTTTCCTTTTGCAAACGGGACTAAAACCATCTTTTTACACTTATAGTCATTACAGCAGCAGGGGCAATGGTGCCCTGTGTTCAAACAGCAGTCCGTCCCACAGCTGCAACAATGACCTTTACATGGATAACTGTTATTGTCCATGTCACTCTTCCTTTCTTAAGATAAATGTACTACCCACCTATAAGAATTTCAATTAAGTGTAGTGGGGGCAGCTTCACGCCCCAAACGGCAGATGTGTAGGAAGGTACTTTTAAAAATCCCACATGCCATGTAAAACAGGCAAAGCCTTTTTGTGTTACAATTAAACTCGTCCGAAAGGGCGCTTTTTTATGCCTCCGGCTAAGCTTAAAAATTCCGTTGTTACTAGATTTTAAACGCTCTGTCAGAATTTGCTGTATATATGGAAAGAAAAGATATTAGAAACATTGCAATCATAGCCCACGTTGATCATGGCAAAACCACGCTTGTTGACGGTATGCTAAAGCAAACCCACGTTTTTAGAGACAACCAAACCGAAATGACTCAAGAGGCAATTTTAGACAAAAACGACCTTGAACGAGAAAGGGGCATCACAATTTTTGCAAAGAACGTGTCAATCCATTACAAAGACGTGAAAATAAATATCATAGACACCCCTGGACACGCCGATTTTAGCGGAGAAGTTGAAAGAGTCTTAAACATGGCCGACGGCGCGCTTTTAATTGTTGACGCGCAAGAAGGGCCTATGGCTCAAACAAACTTTGTATTGAAAAAAGCACTTGAGCAAAACTTAAAGATTATTGTGGTTGTGAATAAAATTGACAAAAAAGACGCCAGGCCTGAAGAGGTTTTGAGACTAACTGAACATCTGTTTTTGGATCTTGCTACAACTGATTCGCAACTTCACTTTCCGGTTGTTTATGCTATAGGCAGAGAAGGCAGAGCTTTTAAAAGCTTGGACGACTGGAGAGAGAATGAATCGCAAAACCTGATTCCTTTGTTGGATGCGATTTTGGCTCATTTCAACGGTCCCAAGGTAGATCTTAAGGAGCCTTTTAAAATGCTTGTCACAAGCCTTGACTGGGATAATCATCTGGGCAAGCACGCGATTGGGAAAATTTTAAGCGGTAAAATTACACAGGGCCAAAAACTCAAACTGTTTAAAGAGCATGGTGTGGAAGTGATAAAGGCTGAAAAAATACTTCTTGCCGAAGGATTAAATAAGGTTGAGGCTACTTTGGCTGAAGCCGGTGACATTGTTACAATTGTTGGCGCAGGAAACGCAAAAATAGGCGACACTATAGCAGACGAGGTTATTTCAGAACCTTTACCAAGAATTAAAATCACAGAGCCCACATTGAAACTGACAATTGGAGCTAACACTTCTCCTTTTTCAGGCTTGGAGGGAAAATACGCAACCTCAAGAGTTTTAGGGGACAGGCTCTTAAAAGAGATTGAAACAAACGTGGGTTTAAGAGTGGAAGCAAACCCAAAAGGCAGCGATTTTTATGTGTCAGGTAGGGGCGAGCTTCATTTGTCTGTACTAATCGAAACGCTAAGACGCGAAGGGCTTGAGTTTCAGGTGTCAAGGCCAGAAGTTATTTTAAAAGAAGTTGATGGCAAAAAGTGCGAACCCCAAGAACAGGTTTTTATAGATATAAAAGAAGAGTTTATGGGGAATATCAGTCAGGAAATGGGCGCAAGACGCGGAAAACTTATGGACATGCTAAACAACGGAAAAGGTTTTGTGCACTTAGAATATAAAATTCCTACTAAGAATTTGCTTGGCTTTCGGTCACAGTTTTTGACACTCACAAAAGGAACGGGAGTTGTGAATTCTATATTTTCTTCCTTCGAGGTGTTAGACGACTACACTCCAAAACTTAGAAATGGCGTGCTTGTGGCTTCAGACACCGGAGGGGCAACCCTAAACGGGCTTGAGGTTGCGCAGGGTAGGGGAGTTACTTTTATTGAGCCCGGGACAAAAGTGTATGAGGGTTTGATTGTGGGGCTTAATACCCGACAAGAAGACATAGACATAAATGTTGCCAAAGAAAAAGTTTTGACTAATGTTAGGAGCGGAAACAGCGCTTTTGGAATAATGCTCACTCCACCTAAAGTCATGAGTTTAGAAGAAGCTTTGACTTTTATTGAATCCGATGAGCTCATTGAGGTTACACCAAAATCTTTAAGACTTAGGAAAAAAATCCTAAATAAAAATGAGCGTTACAGAGCAAAAAAATAATGCCATCACAGTTTTTTAAAGACTATGATGGCATAAATATAGACTACAGTTATGGGAGGATCCTAAACTAAAATCCCAAAAATCCGGAAATGGAAAGGATAAACCCCAGTACCATACACATCCTTCCTAACCAAATTTGAGCAGTCCAATACCACTTCAAACCCATGTAGGTTTCAAAGAGAAATAGTCTGCACGTGGATTCAAACGTCCAGAAGATTCCCGCAACTTTTGGTGTGCTCTTCCTGAACCTAAGATCTAGCACAGTCCAAAAAATAAACGGGCCATATAGCCCCACAATCCCCAAGAGGATATCGGGAAAATTTGGGCCTCCTCTTTCAAGGTTGAAGAAGGTAGAGAGAAAAGCCAATATACCCCAAAAAACGAATATTTTGGCAAATCTCCTTGATGCAAAGTTACTCTTTTTGTAACTCATCTTATTAAAACTCCTTCCGTTAGATTTCCTATATTATAGGTTATCTGAATATATAACACTTTTTTTTATCTGGCACAAATTAAAGTTATGGGGAAAACAGAGGGTTCTACAAAAAAAGATTTTGAGTAGAAATGAGCAGTATCGCTCAAGAAAGTAATGCGGTTAACACCTTGTAATATTAACCGCATACAGAAATTCCAAGCGACTTCTAAACTCCGATTGCTCCCAGCAGGGTTGTAACTATTCCTAAGCCGATGCAGATTCGGCCGAGAAAGGTTTGTATATCACTATATCTTCGAAGACCCGCATAGTAATTAGTAAGATAAAGCTCACAGGCGAATTCAAAAGCCCATTCAACCTTTGCTTTTAAGGTCTTCCCGGAGAACCCCTTTCTTCGGGTGTCCATATCATTAGCTGTTGAGAGCAAAAAAGGTGCTAAGGCCCCCAAAGCTCCGATCACAAGCCTTCCAATATTGGGTTCGTCACGAATAACGTACCCAATCACCAAAAGCAAGGCTGTCGAAAACACCCAAAGGGCAATCATCCAGTTGAATCTGCGAATTGCAGTGGTCATTTTTGTTATCCTTTCTGTTTTTTGAGATTGTCTTGAATATACCATTTCTGAACGAAGTGACAAAATGAACGCTTACAGAACCAAAAAGTGTCCTGAAATTCGCATATAGCAAAGTTCAAGACACTTTGGCAAAGGCAAGGGCTTTTTTTAGAGCCTTCATTGTTTCATCAGAAAAAAGCCCTTTCTTACTTTTTGGCGGATTGACCTTAATTACAACCAGTCTTACCCTAGGCGATTTTCTCACGCCGTTTAAGGAAGACAGTCTTACGAATTGAAAATCAACAAGGACAACAACCTTGTTACCCTGTTCCAAAAGATTTTCAATAAGCCCTTTGTACCCGTGTTCCAAAACCACAAACACCGGTACCGACCGAGACTTTTTGGCGGCAGCCAGTAAGAGCAGCTCGGAGTTAAATTCACGGATCTCAAGATTGGGAAACTCCTTAAAAAGCCTCTGATACCCTCGCGTTCTAGAAACTAAGAGGATTTTCTTAGCCATTTGTATCTCCTTTCTTTGCTCTTCACATTGTGCAACTTTTACGCAGGCTTCACAAATGTAACATGTGTTATACTGTTTTAGCTTATGCTAAAGCATTTCAGGCACTTACTAACTTTTAAAACCAACACAACCCCGGAAGGGGTACAAGTTTAACCGCTACAATTCATAAATCAGCCAATTTACAAAGTATAAAAAGTTAACTAAATTGATTAGGTAAAACTTATGAGCAAAATGAAAAAAGAGTTAAAAAATAACCCTCTGATGCCCATGAGGCATTCGTGTGAACATGTACTTCACCTTGCAATGACCAATTTATTCCCGGGACTTAAAAGAGCAATGGGACCTGCAACAGAAGAAGGCTTTTATTTTGATTTTGACTATGAAGGAAAGATTTCCGAGGCTGACTTTCCCAAAATTGAGGCTGAAATGAAAAGAATAATTGCCAAAGACCTTCCAATCAGTAAAGAAGTGGTTGATGAAGAAAAAGCCAAAAACTTGTTTTTAGATAATCCTTACAAATTAGACTGGATAAATAGGGCAATACAAAAAGGAGAGGAGTTAAGCCTTTACTGGACAGGCAAACCAGACGCCAAGGACTCGGATGTGGATTTATGCTCTGGACCTCACATTTCCTCAACAGGTAAAGTTGGTCCTTTTAAGCTTTTAAGCGTTGCGGGAGCCTATTGGCATGGGGATGAAAAAAACAAAATGCTTACAAGAATTTATGGTACTGCCTTTAACACACAGGAAGAATTAGACAAATATTTGGGGCAGCTTGAGGAAGCTAAAAAAAGAGATCACAGGAAATTGGGCCAGGAGCTTGAGCTTTTTACAATCTCAGAAGAAGTTGGCCCGGGTCTTATTCTATGGAACCCAAAAGGCACAATCATAAGAGAAGAGCTTGAAAAACTTGCAAAGGAAACGGAAAAAAAGTTAGGGTATCAAAGAGTGTCAACGCCCCATATTGCAAAACACACTCTGTTTGAGATATCCGGCCATCTGCCGTATTACAGAGACGACATGTATTCTCCTATGGAGATTGACGGAGAAGAATACTTTCTGAAAGGCATGAATTGCCCACACCATCACATGATTTACAAATCCAAGAAACACTCTTACAGAGAGTTTCCAATCAAATACGCAGAGTATGGAATGGTTTATAGGTATGAGCTCTCGGGAACTCTTTTTGGCCTTATGCGGGTAAGAAGCATCTGCCAAAATGACGCTCATATATACTGCACACTGGAGCAGGCTGAAGAGGAGTTTTTGAAAGTATTAGAGCTTCATGAGTTCTATTACAAAATCTTTGGCCTGACAAAAGAGGATTACTATATAGCCATAGGGCTTCCTGATCCTAAAAAGACAAATAAGTATCATGGGGACAAAGAAACATGGGATAGGGCTGAAAAGTTAATGAGGAGTGCCTGTGCTAAATCAGGCATCAGAATTGTAGATGATATTGGCGGGGCCGCTTTTTACGGACCAAAAACAGATTTTACAATCAGAAGCTCAATAGGCAGGGAATTTGCAATTTCCACAAATCAGCTTGATCTTTTTATGCCGGGCAGGTTTAATCTGACCTACACAGACAAAGACGGAAGTGACAAACTTTGTGCTGTGATTCACAGAGCTCCTTTGGGCTCGCATGAAAGGTTTATTGGCTTTTTGATTGAGCATTTTGCAGGCGCTTTTCCCGTATGGCTTTCACCCCTGCAAGTAAAACTTATTCCAATCTCTCAAAATCAGGCTGACTATGCACAAAGACTAAAAGATAAGCTTCTTGAGAAAGACATAAGAGTAGAACTTGATGACAGAGATGAAACAATGCAGGCCAAAATCAGAGATGCGCAAATGCAAAAAATTCCTTATATGTTTATTGTTGGCAAAAAAGAGGTTGAAGCTAATACTGTTAGTGTAAGACTGAGAACGGGAGAGGACTTGGGTGCACTAAAAGCTTTGGACGCAATAAGTAGGGTAGGGGAGCGCATAAGCTCACGAAGCCTTGATTTATAAGGCTTAGTATGATAACTTACCAGAGTAAATTAACTAAATGAACCAAGCCAAAAGATATAAAACAAACGAAAGAATATTTGCAAGGGAGCTGAGAATTATTTCATCTAAGGGTGAAAACCTTGGAGTTATGCAAAAATTCCAGGCTTTGGATTTAGCCAGAAAAGAAGGCCTTGACCTTGTTGAAATTGGACCTAAGGCTATTCCTCCGGTTGCAAAAATCCTTGATTTCAAGAAGTTTTTGTACGATGAGCGCAAGAATCAGTCGCAGGCCAAGGCAAAGTCCAAGCAGTCTGAGCTTAAAGAATTTGTGTTTGGTCCAAACATTGGCCAAAATGACCTTGAACTAAAAATTGGCAGGGCAAGGGAATTCTTGGAAAGAAAAGACAGAGTTAAATTTACAATTAAATTTAGCGGAAGACAGATTGCGTATCCGGCGCTTGGTTTTGAAAAAATCAACAAGGCCATTCATGACCTGACGGATATAGCAAAACAGGAAAGCGAACCCAGGCTTATTGGCAAGATGATAAGCACAACTCTTCTTCCCAGGTAAAATTTTGGCAAAAGATATGAAACTTAGAACAAAAAAGACTTTGGCAAAAAGAATAAAAATATCCGCAAGCGGCAAGCTAATGAGATATAAAATTACAGGAGGACATTTAAGAGTAAAGCTGGCAAGCGGAAGAAAGCACAGAAATGCAAGACAGCAGCCATTAAACACTACAACCGTAAAAAATTATAGGAGAGCATTACCTGGCTCTTAACTAAACTATGACAAGAGTAAAAGGCGGAATCAGAACAAGAAGAAGACACAACAAAATTAAAAAGCTGGCTAAGGGGTATTATGGGTCACGCCATAGGCTGTGGAAAAGAGCGTCGGATGCGGTTTGGAAAAGCGGCGAATATGCGTTTGCAGGGCGAAGACAAAGAAGAAGAGATATAAGAAGGTTGTGGATTGTAAGAATTAACGCAGCCTTAAAGCCGTTTGATGTGAAATACTCCAGATTCATCAAAATGCTTAAAGATAAAAACATTGGCCTTGATAGAAAGAGTCTTGCCCATATGGCGGCAACAGACACAAAAGCTTTTGGAGAAGTAGTAAACAAAGCAAAAAGCTAAAAGCATTACTTTGGGAGTTCACACTTCTGGCTTTCCTATCCAAACCTAAAGGATTAAACTTACTAGAAGTTATGGAAGATATTAAAGATAACCTTTCAAAAATTCTAACAGAGGCAAAAGAAAAACTTCTAAGCGCAAAATCCTTAAAAGAACTAAACATTTTAAAGCTTAATTTTCTGGTTGGAAAAAAATCTCATTTCAACACTCTGACTGACGTTCTTAAAAGTGCCTCTAAAGAGCACAAGGCTGAATTAGGAAGAAATATAAACTTAGCAAAAAACCAGCTTGAGGAAATGTTCTTATCAAGAACCAATGATCTTCTATTGGCAACTGATGAATCAAAAGAGTGGTTTGATTTAACTTTACCCCACACATCTCCTAAAATTGGCCATCTTAGCCCGGACACACAAGTTATAAGAAAAATGAATTCTTTTTTTATAAGGCACGGCTACTCTGTTGCGGAAGGAAGAGACATAGAGGAGGATGCATTCAATTTTGAAAAGACAAACCTGCCAAAAGACCATCCGGCAAGAGATTTGCAAGACACAATTTATATTGAGTCCCCTGAAATTTTGTTAAGAACGCATACTTCAAGCGTTGAAACCAGGATACTATCTTCATACAAACCCCCACTAAGGTTTGTAGTACCCGGAATTTCCTACAGAAACGAACTGATAAACCCAAGCAATCACGCACTCTTCCAGCAATACCAGGGCGTACTGGTTGATGAAGGTATAAGTATGGCAAACCTTAAAGCAACTCTTGAGGAATTTGCCAAATTCATGTACGGCAAAGACGTAAAAACAAGACTTAGATGTAAATACTATCCTGAAGTGGAACCGGGAGCGGGAATGGATGTGTTATGCAGTTTCTGCAAAGGGGAGGGGTGTAGAATTTGTAAACATAGAGGCTGGATTGAGATTCTGGGAAGCGGTATGATCCACAGAAATGTGCTTGAAAAATGCGGGATTGATTACAGGAAATATAGCGGGTTTGCCTTTGGGATGGGCCTTGACAGAATAATCATGACCCAATTTGGCATTGAAGACATCAGACATTTGCACGGAGGGAATTTAGTCTATGAGGATACCTTATAACTGGCTTAAAGAATATATAGATACAAAAAAGACGCCTAAAGAGGCTGCAATGCTTTTGACAAGTATTGGACACGCTTTGGATAAACCTATTGTTGAAGAGCATCAAGACTTTGTGCTGGACCTTGAAGACAGAGGAAACAGGAGTGACACAATGAGCATAGTAGGCATAGCAAGAGAATTTGCAGCTGCAACAGGAGAAAAACTAAAATTTCCCAAGCTTTCCATTATACCAACCACTCAGAATGAGAACTTTAAAATTAAGATTGAGTCGGACAGAGTACTAAGATGGAGAGCTGTGATTTATAAAAATGTTAGAGCCTCTGACTCCCCTAAATGGCTTAAATTGCGATTGTTAGCCTTTGGCCTAGAACCTAAAAACACGATTATAGATATAACAAATTATGTGATGCTGGAGCTTGGCATGCCAACACACGCTTTTGACCTTGACAGTTTTGATGAGATCATTTTAAGACAGGCCAAAAAAGGGGAAAGCCTTAAAACTTTTGATGGTGGAACGCTTAGTTTTGATGAAAACGACCTTCTAGCTTCTGATTCCAAAAAACCCCTTACCTTAACAACAGCCGTCGGCGGGGAAGAGTCTGGTATTACTACAAGCACTAAAAATGTGCTTTTTGAAGCAGGGCTTTACGATCAGCCAACAGCAAGAAGATCAGCCCTAAGATTAAATGTGAGAAATGAAACTGCTGCCAGACTTGGCAAATACCTGCATCCCCAATACTGTGAGCTTGCGCTTGCAAGAATTATTTATCTTATGAAATCCGTGTGCAACCTTGAGCCTGAACTCTCAAGTTTTGATTATTATCCAAACAAACCGGAGGACAGAACAATAGAACTCACCAAAGAGAGGCTAGACTTGTTGGCAGGGGAGACTATTGGGCTTGGCCAGGCCGGAAAGATTCTTGAGAGCTTAGAGTTTTTAATTGAGGGAGTTCACAATGAGAAGTTGATAGTTAAAGTACCTTACTTTAGAACGGATGTGACAATGGAAGAGGATGTAATAGAAGAGATTCTAAGAATCAGGGGTTACAACCTAATACCTTCAGATCTTCCTCAAAAACCTTCGCCGGAAGTTTTAGCTTTTCCCATTATGCAGCTTGAAGAAAAACTAAGAGACATACTTGTTAATTTAGGCCTCACAGAGGTGATAGGCCTTCAAATTCAGGACGAAAGTCAGCTGAAAGCTTTAAACCTTGTCACTTCTGAAAACTATCTTGTAGATAACAAGAGCTTTAAAGCCGTAAGGCTTGAAAATTCCTGGAATGAAGAGCTAAACACAATGCGAACAGAGCTTTTTACATCCCTCAAAGGGTATGCACAAACTTATCTTAAGCACCAGGCCACCAAAATCTCACTGTTTGAAATAGGTAAAACATTCTATCAGGACCCCAAAAAAACAGGCTTTGACAAATATATTGAACAAAGAAAAGCAGCCCTACTTTTTTTACAAAAAAACTCTGATCAATACACACAGTTTCTAAGCCTTAAAGAAGCGGTTTTCAAAGCCTTAAAACAACTTGGCTTGGACAAGTTATCAATAATAAACGCTAAACACAGTCTATTTAAAGAAAATATTTCCGCCAATGTTTTGTGTGGAACAGTTAGCATAGGAAGTATTGGCATAATCAAACAAAAAATCTGCTCTTTCTCAGACTTGGACGGCACAACTTCATATGCGGAACTTGATTTAGAACAAGTAAGTTTACTTCAAGATCAGAGCTTTCTCCCAAAAACTTTAACCTCTGTTAAAAATTTTATAATAGAAGATATTACTTATACTCTTGATGAACGTGAAGAAGTAGGCCCCTTTATAGAAAAACTTTCCAAAGAATTTCAGGACGGCACAAGAGTACTTTTAAAAAACACCCCTTACAAAGATGCCACTCTTTCCAAGGAGCATAAGAAAAAGGTGACAATCACGGTATACAAACCAAATTTTACTTAATTAACGCAAAACACTTAAACCAAAAGAGACATTCCATGTTGTTCTAATGTTTGTTATATGTTAGTCTAAAAATAATCTTAAAGAAAAGGAGCAAATTACACATGGCAACTAAACTTAAAGTACTGCCACAAGCACAAGCCAAAAAGCACTTACTAGCCAATCCATACTTTCTGGGAAGTCTAGCTGTAGATTTTATGGGTGGGTATTTGGCAAGCATGGGATTGCAGGCTGGCATGTCTGCCGAATGGCTTTTCCTTGTAACGGTTGTTTATAACGTTACAGGAGTTCTTTTTCTGGTGGCCTATTTACAAAATGCACCAGGTATTGATGAAGCCTACCGGAAATTTGGGGTGGCCGCTGCTTTAATAGCTACCCTAACGGGCCTTGCCTTTGGACAAGTGCCTGACCACCCCATACTATTCTCCATAGGTCTAACTCTTGGGCTTTACGCACTTGCTAATAGACCAAGAGAAGCTGTTGATGGTATTGCCAGCTGGAAAATGCTTTTAGCGGCAACCGTTGCGGGATATGTGTTGGGTGGCATAACTAACAACTCAACGGTTTGGGCTCTGACATTTGCTGTAGCAGACATCATTCCTG
Organism: Patescibacteria group bacterium; assembly: GCA_038064575.1. Taxonomy (GTDB): domain Bacteria; phylum Patescibacteriota; class WWE3; order UBA101185; family 2-01-FULL-41-18; genus JBBTST01. The sequence continues at coordinate 26,148 of JBBTST010000007.1, forward strand.
CTATTGTAGTGATGGCTGTTGCACAAAAATATCCCAGATTTCTTTACCCGGTCTTGGCTACTGCTTTTCTACCGGCGGCTTTTGCTTTTACAATGGCAATAACTAGCGCCGGGAACCTGCCTGTACCAAGCGCTACAGGAAGCATTTTAAGCGTGCTGCTTGCATCCGCAGTTGCAGTAGGTTTCAAAAAAAGTATTGACTGGGCAAGCATACTAATCATACTATCAGGTTTTGCAGGAATTATCCTGATAATTGTGGGATTTGGCATTAAATGAAAAGTCCTGTTGACTGAGTGCGTGGTTCGGACCTTAAATGAAGTCCGAATCCGCACTCAAAGGGGTTTAAAGATTTAGGAAACCAAATTGTACCAAGCGGACAACACACTTGTAAACACTTATTTTATTGCTTTTGTCAGGTTAAATTTAACTCTTTTTTAAAAGCGGAAATATTTGCTATACTTTTAACATGAAACCATATCACGGTTACATTTATGCGGCTATAGGAGTGTTGGCCTTTATATTTTTAATGCTCTATGCTCGGGGCTTCTTTAGAGTACAGTAGGCCTCCCAATTTCTACTCATCAGGGTATTTTGACTTCTTTGTAGGGGGGAAGTATTCGTCCTCATCCTCATACTTTTCTTTCACCCATTTATCTACTGATTCCTGCCACTCTGGTAGCTCAGCCAAAATCTTGATATAGGTCTTAGCTTTTGTTTTTTCAGCATCCATGCAGGCGTCATTTGCTATTCGCCCATCTTCTTTGCAAATTTCAAGCCTTACATACCAGGGACTTCTGGTTTCAGGCTGCGTTCCAAAGACAAATTTTTCCACCTTGGTGGGCTTATCGCTGAAAGGGAGCATGCCTGTCAGCTTGTCCACTTCTTTCTCAATTATTGTTTCAGGCCTTGAGAATTTTTCAGCTTTTTTCTCCTTCAAATATTCCTTCATAAATTTATTCCAAATAGGGGATGCCCCGGTTATACCTGACGCTAAAGCTGGGTTCATTGTTGAGTTGTTATTGTTCCCAACCCAAACTCCAACAGCAACTGAGGGCGTGTAACCATAAGTATGGTTATCTCTCTTATCATCGGTTGTACCTGTTTTAACGGCTACATTTTGCCCCGGGATAAATAAGAGGCTACCTCTGCCAAAAATGTCGCTTCTGGCATCATCGTCAGACAAAATATCACTTATGAGAAAGCTTACATCTTCAGAAAGCACTCTCTTACCGGGTAAATCCCGGGTCTTTTTTAAAATGTTTCCGGAAGCATCTTTAACTTCCAAAATTGCAACAGGCTCTTTATAAATCCCACCGCTTGCAAAAGTTGCAAAAACATTTGTCATGTCCAGTACTCTTGTTTCCCCACCGCCAAGAGTCAAAGACAGGCCATAGCGCGATGCATCCTTAAGAGTTGTCAACCCAAGCTCCTTAGACAGCTCTAAAACTGAGGGGAGCGATGCCATTTTCAAAGCTTTAACGGCAGGAATATTTATAGAGTTGGACAAAGCTTTTCGCATGGACACAACCCCTCTAAAGTTTCCGTCATAGTTAACGGGTTTATAAGGCTCCCTGCCGTCACCGTTATCAAATTCGGTGGGTACATCCAAAAACGGTGAAGCCACTGTATAACCTTTAGATAAAAGAGCTGCATAAGTTATGGGCTTGATAGAAGACCCGGGCTGCCTTAAAGAAAGAGCGGTATTTACATTAGGTTCAAAAACACAGCTGCCCGGTCCTGTTGTTCCGGGGGTACAACCCTGGGGTGCTGGATCGGCAAAGAAATCTTTAGAGCCAATCATTGCCCAAATTTGCCTGGACTTAGGATCAAGCACCACAAGAGAGGCGTTCCCCACACCCAGATATTTTGACTTTTCAACTTCTTCTTTAACCATTTTTTCCGCAAGTTCCTGAAGGGTATAATCTAGAGAAGTAACAACCTGCAAACCGCCGCTTTCAACAACACCCTCACCATACTGATCCACAAGCTGCTGTCTTACATAAAACACAAAATGGGGCGCAAGAATCTGGCTTGCAAATTTCCTGAATTTTAGCTCCTCAGTCAAAGCCTGTTTGTATTCTTCTTCTGTTATGGTATGTCTCTTGCCGTTGCTGTCCACAAAACCCTTTTGTCTCATCAAATCCAAAACTTTTTTTTGTCTATTGATGCCAGCTTCCGGATTAACGCTATACGGAGAATAATACGTGGGACTTTGGGGAAGCCCTGCAAGGTAGGAAGCCTCAGCCAAACTAAGCTCCAACGGTTTTTTGCCAAAATAAGCGGTTGAAGCGCTAAAAACGCCATAATTCTGACCGCCATAAGGGCTTTCATTAAGATAAAGCTGTAAAATTTGCTCTTTGCTAAACTTGTTTTCTATCTGCAAAGACAGTATGAATTCTTTTACTTTTCTTGAAAAAGTTCTTTCCTGGCTCAAAAGAGTGTTTTTTACAACCTGTTGAGTGATTGTTGAGCCCCCCTGCAACCCCTGACCCCTTGCTCTATTCACAAGGGCTCTTAAAACACCCATCACATAAAACCCGCTGTGTTCATAAAAGGTGGCATCTTCCGCGGTCAAAGTAGCATCAATCAGGTAAGGTGAAATTTCATTAAATTTAGCAAGGGTTCTGTTTTTCTCCCCATAAACCTCATACAAAACTTTTCCGTTTTTATCAGTAATTCTTGTGGATAATTCGGCGTTTCTTTCAGTAAGTCTGTTAGGATCAGGCAGAAAAGGGGAAATAGCAGCCAGTGCAAAAAAAGAAGCCACTATTGCCAAGATCAAAAAGCCTAGGACAAAGGTTGAAAAATAAGTAGCTAGGATTAAAAACTTCCTTCTTGCGGATTTTCTCTTATAAAAATGTCTGTAAAAGTCATCTTTTAAAGGCTTGATCATATTTTTTTAAGCTTTTTTGCAAGGCTTTCCGTTTGCAATAGAAGTAATTCTAGCTCATCAAGCCCGCTCTCCCAAAAGCTTTTATCAGAAATAGCAACACCAAGATTTGAGAATATGTCTTTTGGGGAAGATGAGGTCCCAAAGGAGAGAAACTGCTTCACTTTTGCTATAAACGCTTTGTCTTTTTTTACACAGTTTTGAAGTGCCTTTGAGATCAAAAGCCCGCTTGCATAAGAATACACATAAAAGCAGTTTCTGATATGCTTCCAATAAACCCACCAATTCTCACTTCCCTCCGATTGCAAAACATAGTCCCCCATGTAGGAGCTCATATGCTTCTGAAAAATTTGCCTAATCTGCTCTTTAGCTAAATAACCTTTTTCTCTATAAGTTTTATGCAGCTCCAGTTCAAAGTTATAACAGGCAACCTGCCTCATAATTGAAGAGACATCTCCGTTTAATTTCATCATCATAATGGAAAGCCTCTCAGTATCAGAGGCTTCCTTTAAGATTTCCTCCAGTACAAAATCCTCCATAAAAGTTGAGGCTACCTCGGCTGTTGAGAGGGGAGTATCAAAATCAAGCGAGTGCCTGACTTTTTTCATAAGTTCATTATTAATACCGTGTCCAACCTCATGAGCAATTGTCAGTACGTCATGCAGAGTGTCTGTGTGATTTAGCAGGATATAAGTGGGCTGAGTTATAAGCCTGCCGGCACAAAAAGCCCCGCCCGCTTTTCCTGCTTGCGGAAAAACATCAAAATTTCCGTTTTCAAGAAAGGAGTTATAAACAGCATAAAACTCGGGATCCAGATTGGTAAAAGTCTTGGCAACAATTGCCTTGGCAGCATCGTATGGGTATTTCTTTGAGATTTCACCATATTCCACATTTCTCTCATGGTAAGAAAGCTTAGGAAGGTCCAAAAGCTTTGCTTTAAGTTCATAGTACTTTCTGGAAATGGCAAACCTTCCAGTCACTGCCTTCAGCATGCTGTCCACTACCTCTGAATCAATATCATCGCTTAGGTGTCTTGCCTTGTCTGCTCTTTCAAAACCCCGCAACTCGTCTGATATTTTTTTAACCTGTAAAACGGTATTTAATTCATTTTCAGCAACTTCAACTTGAGCAACCAAAATAGAATTGAAGGCACTAGCTGCCCTATCCCTAACAAATTTTTCTTTACTGTCAATAAGGCTTAAAATCTCATAAGTTGTTTTTTCTTCCTCCTTGCCATCTTCAGTTAGAACTTTCCTTTTTTCCTTAGAGATAAAACCAGAAAGCATTTGAACCCAGTTAGAGATGGCCGGAGTAGAGTAGAGGTTAACAACTTTTTCTTCATTTTCTGAAAGCAAATATTTTGCCTTAACAAAAAGCCTTTCCAAAAAGTGGTTATATTTTTTTAGTGTGTGGTTAGCCAAAAACTCCTGTTGCTTGGCGGATGGAATTTTAGATAGTTTTAATTCAAAAAACTGAATGTCATTTAGTATTTTTGTTGAAAAGTCAGTAACTTTATTAAGACTTGCTTTGATTTTGGGATCATTCTGGTTTTGCGACTTTCTCAATGAAAAATAATAGCCTTCATCCCCATCCGTACCAAAAAACCTATTCCACTGCTCATACTCATCCAGTGCCTGAATTAAAACCTGGGAGTCCTGAAGATAATCAGATCTTTCTTTCCACTTATTAATAAATTCATAGCTTTTCTTTTTAAGCCGGTCCCTTTTAGTGAGAAGTTCAGGAGAATCGTCTGAAGCTGAAAGGGGTGACAAATCCCATGTTAGTTTAGAGTTGGCATTCATAATAGTAGGATTATAACATTTAGAATGATGTGAGTTCTAAATGAATTTCCCCACTAGCAGAAAATGACTATGCTAGT